>NZ_VMHF01000024.1:0-14243 GCF_007559355.1 Allobacillus sp. SKP2-8 | reverse complement strand
TACGGGAAGTGCGATTAAAGGAAACAAAATTGATTTGTACTATGAAACGGTTGACGAAGTATTTAGTCAATGGGGAAAAAAAGAAATTGATGTTTTTGTCATTGAAGAAGGAGAAGGTCAATTGACGGAAGAAGAATTCAATCAATGGGCCGACAAGATTGAAGCAGGCGACTTGCCGACATTTCAAGAAAGCCTATAACAACATGTAACCCGCTGTACAGCTGTGGAAGCTGTGCCAGCGGGTTTTTTTAAAACTAAATAAATGAATAAACAACAATAGCTAAAATGATTCCAGTTAATGCGCCAAAGAAAACTTCAATCGGTTGGTGACCAAGCAGTTCTTTTAACTCTTCTTTTTTCTGTTGTTGTTCTTTTTGTGGCCAATTTTTCGCATCAGCTACAAGACGTTGGAAATCTTTGACGAGCTGATTCAAAATCGTCGCATGCTCTCCGGCCTGGCGTCTAATCCCTGTCGCATCGTACATGACAATGATACTCAGAACAGCTGCAATCGCAAAAAAAGGTGAATCGAGACCATTTTCAATCCCGATTGCCGTTGCTAACGAAGTGACAGAGGCCGAATGGCTGCTAGGCATGCCGCCTGTACTGAAAGCCAACCCCGGCTTAAATTCACGTGTTGCAATGAAGTGAATAGGGATTTTGACAAATTGCGCAAACAAAACAGCCAATAAAGCAATCCATAGAGGTGTATTCGTAAAAATTTCCATAATATCAACTACCTTTAAACATACTATTCTCATAGTACCCAAAAAATGCTTGAACACAAACGGATATGGTGAAGAAAATATGACAAGCGTTTAAGTTAGGAAGGTTGTCTATTTCGCATATCGAAATAATCTGATATGATAATTGTATACGATAAAAGGAGTGAGGACATGTTTCAACAGACACAAGATGATGTCACAAAGGCATCTACGAAAGCTTTAATTGTTGGCTTATTTGAAGAACAAAAAAATAATCAAACGACTTATGAAGAACTAAATCAAGTGTTCGACCAGCAATTGGATGAACTGATGCAAGCAGGCGATCTTTCCAACCAATACGGAAAACTTGGAAAAATACATACGCTAGGAAAGATTGAAGCTGAGCGTTTATATTTCGTTGGTCTTGGCAAGCGAGAAGAACTGACGACGAACCGCTTACGTAAAGCAGTAGGGAAAGCATTTCAATCCATCCAAAAAGATGGTGTCGATCAAGCTGCTATTTCAGTAGCCAGCATCCTCCAAGATAACCCAACAGAAGAACAGCTTGAAGCAATTGGCGATGCATTTGCATTATCGACGTTTGAACAATCTACATGTCATACAAATAGACCAGAAAAAACGAACTTAGGTTCATTAAACTTAATTAGTAAACAAGAGCTCGACTTATCAGTAGTAGAAAAAGGTTACGCTTACGGAACAGGGGCCAACACGGCGAGATACTTAGTCAACCTGCCAAGTAACTTGCTAACGGCAACTGACCTGGCGAATTTCGCTGAAAACATTGCCAACGAAAACGACCTGGAAATCGAAGTTCTTGGCAAAGAAGAAATCGAAGAGCTTGGTATGGGTGCACTACTTGCCGTCAACCAAGGATCCGATGAGCCACCACGCTTTATCGTCATGAAATATCAAGGAAAAGACACGTGGGAAAACCCAACCGCACTTGTCGGAAAAGGAATCACCTTTGACACCGGCGGTTATTCGTTAAAGCCTAAAGACGGTATTGTCGGTATGAAAATGGACATGGGCGGAGCGGCAGCAGTTGTTGGCGCTATGGAAATAATCGGTAAAACGAAACCGAAAGAAAATGTGATGGGCATTATTGCAGCAACTGACAACATGATCAGTGGAAAAGCATTTAAACCAGACGACGTCATCGTATCCATGAGCGGAAAAACAATTGAAATCCGCAATACGGATGCAGAAGGGCGCTTGGCGCTTGCAGACGCCGTTGCTTATGCAAGAAAAGAAGGCGCAGCAAAAATTGTTGATATCGCTACCCTAACCGGCGGTGTCATTGTCGCATTAGGCGATAAAGTCACAGGAGCCTTAACAAACAACGATGAATGGTATGAGGAAATAAAAACAGCTTCTGAAAAAATGGACGAACCAGTGTGGGCATTCCCGTACATGGATCATTTCCGTGAAGAAGTTCGAACAAGCCATATCGCTGACTTAAACAACTCACCAGGTAGAAAAGCACAATCCATTTTAGCGGCTGCATTTGTCGGCGAGTTTGCCGAAGACACACCATGGGTTCATTTGGACATCGCAGGTACAGCAGTATCTGATTCTGCATATGACCTCGGACCAAAAGGATCGACTGGTGTCATGGCAAGAACATTAGCGAAAGCTGTTCATTTAGGTGAATAAAATCAAAACTGAATGAAAATATGAATAAATACTTTTCATGTAAAAGACCAGCAACCCTCAGCGTTGCTGGTCTTTACCTATTCATTTATCTTTCACTTTCTGTGCTACCGCTATTTTTTATTACTATTTTACATTGCGCGTTTCGACACATAGGCAGCCGTCGAAAAAAGCTGGAAAGCCGTCGAAAAATCGTAGCAAGCCGTTGAAATCTCTCTTGTAGCCGTCGAATAACAGCAACAAGCCGCTGAAAAAAGTCAAAAAGCCGCCGAAAAACTGAAGTAAGCCGCCAAATAAACGCAAAAAGCCATCTTAATAATCGAAGAAAGCTAGGTCATCAGCCTATTGGAAAATTTAAAACGCCATTCACTAAGTGAACGACGTTTTAATCAATTATTGACTCCGCAATGATGGGCTTACTCGTTGGATTCTTGTCACAAAAGAAGGCAGGGTCGCTGCAAGTAAACCAGTAATCACAGCATCCTTAATGAAGAACGGCAACATCGTAAGCATGGATCCATACATGGAAATCGGCACTCCCAACACATTGTTCATCGAAAAATATAAATAAGGTGTTCCGATTAAATAGTTTACGATCAATCCACCGAAAACGGCGAAAGAATACGTAGCCAAACTATTATTGGAAGCTTTTTCAATAATCAATCCAGAGATATAGGCTACAAAAACAAATGAAATCAAAAATCCACCTGTCGGCATTGCAAGGTTGGCAATCCCCGCACTCATTTCTGCAAATACAGGCACACCGACAGCTCCGACAGCGAGATAAACGATCATCGAAAATGCGCCAAGTTTTCTACCTAACAAAATCCCGGCCAGGATCGCAAAGAAAGTTTGCAAAGTAAGCGGAACTTCTCCACCTGCGTATGTAATTTTTAAAGCAGGAACCCAATAAGCTAAGTTGGCTCCAATCATCATTAGGACGACGAAGACCGCTCCCATCGTCAAGTCGACCGTACGAAATCTTTGGTTATTCATTTCAATTACCCCTCTTTTTCTGAATCTTTTTCTTTATAATATATGAGAAGGCAAATGATTGTCAACCATAAAATAAATAGGTTAACAATAGGAAGGTAGTTTTCACGAAGAAATAAAAAAACTTCTCAAAAGCTCGAAAACTTTTGAGAAGTCATTGATTAAACTCAATACTTATCGAATACTTGCTTCCAATGCAACATCAATCATATCACTGAATGTTGTTTGACGTTCTTCCGGAGTCGTTTCTTCACCAGTTAAGATGTGATCGCTCACCGTCAATACAGAAAGTGCACGACAATCATATTTTGCCGCCAATGTGTATAGAGCTGTCGTTTCCATTTCGACACCCAGTACATTGTATTCCGCTAATTTTTCGAACAACTCCATTGCATTGTCACGATAGAAGCTATCGCTTGTAAATACGTTGCCGACACGAAGATTCAAGTTCTTTTCTTCGCCGACGTCATATGCGTTTTTCAGCAATCCAAAATCAGCTGTTGGTGCAAAGTCGATGCCACCAAAATTCATCCGGTTCATCTGAGAATCCGTTGTTGACGTTTGGGCCAGGATAACGTCGCGTACTTTGACATCTTTTTGTAAGGCTCCACAAGACCCAACGCGAATTAAATTTTTCACACCAAATTCATTAATCAACTCATTCACGTAAATCGAAATACTTGGTACACCCATTCCAGTTCCTTGAACCGAAATACGCTCACCCTTATAAGTACCTGTAAAACCTAACATACCGCGAACTTCATTATATTGCGTCACATCATCCAAAAAGTTCTCCGCAATATATTTTGCCCGAAGCGGATCTCCTGGAAGTAAAATTGTTTCAGCGATATCGCCTTTTTTTGCGCCAATATGTGCTGTGCTCATTTCATAAGTTCCTCCTTCATATGTTCTGTTTAAAAGTTATCATAAGATCAGTTAAAAGAAAAAGAAAATCCCTATGCATTCGTTCTGCATAGGGATCAATCGAGTTAAGCAAATACAACTTCTTCGATTACTTTTGTTTCCTCATGATTCAATAAATTTTTATTGACCTTATCTTCTACAGGTTTATTCATTGCGTTTTCCAGTTCATCGGTTTCTTCCTGTGCACCGACTAAATAAATTCGTTGCCAACCATTATCTTTAGCGAGTTTGTCTAATTTAGGGGCGACTTGTTTATACCATCTTTCCCGGTGTGCTTCAAAACGGTCTTTGAATTCATCTTGCTTGGATGATTTCGCTCCTGACGTTCCCATATTTCGATCGGCTAAGTGAGCTCCTTCGTGGAGACGCCAATCCTCTGTATCCAAATCCAATTCAAAAACTTTCGTGTCATTGACGCTTCCAAGGTTGGCATCAATGCATTTGATTTCTTCCTGTTGGGTTAAAATAATGCCCGTCTTCGGAAATTCCTCTTGCATCCGACGGAGCTGATCCAATTTCGCTGTTTCTTCCCAATGGAATTCATTTTCTACGGGCATTTGCAATGTTTTCGCAAACCAAACTGAATCATCTGACGCGGCTATGATTACGACACTTTTCTTGAAATTCGGTTGTTCATCCTGTACAAATCGTTCTACTTTTTCTTTCACATTCCAGAAGTTATGCTTTTCATCGGAATCATCATCTTTTTCGAGATAGTTTTCAAAGTTTTGCATTGCATTTTTGAAATGAATTTGCCACTTACCTTTTAGATTTCCAGGGTCAGCTGGATCTGTGTTCAAATACATCGTAAATACACGATGAGGGGATTGGAGATATAGTGATTCAAGTTTCTTCAGTTCTTTATTTAAATCCATACAAGATACACTCCTTTTATAAAAACTGACTCTATAGAAGTATTTCCGTTTATAGAAGAGATTAAACGCAGGGGACAGCTCTGAACAACTTATTGTGCAGAATAAAAAAAGAAGCCTCCATCACAGAGGCTTCTAGAAATAGATTTATTTAAGTTCGATTTCAAAATCGAGATCCTCACCAAGTGTATCCCAATCTTCATTTAACGGTGCATCGAATACAAGTCGAATACTCTCAATGTCTTCTGCATTAGAGTTTTCAAGTACATAGGCCATCGTTCCGCTTCCTTTAGTTCCAGCCATCATTTCTCCTTCAATATGATCACTTAACCACATATCCGGTTCGATTTGTTCACCAGTATTGGTTGACATCGTACCTTGTCCGGCATAAAAGCTAATATCTTCATCTGAAGTATTTTCAACAGCAATATCTACTTGAATGTAATCAATCTCATCCGTTTCGAAAAACTGCTGGCCTTCTTCATTTAACTCACCTGAAGTAGCAACAACTTTCTCAATGGTCAACACGACAGGGCCTGTTTCAAATGTATGTGCTTCTTCATTTTTTGAATGAGCAGTGAAAACACCACCTTCTGTCTCGATGACATCTTCAGTTGATTCACTTTCACTGGACTCTTCATTGCTGGACTCTTCGCTTTTCTGTTGATCATCGCTTTCATCAGCACTTTCTGTACGTTCTTCTTGATCGGAATCTTCAGCACTGGCTTCCTCGCTTGAGTCGCTTCCTCCACATGCTGTTAGAAATGCACTGAGCATTAAAGCCAACAAGACAAATAGGAACTTTTTCATCACTAAATCCCCCCTAATTATTTTTGAGACAGGATATCTCCACTGACATCTAATTGCATCTAACTGTATCTTGTAAAGTGAACATTCTGCTTATGTATTAAATAAAAATATGTGCAATTGATGGATGTCGTAATGGAAAAATGATTCGCTTTGTCTCTATCTCTATATTACAATAATATTACAAAGAAATTAAGCGTTTCAATTAATTAATTTAGGCAGTACCAACCATTCAATGAAAAATCAATATAAAACAAAAGGGTAGCAGAATTTTATCAATTAAATTATAATGATGATGAATCATTTAAATATTTGGGTTACGATTCTTCGGGGCAGGGTGAAAATCCCGACCGGTGGTAACAAGTGAGTGCTTGAAGTCCACGACCCGCGCGAGCGGTTGATCCAGTGCGAATCTGGAACCGACAGTCAGAGTCTGGAGGGGAGAAGGATCTGAAACGTTAACGGCCAAAAAAGATTGCTTAATTAGGAGGTTAACGTTTGAAAGAATCAAAAGATTATATGAAACACGCTTTGGAAATGGCAAGGCTGACGATCGGCCAGACGCATCCGAATCCATCGGTTGGCGCCATAGTTGTTAAAAACGGGCGAGTGGTCGGCGTCGGAACACATATGAAGCCAGGTGAGCCGCATGCTGAAGTATTTGCACTACAGCAAGCAGGTGATGAGGCGAAGGACGCTGACATATACGTGACCTTGGAGCCTTGTGCACATTATGGAAAAACACCGCCATGTGCCAAAGCGATTATTGACGCAGGAATTAAAAAAGTTTTTGTCGCAACCTTGGATCCGAATCCGAAAGTTGCTGGAAAAGGCGTTCAATGGTTGCGCGATGAAGGTATTGACGTCGAAGTTGGTTTACATGAAGAAGATGCCATAGAGATCAATAAAGATTTCATGCACTTCATGCGAAATAAACGACCATACGTCACGATAAAAACAGCTGTTTCGCTCGATGGAAAAATGACGGCGAACAGTGGTGATAGTAAATGGATTACCGGTGAAGCGGCACGACGTGATGTTCACGAAAACCGCCACCGACATGATGCGATTTTAGTCGGAATTGAAACCGTTAAACATGACGATCCTCAATTAACAACCCGTTTGCCCCACGGAGGAATTAACCCCATACGAATCATCTTGGATACTCATCTATCCATCCCTTTTCATGCCAAAATACTCACAGATCAAGCCGTTCGCACCATCATTATTTGTGGAAATCATGCGAGCGAATCAACTGAAAAACAATTAAATGAAATAGAACATATTGATGTTTTGCGCATGCCAACAGACGAAATCGATTTAAACGATTTATTGGCACAATTAGCAGAAGATAAAATCATGAGTGTTTATGTAGAAGGTGGTTCAAAGGTCCATTCGTCATTCATACATAAACAACTTTTTGATGAGCTTCATGTTTATATGGCACCAAAGTTGATCGGTGGACCATCCAGTAAACCATTCTTTAACCAAAATGGATTTACAGAAGTAAGCCAAAGCGTAAAGCTGACGTTTGAATCGATCGAACAGATGGATGATGACTTGAAAATTATTGCCAAACCGAAACGGTAGGGGGTTATACAATGTTTACTGGAATTATTGAAGAAGTCGGTGAAATACAAACGATCAACCAAGCAAACGAGTCTCTCGAGTTGGATGTGAAAGCATCGATCGTGACAAAGGATTTGAAATTGGGTGACAGTATTTCTGTTAACGGTGTTTGTTTAACAGCGACTTCTTTTACAGATACGAATTTTACGATGGACGTTATGCCTGAGACATTTCACCATACCGCATTAAAAGATTTAAAAGTCGGTTCAAAAGTGAATCTGGAACGCGCAATGGCAGCCAATGGACGATTTGGAGGTCATTTCGTGTCAGGACACGTCGATGGCTTGGGGAAAATCATTAAACGTGAAACACGTGAGAATGCGGAATACTTTCATATTGAAGTACCTGCAAACTTAAGTAAATATATGATGATTAAAGGTTCCGTATCGATTGACGGGACATCGCTTACGATATTTGGCTTAGAAGATCATGTGTTAACCATCTCGTTAATCCCGCACACACAGGATGCAACAACCTTAACGAGCAAAGGTACAGGGGATTTAGTGAATATCGAATGCGACCAATTGTTAAAATATGTCTATCAGCTCGTACAACCGAACGAAGAACAAAAAGAAAAAGGAGTTTCCTTGGAACAGCTGCGAAAATCAGGGTTTCTTGGTTAATAGGAGGGGCAAACAATGTTTGATTCAATAGAAGAAGCAATAGAAGACCTACGCGAAGGAAAAGCTGTCATCGTTGTAGATGACGAGAATAGAGAGAACGAAGGGGACTTTGTCGCACTAGGTGAAAAAGCAACTCCCGAAATGATCAACTTCATGGCGACAGAAGGCCGTGGATTAATCTGTGCACCGATTACGAAAGAAAAAGCAGATCAACTTCAATTGAACATGATGGCTGATGTGAATACAGACAGTCACGGCACTGCATTTACCGTCAGTATCGACCATGTGGAAACAACGACTGGGATTAGTGCAGGCGAGCGGTCTAAATCCATTATGCGCTTAGCTGAAGATGATGTCGTTCCAACAGAATTTAAACGACCTGGACATATTTTTCCGTTAATCGCGAAAGAGGGAGGCGTTTTGCGTCGGGCAGGGCATACAGAAGCGGCTATTGACTTGGCGAAAATCGCTGGATCAAAACCTGTCGGCGCTATTTGCGAAATCATGAATGAAGATGGGTCGATGGCTCGTGTACCGGAACTTCGTAAATTGGCAGATGAAAAAGGATTGAAGCTGATTACGATTGAAGACTTGATTAAGTATCGTAGAAAACACGAAAAATTGATCAGTCGTGAAATCGAAATCAACTTACCAACTTCATTCGGTGATTTCAATGCGATTGCTTACACAAATGATCTGGACGGCCGTGAGCATATTGCCTTAGTGAAAGGCGATATCAACCCACATGAGCCTACGTTGGTCCGTGTGCATAGTGAATGTTTAACAGGCGACGTATTTGGCTCCCATCGTTGTGATTGTGGTCCGCAATTGGAAGCAGCCTTAAAACAGATTGAAGAAGAAGGAAAAGGTGTTCTTCTTTACATGCGCCAAGAAGGTCGAGGCATCGGCTTGTTGAATAAACTAAAAGCCTATAAGCTCCAAGAAGAAGGCTATGATACTGTTGAAGCGAACCACAAACTTGGTTTTCCAGCTGATTTACGGGATTACGGTTTAGGTGCACAAATTTTAGAAGACGTCGGTGTACGTAAAATGCGCCTACTCACCAATAATCCACGTAAGATCAAAGGACTGCACGGTTATGAACTCGAATTAGTTGAACGTGTACCACTTAAAATGGAATCAAATAAAAACAACGAAAAGTACTTGCAAACAAAACGCGATAAATTAGGTCATTTGTTTTAAGTTAAAAATGAAAACACAATGGAAAACAATAGAGGAGGAATACGAAATGAAAACATACGAAGGAAGCTTAGTCGGAACAGGACTTAAAATAGCGATCGTTGTGGGTCGTTTCAATGAATTTATCAATGAAAGATTGTTAGACGGTGCCGTAAGTGCTTTGAAACGTCACGGTGTAGACGAAAATGATATCGAAGTTGTTTGGGTACCAGGTGCCTATGAAATCCCACTAGCAACGAAAAAACTTGCAGAAACGAATAAATATGATGCACTCGTTACGCTTGGCTCCGTCATTCGTGGCGCGACACCGCACTTCGAATATGTAAGTGGGGAAGTATCTAGCGGCGTTGCTTCTGTCAGCAAAGAAACAGGTGTCCCGGCAATTTTCGGCGTCCTGACAACAGATACAATCGAACAAGCAATTGAGCGTGCAGGCACGAAAGCAGGAAACAAAGGGTATGATTGCGCGATTGCTGCCATTGAAATGGCGAATCTTTTAAAAGAAATAGGAAAGTAAATTGTCAAAAAGGTGAAACACTCAACTGACAACACCACATTTCCCTATGTTATACTTGAGCTAATCACATAAGTAAAAGTAGGTGCTTGTCATGCCTTTTATACAATTTCCAATATTAATGCCATTTCTTTATTTTCCTGATGATAAAACGGAATACCTACCAGCCCTCTTGACGATGATTGGTTTTTTCATCGTTGCAGTATTGGCTTTCATTCTCATTAAAAAAATCTCTAAAAAACAAGAAGATAAGTTTAATGAAAGATATGGTCCGGTCATTCAAGAAAAAGAAGAGAAAGATCAAACAGATAAGAACTAATGAAACATCCACTCATAAATAGTGGGTGTTTTTTTAGTTGATCCGTTTAAAATCCTTACCGACTAGCCAAACTGTCAGGTGAGGTGGTAAAAAAATGAAACGAGCACTATTAATCATTTCAATGTCAGCTTTTTTAATAGGTTGCCAATCCGATCAGAAAACAATGGTAGAGACGGATATTTATAACGCAGATTCAGATATTATCGGAAAAGCAACTGTTTCAGAAGAACCGGAAGGCGTGAAAGTAAAAGTTGCACTTGAAGGGTTAGAACCAGGCTTTCATGGGATTCATGTCCACGAATTTCCCAAATGTGAAGGTCCGAATTTCGAGTCAGCCGGAAATCACTGGACGATTGACGAATCCAAACACGGTCTAATGCACCCAGAAGGTCCACACATTGGCGATATGCCGAATATCGAAGTTGGCGGAGACGGGACGATTGCTGATTACGAATTTGTTTTATCAGAAGCAACATTAAAAGATGGCAAAGGCTCAGTTTTCTCAGATGAAGGCAAGGCACTGATCATTCACTCCGGCCAAGATGACGGCGTAAGCCAACCATCCGGAGATTCTGGTGAACGTGTTGCCTGTGCAGTCATTAAAAAAGACTCGGAGCTGCAAGAGGGCACAAACCCAGGCGAACAAGTTGAGCAAAAAGAAGAGGAAGAATCGTGAGTTTTTAACGAATACTATTATGTATTTCTGAAGCATAGAGTTTAAGCTCTATGCTTTTTTGTGTTAAAGATTCTACTTCACTAAACACGTCTGGGTTTGACCGTTCAAAAGTTGTGTCTAACTGTTCAAAAAACGTGCGTGACTGTTCAAAACACGCGCCCAACCGTTCAAAAAACGTGCGTGACTGTTCAAAACGCGCGCCTAACTGTTCAAAGACAGTGAGTAACCGTTCAATCCACACGGTTGACCGAGCAAAAACGCCTAACCACTCAAATGATATTTCAAGAAAGCGAATAATTTTTTGACGGGAAGAAAAGTAAAAACATCTCTATATAACCAATCTTTAAAGAGGAAAGTACCATCTATTGAACAATTGTCTGGTTTATTTTGATAATTATGATAAATTATATAGTATAGATAAAATCAATTCTTTGCTTAGATGAGAATAATCCTGGCAGTTATTTCGTGCAAAGGTATTAGAAATAGGGGGAGAGTATAGTGCAAGTAGAAGAAGCAAAAAGGGATGCAGCAATCCGAGGGAAAAAAGGAGTCTCATTTATATTAGCAGGTACGATTATTTGGATCGTCATTACAGCGATATTTTTGATGCCGAATTTACCATTAGAAACAAAAAATATCTTTATGCTCGTTTCTACTGGAATGATGTTTCCGCTCGCTGTTGGTATATCGACGTTATTGAAAGCTGATTGGAAATTGGAAGATAATCCACTAAACATGCTCGGTCTGATCATCAATCTTGCTCAGTTTGCTTATTTTCCATTTATCTTTTGGGCGTTTGCAAAATCGCCTGAACAGGTTGTGTTATTTTTCGCCATTATAACAGCTGCGCATTTTTTCCCATACGGTTGGTACTACGAGTCAAAAGCATATTACATGATTGCACCACTTGTTGCAGTGATGATCACTGTAGTCGGTTGGACATTAGGAGCGAGCCAGCTTTGGTTAATTCCAACTGTTATGGTAGGGTCATTAATTATATTAGCGACGTGGGTTACGGTCGAGAATAGAGAATATGCTACGAAGAATGCTTAATTGAACTGTGTAACTAAGAGCTTGTTGTAGGTTTATATAAAGCTTTATATGGCGGAGTTAAGATTTCTTTTATGACAAATACAATACACGGTTCTGATTTAGAACGTAATTAGAAGATTGACATAACCAAGATCTAAAAGCCTGTTAAAATTTGTGCAAAAGTTTATAGAAGAAAAGAAAACCCGAACGATTTAGACGTAAATAAATCGCTCGGGTTTTCTGTTTGACTAACAATCCCTCAAAACACTTTGCTTGCACCCACAGGACATAAGGCGACATCTGCGATAAATCGAAGTGTCTTCTATACCTTAGGCTGCGTGTACGCTTCTTTCATTAATAAAAGTTATATGGCATTGCAGTCCGAAAATAATAGGCTAACTCCTGCATGGGAGACATAACTTCAGCAGTCAGCAGTCAAACATCAGCAGTCAGCATTCGAACTTCAGCAGTCAGCAACCAAACATCAGCAGTCAGTATTCGAACTTCAGCAGTCAGCAACCAAACTTCAGCAGTCAGCATTCGAACTTCAGCAGTCAGCCGCGAAACATCAGCAGTCAGTATTCGAACTTCAGCAGTCAGCAACCAAACTTCAGCAGTCAGCATTCGAACTTCAGCAGTCAGCCGCCAAACTTCAGCAGTCAGCATTCGAACTTCAGCAGTCAGCAGCCGAACTTCAGCAGTCAACAGCCAAACTTCATCAGTTAGCCGCCTCACCTGCATGAATTGACGCCAGGCGTCTACGTATTTCAATACCCTTTCTTAAACGCTCACTTCATTGTTATTAAACATTCATATTTGTGCCAGTCTCTTTCGTTTGAGAACTATTATTGTTACTGTACAGTTAAGTTATTCCGAAAAAGCTTCAATAATCCGATTAACTCCATCTTCCACGGTCGAACGCGGTGCTGCGATGTTCATACGCATAAACTGTTCACCTTGTTTACCGAATGTCGTGCCATCATTTAGACCGACTTTTGCTTCTTCAATTAATATCTTCTTTAACTCATCGTGAGGGACCTCTGTTTCACGGAAATCAAGCCAGACAAGATACGTTCCTTCAGATGGTATTGTACGGATCGGCAGGCCACTCTCTTCGAACATCTTTTTAACGAGGTCACGATTATTCTCTAACGTTTTATTCAGTTCTTCAAGCCATTCTTCACCAGACTCGTAAACCGTTTGCATAGCGGTATAGGCAAATGTATTCAACATGCCAATACCTTGCTTTTGAAGTTGCTTGTCGAGCTTTTCTTTTTGTTCTTCGTTTGGCGAAAGAATAAATGAACCTTGCAACCCAGCGATGTTAAACGTCTTGGAGGGAGCCATCAATGTAAAGGTCAATTCTTTCACCTTCTCATTTACTCGAATTGCAGGGAAGTGTTCAGATTGAGAGAAGACGATGTCTGCATGAATTTCATCAGAAAACAACATCACATTGTATTTTACACAAAGGTCCGTAACTTTCTTCAGTTCCTCTTCTGTCCATACTCGACCGACAGGATTATGAGGGCTACAAAGAAGAAGAGCTTTTGCTCCTGCTTTGAATAATTCTTCAAGCTCCTCGAAATTCATTTCATATCCATTGTCACCTTGCACCAACGGATTTTCGACAACTGTACGATTATGCGTTTCAATCACTGAGAAAAATGGTGGGTACACAGGTGGTTGGATGACAATCTGGTCATTCTCTTCGGTGAAAGCTTGAATCACTGCATGTAGACTAGGGATGACACCTGGACTGAAGCTTAGTAAATCCGTATCGATATTCGTTTGATGACGTCTTTTTACCCAATTTTGAATGGTATGTAATAACTCATCATTATGGATCGTATAACCATAAGCATTATGCTCCGCTCGCTTGATCAATGCATCTTTCAACGAAGGTGGTGCGGCAAAATCCATGTCTGCCACCCACATCGGTAACAAATCACTTGTGCCAAAGATTTTTTCTCTTGCATCCCATTTTGCGGAATTGGTATTTTCTCGGTCGATTCCTTGCTCGAAGATTTCTTTCATTGTAACGCCCCCTTTTTAATCTATACGTCTATCATAATTTAAAGCAAAAAAAATGGCAAAGCGGGGGAATCCACTTTGCCAAAGGGGGAATACGAGAAAGTATTACACTACTATGTATAACCATTTAAACAAAAAATAAACCACTTTTTATAAAAAAGTTTATATTTGAATCAATTTCATAATTGCTCTTTTTAAAAATACAAAGACTTCTCCAATGTTTTGAATTGCATTTTTAAAAACAG
>NZ_VMHF01000023.1:0-18973 GCF_007559355.1 Allobacillus sp. SKP2-8 | reverse complement strand
CTGTTTTTAAAAATGCAATTCAAAACATTGGAGAAGTCTTTGTATTTTTAAAAAGAGCAATTATGAAATTGATTCAAGTATATTAAATTAAATTATAAGAAGTATCAGTGTCATAATATGATACTATAAAACGAAAGAAATTTCACTCTATAATAACGTGATTTTACAAATAATATTATGAATAAGGTGTTGAAGAACGTGGGAATTATTTTACGGGGTATCGCAGTTGGAATTACTGAAACCGTACCTGGAATAAGTGGAAGTACGGTAGCAATGATCTTTGGAATATATGAACGATTAATTTATTCTTTAAGCTTATTAACAACAAAAAAAAGAAAAGAGGTATTACCTTTTCTAATCACATTTGCTACAGGTATGGTTATTGGGTTTGTATTTTCCATATTTATTATAAATTATTTATTAGATACTTATCGCACACCCACGCTGATGTTATTTACAGGTATTATTGTAGGTTTTTTACCCTACCTTTGGAAAGAAACGGTTTTTCTATCAAAAAACAAACTCTTATTAAAACATTATGTAATAATTGTACTGTTTTTTATTCTTGTATTAGTCAGCCAAGCATTAAACGGTATTGTTGAAATTGATTCGACTAATTTATCAATGAGTGACTATATTTTCTTTGTTGTGGCAGGGTTTATTGCGAGCACGGCTCTTGTCCTACCTGGGTTGAGTGGCGCTTTAATCTTGACTATATTAGGCTTATATGAGCTAGTAACAGTTTCTTTAATATCGTTTGATTTGGCGATAATTTTTGCTGTCGGTTCAGGAATCGTACTAGGGGTTCTGTTCACCAGTAAACTTATCCGGTATTTGTTATCAAATTACATGATAGAAACCTACGCAGCAATAATAGGGTTAGTAAGTGGTTCTATTTATGCAATTTTGAATAACTTAGAAAGTTCATTTAATACCTCAACTATTTTAATTTCAGTGGTTACGTTTATTGTTGGAATCATATTGATAGTCACATTAAAACAAACTCAACATGATTAATCTTAGTAACATTATTTTTCAGATTCTTTTATTCGGTATGTAGAATATGAGTATATGATATAAAAAGACATCTGTGCAAAATAAAACTTCTGAATAAAAATTTTATTTTGCACAGAGAATTTAATGAAATAAATTATCAAATTTTACTTTATGAATATAACTTTTCACTTAAGGGGTTACTAAAATTACTTACTTTTGAATATATTAAAATTGGTGTGACAATTACAATATTAATAAAAATTAATAAAACTAATTTTAGAATTAAGTCAGAAAATATGAAGTGCGAATAATATATTATAAAAGTATTATTTAATAAAAACAATTTAATATTTTCAAGATTATTACTAGTTTTAGAAATAATGTGGAAATTTTTATATATCAATATATATAAAAAAACTACATAAGAAGAGTGTCTTTCTTTATAGGAATCTACAAGATTCTAACGTTTTAAACTTAAACTGATTGTTTTGAAATTATGTAGGGTCCATATAGAACTAGTTTTAGATCTTGCTATTTTTTTATTCCGTTAATGAATCCACCCAAGTATAAAGACCAGATAAACAAAGATAGCTTAACAGGAATTTTGTTCATTGAATTTGGACCGCCACAATGAGGGGCATAAATTTGTACTTCCAGAAACTTCCATTAAACACCTTCTGCAAAATTTCATTTTATCACCCTAGTAAAGTTGTACTGTAATGATCTAATTTTTGGTCGAAATCATTGAACAAGCTCTCATAGAGTGTTTTGATTTCTTTTTTCTAACTTCATGATGATAAACAAACTTTTCTTTTTTTCATGGTAAAGATAAGCTTCAACCAAAGTTTGTTTCAACTGTTCAATTTATTTTTCTCTATTCATATAACCACCCTTATTCTTCATAGAGTAAAGTTTCAAAATCATTAGGAACACGACAAGTTCGATAACTTCTTGAAAAGTATCTTGCAAGAACTAATTCGACTTCGGATTTTTCAGGAAAAGATAAGTTATCAAATAGAAATACACGAGGGTCTGGATTAGGCTTTTCTTTTTCCATAAAGAATATTTTCCACGTTAAGTAAGGTGTAGCTTGTTGATTTACTATCAACCAATTTAAAATTTTTCTTTGTTCATCTGATAATTTTAATTTCTTCTTTAAAACCAATACCAAAGTAATTCACTCATTTCTTTTTTGTTGGAAAAAATAGTGTTTGTAAAGGTTAACTAAAAATAAACGATAATATAGAAAAGCGTGGTACCTGCCTAATCGGTAAGTACCACGCTTTTTCAATTTACTGAGTTTTGTCCCCGCCTCACGGTTTTGTTCATGTTATTGACTTTTGTCAGAGACTTTCACCAATAACTTTCCGATATTGTTACCTTTGAACAGATCTAAAAATGCTTCTGGAATATTGTCAAAACCTTCAACAATTGTTTCACGATAACTCAACTTGCCCTCTTGTAGCCATTTACCTAATTGCACGGCACCTTCTTTGAAGCGGTCTGTATAGTTACCGACCGTAAACCCTTGCATCATTGCACTTTTCTTAATGAGCGTTGTTTGTACACGTGGTCCCAGGTCCGCTTCTTCCGAGTTATATGTCGAGATTGCACCACATACTGGAACACGAGCAAATGTATTCAGCTGTGATAGAACGGCATCAGAGATCTCTCCACCGACGTTATCAAAGTATACATCGACCTTATTCGGACATGCTTTCTTTAAATCTTCTGCTAAGTTTTTCGTTGTTTTGTAATTGATTCCTTCGTCAAAACCTAATTCATCTTTTAAAAACTGAATCTTTTCATCAGATCCCGCAATGCCGACAACATGTGCACCTTTGATTTTCGCAATTTGTCCGACAATCGAACCGACGGAACCGGCTGCACCAGATATGACTACCGTTTCGCCTTCTTTCGGTTGGCCAATATCTAACAAGCCAAAGTAAGCCGTCAATCCCGTCATACCTAGGATTCCTAAATGTGTCGAGATTGGAGCTACTGATGGGTCAATTTTACGAATTTCATTCGCTTGAGCGACATAGTATTCTTGCCAGCCAAAGTTTCCGATGACGACGTCACCAACTGTGTAATGCTCTGACTTCGATTCGATCACTTCACCGATTGAACCGCCTTCGATGACTTCATTTAATTGAAAAGGCTCAATATACGATTCTGCGTCTACCATTCTTCCACGCATATATGGATCGACGGAAACATATAGGGTGCGAAGTAAAACTTCATCCTGCTGAATTTCGTTGATTTCTTCTGTCTTGAATTGGAATGTCTGCTCATCAGGCATTCCCTTTGGACGTTCTGCTAACGTAATTTGTCTATTTTTTATTGTCATGGAATTCCCCTTTCAATTTATCGAAGTCGTTTCTTTTCATAAGTATCACAACACAGCGACCTTCTTAAGATTAATCTAGTTCTAGCGTATCACAGCTTCCAATTCGTATGTCAATTCAGACCACTTAAAAAAGCATGCCGCAATTAGATGTGCGGCATGCTTTTTTTCTTTCTTATAAATAACCCATGTGTTTAGCTTCCTTGGTCAATTGCTCCCTGAATTTTGGATGAGCAATTTCGATCAGAGCCTTCGTCCGCTCCCGAATTGTTTTGCCTCGAAGTCTTGCAATACCGTATTCCGTAACAATATAATCAACATCATTTTTATGCGTTGTCACTGGGGCACCCTGCTGAAGCGTTGGAACAATTTTCGTGATCTCGTCATTTTTCGCAGTGGAGTGCAGGCAAATCACACCTCTCCCATTCTCAGAAAAATGTGAAGCGAGTTGGAAATCTGATTGTCCACCTGTTGATGAAAAATACGTGTTACCCACTTTTTCCGCATTTACTTGTCCTAAAAAATCAACTTCGACTCCAGCATTCACAGTCACCAAGTCGTCGATTTCTTTCAGCTTACATGCATTGTTCGTCTGGCTAACTGGTAGCATATAAATATCATCGTTTTCATGCATGAAGTCGTATAGTTTTTTCGAACCATAAGCGAATGTTGCAGTCATTTTCCCTTTTTTGAATGGGTTGTTTTCATTCGTGACTGCTCCACTCTTAAATAATTCGATAATCTTTTCAGGAATCATTTCCGTATGAATCGTTAAATTACGGTAACCTTTCAAGTTGTCAATGATCGCGTTCGGTATCGAGCCAAACCCAACCTGCAATGTGTCACCATTTTTAATCAAACTAGCGACATGGTCACCAATCTTCATATCCTTCTCTGACTGACCGGGTGTACTAGGTAACTCAGGTAATGGTTGATGATGCTCAACGATTGCTGTCACGTCAGAAATATGGATTTGATTTTCGCCATATGTCCGTGGCATGTGCTCATTGACTTCCACTAAAATCGTCTCTGCCTCTTTCACCATCGAAATGGTATGATCTGCGTTTGTGCCCATTGAAAAATAGCCATTTTCATCCATCGGAGAGACAACAGTCATCACGACAGGTTTTCGAGCAATTTGTTTCAATAATTTTGGTAGATCCGAAAAGTGATTCGGCAATAAATCTATTTTTCCTTCATTGAATGCTTTACGTTCAGAAGCCCCTAAAAATAAACTTGTTATCTTTAATTTATCTGGGTCAACATCAATTAATTCACGGGTGGTCAACATCGTAAATAGACGGTTGTCACTTAAGCCGTCATGATTCTCCAATTGTTTGATCAGTGCATCCGGTTCTGCACAGCCTAACGGAGAAATAATATCGGTTCCAGGTTGAATATGTTGAACAGCTTCTGCGACTGATTGTAGTTTTTCATTGTATAAGGCTTGATAATTCATCTGATTTCCTCCTTGATGTCAATACGAATCATACTATAATAAAATATTTCCCTGATCGATCTATTCCAATCAAAATAAAAACCCGTCGTTAAACGAGATATAAGAAAAACAGGCCCTCCAAAATATAGATTTACTTTTTTAACCATTCATTGATAAGCTGATCCGTTTTTGTTTCCTTCGCTTTTCTCATGAGATATTCGATGTCCATGATCTGATCATCCTCTTTATGGATAAAGAACATTCGCTCCGCCCATTCGTAATCTTCCGTCCATTCAGGATGAGCTGATTGAGAAACAATCGCTGATTCCAAACGATGAATGATCAAATCTTCAATTCCTATAACAGATACTTCTCTGCCACTATCTAATTCAATTTGAATGACTTTCTCTAAATTCCCTTCTAAAAAGTTGCCGGGTATTTCGAGGGAAAGTTCCAGTTTTTCATGATACCAGACGCGACCTTCCCTTTTAAAACCTAATTCTTCGGTTAGAAGGGAATCTATTTGGGCCCGTCCATCTGATATCAAATCAATATCCTGCGTTGTATAGTGATTTCGCGTGTAAATTTCAACAGATAAGCCACCAACGATAATCGGAGTTATTTTACTTTCACTCAAATAAGATGTCAATAACCCACATAACTCCAACATACGTTCATGCTTACTTAACAGATTTAACTTAGAAAACTCTGCTTTCAACTCACTCAGACGGATCATAATACATTCTCCGTTTCCCAATCATTTTCATTTTATCTTCTTTTTTGGCTCGGTCTACACTTGCTTTAGCGACGGCTGTCAGTGCTCTCCGTTCATCTGCTGATCGTCGCTTAATTTTTTTTACTTGTGGTTGTTGTGCTTTACGAGAATGAATCCGTTCATTTACTTTTTTTCGATTTTTATCAATGTTTTGTTCGATTTGCGACATCTTAATATACCGCATAAGAACCCACACCTTCACAATAGTCTATATTCATTTTAACTGAATGGTGAGTAGATATCTATTATCTCTATCATTGCTTAATAAAAATTCCACACCAAAAACGGCATCAATTATTTGAATCATATGATTGATGCTATTTTTTATTTTTCTAGATGGCTATGCCCCTCCCTTTTTTTAATTTAAATTGAGTCTTAGACACTGAAGAACCATAAACCGCCAACAATCCAAAAAAACAAAACATAGAGAATAAAAAGAGCCTTATAAAGCTTATTAACTTTCGGCGTCACTTTTTCTTCATCGAAATAACCATGTAATTCAGCGGGGAAATAAATCAATAAAACCCATGGAAAAGTAATTCCTATGAAGAAAAATGGATTTCCGAATTCGGCAACCATCACCTCACTACCAAATAGGAGAAGTGGGATGAATAAGAAAGTAGATATAACTAAAATCAATCGAACAGGTTTACCTTTTTCACTAAACAAGAAACGATCTGCTTTCTTAAATGGATCATTTCCCATATCCTTATCATCACCCTCTAAGAAAATTATGTATTAGGTTTATTCATTTCAATTCTTATCTCTTTAATAAGTGTAAACGAAATTTTAAAGAGATGGTAATTGATTAAACACCCCTGGAAGAATATGGATGTGTTCAGAAATGAGTTGGTTTCTTCACATTTACTTTTGGATAAGTCGCTTACTCGACTATTAAGGAATATTACTATATGTTGTGCTCTATCCATTTATGCTTTTAAGTATATCCAACAGTCACAAGCATTCCAATTCTCTTCTTACCATTCTTGGATTAAACTGACTGTACAATGAAAACAACAAGGAATGAAATCCATGAACTATTATAGCGACGTCATACAATACCGTGGGAACCATTACGATTTTGGCTATTATCAAGGTAAGTTACTACTTGATTCCCCGATTATTCATAACCGAAGAAAACAATGGGGTCCGAAGAAGGACCGTCATTTTATTATTGATCAGGACAGTTTCGAGCAGGTCATGAAACAATTTTCTCCAGCTATTTTGGAAGAAATTCACGGGCTTGCTGATGCGCTTGAAATGAATTTGACGGAGGCTTATCGACTCTTTGGTGGGTACTATCATGAGTTCGTCCGGAGTGGTTGTTCGATTTTCACAGAACCAGATTTTATGGTCAGAAATTACGACAGTCATCCTGTAGGTTACGAAGGAAGGTACCTATTTTACAAACCGACTGATCAAGGATTCGCTACACTTGGTCCTTCCATGCAAATTACCGGCCGAATCGATGGGATGAACGAAAAAGGTCTTGTCATGGGCTACAACTTTACCCATAGTAAAAAATCAGGTAATGGCTTTCTTTGTAATATGATTGGGCGATTGATTTTAGAGAACTGTTCAAACGTCGAAGAGGCAGTCGACTTACTGAAAGAAATTCCACATCGACATTCATTTAGCTATGTACTTCTGGATCCGAGTGGTGAGTCATTTGTCATAGAAGCTTCTCCAAGAAAAGTCATTGCCCGGAAATCGAATGTATGTACGAATCACTTTCATTTACTTGATGAAGAAAATCGATATCGACAAGAAGAAACGAGACAGCGTGAGCAAACCATTCAAGAACAGCAAAAGCATTCAACGAACCCAATGGAAGCTTTTCGTGTGATGAACGATCCTCAATATGATGTTTTCTCCAAGAAGTATGATGCATCCGCTGGTACCATTCACACATCTGCCTACTTTCCGAAAGAGATGAAAGCTTGGTTTGTCATCGGTGCAAATCGCATGCCTGTTATTTTTGATTTCAATAAATGGCTTCAAGGAAACCAGGTTCTTGTTAAACGAATGAAAGGCGAACTGGATTATTCGAGACCTTTTGTGAATATGGAAAAACTATGATTTTTCAAGTCTTGTAATGTTACCTTGGCTTCATCATTTAATTAAAACCCGTATTTAAAATGATGCGGATAAGATGAACCTGACGGAGACTTATTGGCTTTGGTGGGTACTATCATGAGTTCGTAAATTTGTGCGAACCGCTCGATAAACAGCGACAACCGCTCGATAAACGCCGACAGACGCTCGATAAACGCCCACAGCCGCTCGATAAACGCCCACAGCCGCTCAATAAACAGCGACAGCCGCTCGATAAACTGCACGCAAAAAAAGCTTGAGCCAAAATGTATGTGATGAACATACACTTTGATCTCAAGCTTCATTTGTATATTTATTTCATCGATTTATTGTGCAACTAATTCATCGATTCGTTTCACGACTTTTTCATATGGTTTGTTCAAAACAATAGCGACTTCTCTAAACAGAATGTCTTGGATGTTTTTCAGCAGTTTGCCATCCAGCTCACTAAACTTTCGGCCTTCTTCTTCTGTTTCTTGCTTCTTGCGTAACAACGTACTTGCTACCTTCGCAATTTCCAAGCGGTCACCTTGATTCAAAATACTTTTATAATCTCTCGTTCTTTGTTGGGGTCTTTCAATCCATTCAACCCCTTCTCCACTGAAAGTTTCGATGACTTTTTCAGCTTCTGATCTGTTCATGATTCGTTGCATGTTTTTTTGTTTACTTTCAACAGGAGCATGAATTGTCAAATTCTGATCATTATCAACCGGCTGTAACATGTAATACTTCTTCGTAACGCCACCATACGTTTGATCACAAATATCTTCTACCCGACAAATTCCATGTGATGAATAAACAATCAAATCTCCAATGCTCAGCATTATATTGGCTCCCTTATGTTGAATTGTCAACTTAGTTTACTTTAAGTATATCTCTTTAAAACTTTTTTGTCAACTAAGTTGATTTAATGCCCATCTTTTTGTATAGTAGCTTAAGAAAATAAAATAGGAGTGAACAGAGTGAGCTTCAACTTACATCAATTAGATTTACTTGATTTAATCAGTGAAAGGTATTTAAAATTACGTAAAATATCTGAAGCACAGTGGAATAGTCACCACGAACTCCCCATTTCGAAATCTGAATGGTTTATATTGTTACGAATATACCAGGAGAAAGAAACAACCGTTTCCTTTATATCCAAAAGCGTCGATATTACCCGCCAAGCAACCCATAAGTTCATCAAGCAGCTTCAAGAAAAAGGACTTGTTGAAGTAGGCGAACAAGAAAACAATCGAAAAGAAAAACGTATTCAACTAACAATTTTCGGAAAAGAATGCTATGAAAAAAATGCGCAATTACAAGCGAATTTAGAAAAGGAAATTGCCGAGCACATTGGTCAAGAACGACTAGAACAGCTAAAAGATATCTTAAAGATGAACTGGGGAATCGAACAATAGATTTTTTCAATTGTACATAAAAAAGGAGCATGAACTGTCACTTCGACAGTTGATGCTCCTTTTTATTATGAATGAGTTGCTTCAAACTCAACGTCATGAAAATCTAATTTTTTAGCAGTAAACTCTTTCATTTCACGTACAAGCTCTGGATTGTCCCTCAATGACTGACCGTAGGATGGAACCATTTCTTTTAATTTCGGTTTCCATTCTTCAACACGATCCGGGAAGCATGTTTCAATCAATTCGAACATAATGGAAACAGCAGTTGACGCTCCTGGTGATGCACCTAGTAAAGCTGCCATCGAGCCGTCTTCCGAACTGACCACTTCCGTACCAAATTTCAGGATTCCTTTGCCTTCTTCTGTATCTTTGATAATTTGCACACGCTGTCCAGCTGTTGTCATTTCCCAATCTTCATCTTTCGCCGTCGGGATAAACTCACGCAACTGATCCATCCGCTTCTCTTTCGATAACATTAGTTGAGAAATGAGATATTTGGTGAGCGTGAAGTTTTTCATTCCTCCCGCTAACATCGTCGTTAGATTATTCGGTTTAATCGAACTGAACAAGTCTGCGTTTGATCCCGTCTTCAAAAATTTCGGAGACCAGCCCGCAAACGGACCGAAAAGCAATGACTCCTTCCCTTCGATCATACGTGTATCCAAGTGTGGAACGGACATCGGTGGTGCTCCAACCGGTGCTTTACCATACACTTTCGCATAGTGTTCTTTCACGAGTTCTGGTTTTTGTGTGTAAAGGAACTCCCCACTTACCGGGAAACCACCTATTCCTTTACTGCCTGGAATACCTGTTTTTTGAAGCAAATGGATACTTCCGCCTCCAGCACCGATAAACACGAAGTTCGCTTCATGGAAGGTGACGTTTCCGCTTTCAACGTTTCGAACTTTCACTTCCCATGTGCCGTCTTCGTTTTGTTCAAGTTCGTCGACACTATGCTTGTAATGAAGATCAACGCCTTGGGTTTCCAGGTGTTCGAACAATTTACGCGTCAACGCACCAAAGTTAACATCTGTTCCATCATCGATACGTGTTGCAGCAATGGGTTCACTAACTTCGCGTTCTTTCATCATTAACGGAATCCATTCCTTCAATTGTTCAGGGTCATCAGAAAACTCCATATTTTCAAATAGCGGGTTATCGACTAATGCTTCATACCGCTTTTTCAAGTACTCGACATTTTCTTTTCCATGAACAATGCTCATATGTGGTAGCTGAATCAAGAACTCTCTCGGTTGATCCATGAGTCCCTTCTCAACTAAATAAGACCAAAACTGTCTCGACTCTTGGAATTGTTCGTTGATTTTCAAGGCTTTTGCCGTTTCGATTGTTCCGTCCGGCTTTTCTGGTGTATAGTTCAGCTCGCATAAGGCTGAATGGCCCGTACCAGCATTATTCCATTCGTTAGAGCTTTCTGCACCAGGACTATCCAGCTTTTCAAACACTTTAATGCTCATATCGGGAGCCAATTCTTTTAAAATAGATCCCAATGTCGCACTCATGATCCCTGCGCCGATCAAAATCACATCTGATTTATTTGTTGTTTCACTCATAAGTAACCTTCCCTTGCATATTGTAGTGAGTGTTCGCTTATGTAAGCGCTGTCCTTCAGTACAATTTTATTATTCAAACATAACTTATAAACGTAATATATTATATCACAAATATTTACATGCTTAAATACCTCTTGTGTGTTTTGTGACACATTGTCAATCATATTTAAGAAAAAGCGTATAACCTCTTTATCAAAAAAGGTTATACGCTATCTTTAATTGGTCCTACTTTTTCAAGAAATCTGGATCTTGATAAGATGGGTTTGGGTACGTGTAAAACCCTTCTCCTGATGAAATGCCCATTTTTCCTTTGTCGATATAGTTTTCTTTTAGATAATCTGCAATTTTCTGGGAGTCTGGATCACCATGTTGGCCTTTTTGAGCGTTAATGTTGTATGGGGTCGTCATGCCGATAATGTCTAATGTTCCCATTGGTCCTCTTGGTGCGCCCGTGGCAATCATCCATGTTTTATCGATTGTTTCAACATCAGATACTTCATTCACTAAAAGCGACAAACCAGAATTCAAGAAGGGTACAAGCAAGCTATTTAAAATATATCCCGGCTGTTCTTTGTGTAGCTCTAGTGGGACCATACCGATTTCTTTTGCAAATTCAACAACTTCGTAAAAATGGTCCATATTCGTCTTTTTATGTCTCATGACTTCCGCCGTATTATTGATCCAAATTTCGTTGGCAAAGTGCAAGGCGAGGAATTTTTCCGGACGACCTGTCGCTTCTGCAAAATCGCTTGGTAGCAATGTGGATGAGTTGGTCACAAAGACCGTTTTTTCTGGAGCAACTTCTGCTAGTTTGTTATAAAAGTTAATTTTGATATCTGTTCTTTCTGGTACAGCTTCAATCACTAAGTCTGCATCCTTCGTTGCTTCCTTCAGATCTGTAAAAAAGGTAATGCGTTCATAGGCTTGCTGCGTCTCTTCTTTCGTTGCATCAAGATCTTCTTGATAACGCTGCATCCATTTTTGATAGCGTTCTTTTGCTTTTTCAATTGCTTCATCGTTAATATCATACACTGAAACAGTGAATCCATGATAAGCTGTTTGATAGGCAATTTGACTACCTAATACGCCGCTTCCTGCTACTGTTATATTTTTAAAGCTCATTGAAACATCTCCTTGTGAAAAGTTTTATTACAATACTATTTTACAATAACTATTTTGTTTTTCCACTAAAAACGTCCAGAACGGAATATCGAGTAGATCATCCACGCCAGCATGCCGACAGCGACCACAAAGCCGATTTCAAGAGCGGGTATATCCCATAGTACAGAGCCTTGGCCGGCAATGGCAGAGCCGATGATGATACCAGTCATAATCAAACTGAATGCTAACAAGATGATACTGAAGGATAATAAATTACTGACTCGGTCCATTTTTGACAAAATATAGTTCAATGCCGGAATTCTCAACTCGACTGGTATCTTACGTTCCTTCGCTAATGCTGTCAGCTCTCTAACAATTTCTGGCATCTCTTCAATGACATCGGCGTACTCATCGACTTGGTCATAGATCTCTTTTGCAAACCGCTTCGGATGGTACTTATCTCTTATTAGTTTTCGACCAAATGGTTCAGCAACTGTGATGATACTGAAGTCCGGATCCAACTGGGCAACGACACCTTCTAATGTCAGCATCGTTTTTCCGATTAGCGTGAAATCAGAGGGCACTTCAATTTGATGTTTATGAGCGATTTGAAACATGTCGGTAATCGCTTGTCCTAAACTGATTTCACTGAATGGAACGTCATAATATTTGATGAGAAATTGGTCGACATCACCTTCCCATTCATGCTCGTCAATATCGACGGGAACGACTCCCATCCGCTTCATTGCTCGAGTCATCTTTTTTGTGTCTTGGCTTGTCATAGCAATGACGATTGAAGCGAGATTTCGTTGCATGTCCTTTGATAGTCTTCCTACCAATCCGAAATCCATGAATGCAATTCCGTTTTCTCCAGGTAATGCAAAAAAGTTTCCGATATGAGGGTCGGCATGAAAATAACCGTCTTCAAACATTTGATAAAATATGGCTTGGACGAGTTTTTCAGCGAGCCACTTATGATCACATTGTGCTTGCGCTAAACCTTCTTGGTCATTTAATTTAATGCCTTCAACATATTCCATCGTCAGCACTTTTTTGGTTGTATAATCCCAATATATTTCTGGAATATACACTTGCGGGTCGTCTTCAAACTGTTTGGCCATCAGATCTGCATTCCGGCCTTCATGCTCATAATCCAATTCACTCGTAATGGCTTTTTTAAATTCTTCGACCACATCGACAACCTGATAGCGCTTCGCCCAGTCTAAGCGCTTTTCTGCTCGCTCTGCCATTTCATGAAGGATTTCCAAGTCGATATGTACTTGTTTACCGACATTGGGACGTTGGACTTTCACGGCTACTTTCTCACCAGTTGGGAGAACAGCTTCATGTACTTGTCCAATCGATGCAACGCCTAAAGGTGACTGTTCAAATGAATAAAATAGTTCTTCCATTTTCCCTTCCAGTTCATCCTCAACAATTTTCCTCACTTGTTCAAAGGGAACAGGAGATATATGATCTTGAAGTTTTGTTAATTCCATTCGGATATCTTTTGGAATCAGATCAGGTCGTGTGCTCGCAAGTTGGCCCACCTTAATGAAGGTCGGTCCAAGATCCTCTAAAAATTGCCGTATTCGTTCACCAACCGTTTTATCCTCCAAATTTTGATCACGATTGACCAATAGGCGACGAGGCAATGAAAAAACACGGTCTAAACCTAATTCCGTTACGAAATAGCCAAAGCCATTTCTCGTAAAGGCTGTAGCGATATCGCGATATCTTGCCATATGACGCATCTGCTTTCGAATAATTCCTATCCCCTCCTTTCCATCTTCCGAGATCTTTTACTGTTCTTTATTAAGCTGGCGTTCCAACTGGTGAAGACGGTTTTCCAATCGCTCATAATCCTCTCGTGTTGGCACATCTAAGTCTTCAAGTTTTTTCTTCAATTTTGCTTGTGCTTTTTGGTTCCACTCTTCTTGACTCTGTTCACCCTTTGCTTCAATCTCTGATAATAAACTGTTCGATTCTTGTTGGGATAGCTCCCCTTTTTCACGTAATTCCTTTAAAATTTTATCAGCTTGCTCTTTCCCAACGGCTGCCAGTCCTGCACCGATTGATAAGCCTTTCTTGAATAAGTCGCTCATGTCGACAAACGCCTCCCGATCGATTTTGTCTTTGTGTTGACAATACCCTGTACAAAACAAACGGAAACTTTGTGAGTAAAAGTTAGCAATTGAAAAAGGATTCGTGTGTGAATGCTCCACAGACGAATCCTTTTTTCTATTGATCTATATGCTTTTTAATGACTTGGCTTAACTTTTCAACAGCTGTTACCATTTCTTCACGGCTGACATAGCTAAAAGATAGCCGCAAATAGGATAAACCTTCTTGTTCATGAACGAAAAAATGCTTACCAGGGACATAGGCAACACCTGCTTGCATCGCCTCATTCAATATTTTTGATGTATCCACACCTGGTACATGCACCCATACAAAATATCCTCCAGAAGGATTTTTCCATGTGGCAATATCTCCCATATACTTTTCAAGCGATGAGATTAAGGTTTTGCAATTTTGTTGATAGACTTTTCGAAGCATCTCGAATCGTTTTTTCATATCTGTTTGAGATAGATATGAACCCAGTGTTGCCTCGGCAAACGGATGACCTAAGTCTTTTTTAAACCAAGGGAGCGGCTCGAGTAAATCACTTCTTGCAGCGACATAGCCGACACGCATTCCGGGAGCTACCGTTTTGGAAAAGGATCCGATATAGAACACGCGACTTCCGCTATCCATTGCTTTGATTGGTGTAGGTCGTTCGCCGAAATACAGTTCACCATAGGCATCATCTTCAATAATCAAAAAATCAAATTCACTCGCAAGTTCCAATAAATGTCTTCTACGATCGATCGACATCGTTGTTCCTGTCGGATTATGAAAGCTCGGAATCGTGTACACTAGTTTCGGCATCGGCAAGTTCTTCTCTTTTCGGTCTTTCAATGTTTTCTCAAGCTCTTCTGTTTGCATTCCATTTTCATCAATCGGAACAGTAATGTAATGATCTGTATAATTACGGAATGTTTCCAAGCCCTCCATATAACTTGGGGATTCGACGACAATCCATGTATCACGGTCAATAAATGTCCTTGCGATTAAGTCAATCCCCTGAATGGCACCCGCTGTCACAAGAATCTCTTTCTCCAGGAGGACAACTCCACGTTCCGCCAATCGCTCACGAACAAATTTTTTCACCGTATTTACTTTCTTACTACCCAAATACTGAAAAGGGAGGTCTTTCTCCTCCTCAATTAAATCCTTCACTGCCTCATTCATCTCTTCATACGGAATGAGGCTATGCGCTGGATAACCCGCATTAAGCGGTATGCTATGATCCGGAACAGGAGGCATCCATTCGCCAGGTGGTTCATGCTTAAGAGCAACTTTCGTATTTTTGGTGAAAAATGATTCAGGTTCCATTATGTATCCACCCTTCCATTCGGTTTTTTCGTTAAGTTGATCACTATTTTCTTTAATATAAACGTATTCTGCGAGTGTATAATTTATTTTTGCTACTCTAATTTTGTTCGATGGGACGTTGCGTTATGCGACCTACTTCTGAAAATATACGCCCCGGCGATTGCGATATGCTCCCACATCTTGCGGATATGCACCCTTGTGTGCGGTTTATGCGACCGGTGCGGTAATATATGGACCCGAATCCTAATTATATGGGCCGCTCCTATTTTTCGTGGAGAAGATGGATCGTTTAACCGGGATATGCGACCTATTTTTGAAAATATGCGCCCCGGCGATTGTGATATGCTCCCACATCTTGCGGATATGCACCCTGGTGTGCGGTTTATGAGACCAGTGCGCCAATATATGGACCCGAATCCTAAATATATGGGCCGCTCCTATTTTTCGTGGAGAAGATGGGTCGTTTAACCAGGATATGCGACCTATTTTTGAAAATATGCGCCCCGGCGATTGTGATATGCTCCCAAACTACGTGGATATGCACCCTGGTGTGCTATTTATGAGCCCGACGCGGGAATATATGGACCCAAATCTTAAATATATGGTCCCCTTGCCAAGTTTTCGTCCCGTTGTTCCACCTCACAAAAAAACGAACAGAAAGTATTCAAAAATTTGAACACCTTCTGTTCTAAAGATAAAGGAGTTACCGTTAACTTTCAATTACAGATTTAAAAGAATAATACATGAGCCATTAAAGCAGCGATCGGCAATGTTATTACCGTACGTTGAACGAAAATGATAAAGAGCTGACCAAACGATACAGGTATTTTCGATTTAATCAACAAAATACCAATTTCGGACATGTAAATGAGTTGTGATAGCGACATGACTCCGATGACAAAACGGGTCAATTCGGATTCGATTCCACTTCCGACAACGGCTGGTAAGAACATATCGGCAAACCCGACGAGCATGGCCGGAGCGGCTGCCTGTGCTTCAGGAATTTGCAAAACCTGAAGCAATGGAACGAATGGATAGGATAAATAATCAAAGATTGGTGTAAATTCAGCAATCATCAATGCAATCGTACCGAGTGCCATAACGAGAGGAATTAAGGAGAACCAAATATCAATGACATTTTGCACGCCGCTTTTGACGACACTTTTATAGCTTTTAACTCCTTCTGCTTTTTCCACTGCTTTTTGAAAACCCCATTGAAGTGTTGAAATTCCATCAGGTACTTCTTCATTAATTTGCTTGCCTACGGGTCCATAATACGTATCTTTTTTCCATGAAAGAGGAGGGATTCTCGGACAAACTACTGCAGCGACAACTCCACAAACAACCACCGTTGCATAAAATTGAACGAACATGTGATCAATACTTAAGAAACGTGCAATGACTAAGCTAAATGCAATTGAAGCGATTGAAAAATTCGTTGCCACGACAGCCGCTTCTCTTTTTGTATAATATCCGGATTCATATTGTTGAGTCGTTAGCAGTACACCAACAGTTCCACTCCCCATCCAAGAAGCAAGCGCATCAATGGATGAACGTCCAGGAAGCTTGAATAGTGGCGCCATCACTTTACGTACGACTGTTCCGATAAAATCCATTAAGCCGAATTGCAATAACAGCGGCATGAATAAAGATGCAAATAAAAACCAAACCATCAAAACTGGACCTAAATCAAATAATACGGTTCCTCCAGTCAACCCTGACCAAATAACTTCCGGGCCGAGTTCAGTCAAGGTGAGAACGGCAAAAATTGCTCCGAAAATACGAAGTACCAACCAAATTGGCGATACATCCAAGAGACCTGTCAAAAAAGAACTGTTTTTCACCGCATTGATTGGAACGCTTTTTATCCATACTGTAGCCAAGGCAGACAAGACAACAACTGCCGTAATAAACAGCGGAATATAGTCGGCAACTGCTGCTTGCAGCGCATCAGCCATAACACCAAGGCCGATCGTTACCGTTCCGTCCACTGAGAGAGGCACTAAAAATAAAAGCACCCCAATGAGTGATGGGATTAAAAATTTCAATGTTTGTTTTACTGAGTACCCTTTCTTCACACCGAACTGTTCAACGTGCTGAACTTTTTCCATCGTGATCCTCCTTCTGCCCTCTTCGTTTTTATCATTTTGAATAATGTATCATATTTATGTATAAATAATCAATACTATTTTATAAATAAATTTATTTCTTCACTCTCATACTTTTTAAATTACATAAAAAAGAGCGCCTATCTAAGGCGCTCTACATATAATTATTTTTATAAAAAGGTATAATTATTCATTCGAAATTTTTCTAGCCCTCTTCTTTTCCTCACGCATCGCTTTTGGAATATATACACAATAAGGTTCGCTCTCCATATAGTCACCGGTCATCGCATAAGCACGAGAACGTGAACCTCCGCACACATGTCTGAACTCGCATACTCCACATTTTCCTTTATACTTATCAGGGTTCCGTAAATTTTTCAGCACATCGGATTCACGATAGATCTCTTTTAACGATTGTTCCTTCACATTTCCGACTTTGATCGGAAGCAGTCCACTAGGAAATACTTCGCCGATATGTGAAATGAAAATAAACCCATTTCCGTCATTGACACCTTTTGGTGCTCGACCTAAACCATCGATGCTCCCAGTCATTCCTTTGTTTAAGGCATCTTCATAGGCAATCCCGTTTGAGTTAGCTACTTTTTCGCGCATTTTTTGTTGGATGACGACACGACGGTAATGCTGACCTGCTGTTGTTTTAATATCGAATGGAGCACGTTTTGAGTATTCATACAACCAACGGAAAACACGTTCATGGTCGGCTGGGGAAATCATATCATCTCTTTGGCCCCGTCCAATTGGAACAAGAAAGAACACACTCCACAAAACACATTCCAATTCTTCCATCAATGCAGCCATTTCTTCTAAATAGTCGATATTATAGTTTGAAATAACGGTATTGATTTGTAATGGCATTCCAAGTGACTTTAAATGATCGATTGATTTCATCGTCAAATCGAATGACCCTCTCGTCCCTCTGAAAAAGTCGTGCACTTCTGCATTATGTCCGTCTAAACTGAACGCCCAACGAGACAGCCCGACTTCTTTTGCCTTATTCATCGCTTCCTTGGTGACATTCGGTGTTGCAGACGGTGTCATCGATACACGAACGCCTTTTTTTACAGCATACTCTGCAATGTCAAAAACGTCTTCTCGTTCCAATGGGTCTCCTCCGGTAAAAACAAGCATTGGATTATTCATCTCATATATATCATCAATTAACTTCTTACCTTGTTCAAATGTCAATTCTCTAGGATCTCGGTAATACTGCGCATCTGCTCTACAATGTAAACATTTCAGTGCACAAGCTCTTGTTAATTCCCATATGACAATAAACGGATCTTGATCATAATCTCGCTGAAACATGACACATTCCTCCTAATGGATGAACAAATAGTCTTTACATTTGATTTCATCGTATCAGCTATTTTCATTGGCTGATATGATTCAAATCACAGTTCAACTGGAACATTTTTTATAAAAATAAGATGAATGGGAGAACGTAAAAAAGCTCTATAGGACTTTTCCTATCAATTTTGTCGTTGCTCGAAGGGATAGAACATCTCTATAAGACTTTCCGTCGGATTTTTTTCTTCATTCGGGGGTATAGACTGCTTCTATAGGACTTTCCAACACGTTTTTTTCGACACTCGAGGGTATAGAAGGCTTCTATAAGACTTTCCAACACATTTTTTTCGACACTCGAGGGTATAGAACGCATCTATAAGACTTTCCAACACATTTT
>NZ_VMHF01000022.1:6092-25959 GCF_007559355.1 Allobacillus sp. SKP2-8 | reverse complement strand
GAAATCTGGTCGAATAGAAGCGCTCTAATCACCCGAATGATTCGCCATATCTGAAATCTGGTCGAATAGCAGCACTCTAATCACCCGAATGATTCGTCATATCCGAAATCTGGTCGAATAGAAGCGCTCTGATCACCTATGCATTAACTATGCAAGTGTTTCACAGTCGGAAGGAACAGAAGGGTTAAATAGATGAGTGATGTAATTACTACTTCTGAAAAATGAACTAAATCAGTACAAATGTGTTTAGCGAAATAGTTGAATAATCATCAAAATGAGTAGTTTTTTACATGAATTTATCAAATTCTATGTAAAATCTGCTCATTTTTTGTTGTGTTCAGTGCTAATCAATAACAAACCTAAATTTTACATAAAAGAGAGAATTCCATAGTATAAAGATAATCTTGTAAAGGAGTGATTGTACTTGGAGTTTAACCAAAAGCCCTTACTGAATTTAACGACATTGGCGATTGTTCCCCAACCGAAAGAAGGGAAGAAGTTTGGATCATTCGTATTGGAAAAAAATCAAGAATACTTCACGGATGTTTCACCAAAACAATTTGTCGACCGCGGTTGCTTATTCTACGGCTCTAGCTTGAGAGGAAGACTTGAAGGCACCCGAGCAATTTTTGGTGTCAATCGCAAAGCCCCGATTGTGATTGATCCGATGCTCGGTATGTTTTTCTTACCGACTACTTCTCCTAGCTCCTCTGAATGCACTTGGATTTCCCACCAACATATTGAACGCCTCGAAAAAGTCGATTCCAAACGAACAATCATCCACTTTCAAGGAGGCAAGCAACTGACGGTTAATGTCTCTTATCGCTCATTGACCAACCAAGTATTGCGTACGGCACAATATAGGCACTTGTTGATGGAGCGAATTACGAAACCTCAGGAGAGCGATTAAGGTAGGCTTGACGCATCAACTCATACAAGATTTGTTCAACCTTCTTCCGAACCGCTGGATTGAAATAACGCCTTTCCTCTTCATACCCTCTTGCCATAAATAAGTATGTGGAAAACGAATCATCCTTCTGTAAGAAAACGACCTCAACATTCATATCCCTCATTTTTTTCCGTAACTCACGGCGTTCAATCCGTGCGCGATGTTCCATTTTCCGCAGGAGCTCTAAATAGGGCTCCTTGATCTTAAACGGTCCGGATTCGACGAATTGAATGTCTTTCTCGACGACAATAATCGCCATAGACAAAAATAAATATCTGGATGCAGTTTTATGCTCTTCTTCATTTAAATATCTCATGATGATCCCTCCATCCTTGACTATCGAACGTTTGTTCCATTATACTATGAGGTATCGAACAATTCAATGACGAATACGAAATGGTTATTAAAAATAGTAGGCAAAAGACGGCTTTTTCTATACAATGAAAGTAGACAGAAAAGATTGGAGAAAGTCGTATGTCGCTTGAGTATTCAACGTTAGACGAATTATCATCATTAATTTCTGATACCGTGGTTGGCCATATGATTATACGTATTCTCGAACTTTACGGAAGCTTCGGCCCCGTTCCGGGAATCGTTCTGCCGTTCATCGAAGCTTTTTTGCCATTCCTGCCAATTATTGTATTTATATTAGCGAATAGCATCGTGTATGGGTTGTTTTTTGGATTTATATTTTCGTGGATCGGTGCAGTTCTTGGAGCGACTTTATTATTTATTTTTCTACGGAAGATGGAACAATTTGAATGGATTCAGAAAATCAAAGAACAAAAACAGGTTCGGAAAATTATAGCGTTCTTTGACCGACGTGGATTTGGACCGCTGTTTTTATTGCTCTGTTTTCCATTTTCTCCATCTGCTTTAATTAATGTTGTCGCTGCATTTTCAAGAATTTCTATTCAGCAGTTTATCTTATCGCTTATACTGGGGAAGGCTGTTATGATTTTTTCTGTATCCTATGTGGGAAGCAGCATAACATCTTTCGCCACGAATCCGACAAAAGCCATTGTCATTGGTGTTTGTATTGTCTTCGTTTGGGCGATCGGTAAATTCATCGAAGCTCGGATGAACTCGAATGCGAATCAATTTGATTCTGAAAACAAGGATAACGAATAAATGAAAGACTGGTAAACGGACAACCTTCCGTTTTCAGTCTTTTTTCTAAAAGGGGGAAAATCGTTGGCACTTCAATGGATTACTGGAAGATCAGGTGCAAATGTCACTGAATACATATTGGATGAGTTGGAAGAGAAATTGTTGATGGACCCGACAGGAGATCCGATTTACTATATCGTTCCTGACCAAATGGCTTTTCAAGTCGAATATGAATTGATTCGAAATCGCCGCATTAAAGGTTCAACCCGGGCACAAGTGTTGAGCTTTTCTAGGTTAGCTTGGTATGTATTCCAACAAGTGGGCGGTGGAACGAAACCGTTTATCACCAGCACTGGAACACAAATGATGCTTCGTAAAATTGTCGAAGAATATAAGGAAAGCTTTGATAGTTTCCAAAAAGCAATGGAAAAGCAAGGCTTTATTGACCGGCTGGAAAAGATGATTACAGAAATGAAGCGGTATCGAATCAATCCAGAAATCTTGCAAAATATTGTAATGGAACTCGAACATAAAGACCGCTTGTCCGCAAATGAGTTAGCTCTTCATGCTAAATTGAAAGATTTGCAACTGATTTACGCTCAAATGCAAGAGCGAATGAGCGATTTATATATCGATGCGGAAGATCAACTGGAACTGTTCGTTGAAAAAATCGAAGAAACGAAATTTTTTCAGAATGCCAGTTTTTATATTGATGGCTTTTATCGATTTACACCACAGGAGCTTTTTGTCCTGGAAGCGATAATGCGACAGGCGAAAGAATTGAAAGTAGCTATGACGCTTGATGGTATCGAAGGGTCTACAGATGAATTAGATCTATTCCATCAACCGCGTACGACTTTCGAACAACTAAATCAAATTGCTGAACATGCGCATGTACCTGTGCTTCATTCCGTTCAATTGGATCCGGAAACGCGGCGATTCCGCAATAATAAAGCGATGCAACATTTGGAGAAAAACCTTGAGGCAAATCCAATGCCAGCCTACAACGGCGACACTCCGATTACGTTCATGGAAGCTGTTCATCCTCGGGCAGAAGTAGAACGGGTTGCACAAGAAATCATTCGTTTCGTTCGCGATGAGCAATATCGTTATCGTGATTTTGGCTTATTGATTCGTGATCAAGATACGTATAATGATTTGATTGAAACGATTTTCGAAGACTATGGTATCCCTTTCTTCGTCGATCAAAAGAAATCGATGCTCCATCATCCATTGATCGAGCTTGTTCGAACAGGCATTGAATTGATCGAACGAAACTGGTCATATGATGCGATGTTTCGACTACTGAAAACAGGGTTTATCCCGGCAACCGATAAAGAGGACCCACTGGATGAAAAAGCAATCGATTTCTTGGAAAATTACGTATTGGAATACGGCATCCGGAGAAAAGACCAATGGACGAGTGATTATACGTGGAAGTATGAGCGGTTAAGCGGCATTTCTTTCCGAAAACAGACAACAGAAGAGCAACAAATTCAGAAACAGATTAATCAGTATCGAAAACAAGTGTTGGATGCTCTCGAATCCTTTGATCATGCATATCGACGAGCCAAGACCGTAAAAGAAAAGTGTATCGCGATTTATGAATGGCTGGAGCATATTCAAGTTGGAAAACAGCTGGAGCGCTTGCGTGATTCATATGAAGAAGCGGGTAAGGTTGAAACGGCTCACGAGCAGGAGCAGGCTTGGAACGCCCTGATCGGTTTACTGGATGAGTTCGTCGAGATGCTTGGCGATGATGAACTGTCAGATCAGCTATTCAGACAACTTGTTGAAGCTGGAATTGGAACGTTGGAGTTTTCCCAAGTCCCACCATCGATTGACCACGTCATTGTAGGGGATGTCGAACGGTCGAGAATCCGTAATGTCCGTGTTGGTTTTATTCTCGGTGTCAATGAAGGGCAGTATCCACAAAAGCCAGCATCTGATGGCCTAGTGACGGATGAAGAACGTGAAATGTTAGAAGAAGTCGGTATGACTTTAGCCGACAGAGCGGACCGCGTGCTACTGGACGACCGTTTTTATATGTATCTCGCATTGACATTACCATCTGACCAATTATGGATCAGTTATCCGCTGAGCGATGAAGAAGGAAAAACGAAAACACCTGCCCAATTGATCAAACGGCTAAAAAACATGTTTCCTGAAGCGGAAAGTAAATGGGTGTTGGATGATGAAGACGAGGAAGAACCTTTACGCTTTATTGCGAATCCGACGAAGTCGCGTGCGGTGTTGACGAAAGAGTTATCCAAGTATTTACGTGGCTATCCAATCGCGGATAGTTATTGGGATACCCTTCATTGGTATATGGATCAAAAAGATTCAAAAACACGCATGATTTTAACGAGTCTATTTCATTCAAATTTACCTGTATCCATCGACGAAGATACGACCAAAGAGTTATTTACGGAAACAATCCAATCCAGTGTTTCCCGATTAGAAACCTATTTTCAATGTTCCTATCATTATTTTTCTCAATACACGCTCGGTTTAAAAGAGAGAAAGCAATTTAAATTGGAAGCTCCGGATATTGGGCAGTTATTCCATGAGTCGTTACGATTAATTACGGAATGGGTACAGCGAGATGGAAAAGCGTTATTCGAACTGACCAATGAAGACGTGGAAAATTACGCAAATGAAGCCATCACGTATTTAGCACCGATTTTAAATAATCAAATCTTATTTAGTTCCAATCGTTATCGATACATTTTATATAAATTAAGACATGTTATTTTGCGTGCGACGAATATGCTTGTCTATCAATCGAAACAGTCTGAATTTAAACCGGTCGGCATTGAAATCGGTTTTGGTCGTAATCAGGAGCTACCTCCGCTTGCCCTTGATTTGGCGGGCGGTTATAAATTGGAGCTCAATGGCCGAGTGGACCGAGTCGATCAAACAGAGATTGATAACGACTTGTATCTTCGCATTATTGACTATAAGTCTAGCGAGAAAGATTTAAGTCTTGTAGATGTCTACTACGGTTTGTCCTTGCAGATGCTTACTTATTTGGATGTCGTTTTAACCCATTCAGAAAAATGGCTTGGCAAGAAAGCTGACCCAGCAGGTGTTCTGTACTTCCATGTGCATAACCCAATCATTAATAATCCTCTGTCAGAAGAGCAGCTGGAGAAGGAACTATTGAAGGAATACCGAATGAAAGGGTTGCTGCTTGAAGACAGGCAAATCGCATCTGCCATGGATACATCGATGGAATCAGGGACAAGTCAAATTGCGCCGTTTGGTTTCAAAAAGGATGGAGCGTTCACGAAGTCTTCAAGTATCATGGACAGGGAGTTATTCGGTCGTATGAGTCAATACACTCGGTCCTTGATGAAACAAGCAGGAGATGAAATCGTCCAGGGAGAAGTCAAATTAAATCCATATGAAAGCAATAACCAGGTTGCTTGTACGTTTTGCCCGTTCAACTCTGTGTGTCAATTCGATCCAAAACTTGAAGAGAATGATTTCCGTCGATTGAAACCCGAAAAAGATGAAATCATCTTATCCAAAATGATGCCGAAAGGGGGAGAATGAGCATGAACTGGACAAAAGAACAAGAACAAGCCATCTATGAGGATGGAAAAGATATTTTAGTCGCCGCTGCAGCTGGTTCGGGGAAAACCGCTGTATTGGTCGAACGGATTATCCAAAAAATCACGCGTGGAAATGACCCGTATGAAATCGATGAAATGCTTGTTGCGACGTTTACGAATGCGGCCGCTCAAGAGATGCGGACGCGTGTCGGACAAGCGTTGGAAAAAGCACTTGCTGAATATCCAGATTCTCAACACTTACGAAAGCAATTATCTTTACTACAAAAAGCTCATATCTCCACCTTGCACGCTTTTTGTATGGAAGTCGTTCGTAAATATGGTTTCGAACTCGAAATCGATCCAGGTTTTCGTATATTGGACGACGTCGAGTCCGATTTATTAAGAAATGATTTATTGCAAGAAACGTTTGAAGAATGGTATGGGAAAGAAGGGGAAGAGCAAGAAGCTTTCTTCCGTTTTGTCGACAGTTTTTCCAATGACCGGAATGACCAAGCTGTCATGGATCTCGTATTAAAAGTCTATGAATTCTCACGCCAGCACCCTGACCCGGATGATTGGCTCGACCGGCTTTCAGGAAGTTATGAAGTACGTGATGACATGTCGATGGATGAGCTAGAGTGGATGCCAATTGTTCGGAAAGACATTGAAGAAAAGGTTGACGCGATGGAATTTGAAGCCCTTCAAGCATTAGAAATAGCTCAATTCCCAGAAGGCCCTGCCCACTATGTCGATACATTGGAAAAAGACCTTCAACAGATTCAGCTCGTGAAAAATTCACTTCAGCAACCATGGGAGCAGCTATACGAAATATTTCATGAGCAAAAAACCTTCAGCCGTTTATCCGGGAAAAAAGCAGAATGTGACGAAGACCTAAAAAAGTCAGTCAAAGACCTGCGCGATAAATTTAAAAAACGGATGGAGAAGCTGGTAGAACGATGGTTTTCTAGACACCCAGATTCTCTGTTGAATGATTTACAAAAAATCAAACCACAAATCGAACAGCTTGTCACCGTCGTGAAAGAATTTCATGAGAAATTTCAACAGGAGAAGAAAGAGCAAGCGGTTGTTGATTTTTCAGACCTTGAGCATTATTGTGTTCAAATTTTATCGGATGGAAAAGATGAAGCGGGAAATTATTTGCCATCCTATATCGCCAATCAGTATCGAAAACAATTTCGAGAAGTGCTTATTGATGAGTACCAAGATACGAACTTAGTTCAAGAGGCAATTTTGCAGCTACTAACTGCAGGAGAGGATGCCGGCCAATTATTCATGGTCGGTGACGTGAAGCAAAGTATTTACCGTTTTCGTCATGCGGAACCGACGTTATTCATGAAAAAGTACAAAGACTTTCAACAAGAAGAATTAGCGGCTATGCGAATTGATTTGGCACGCAACTTCAGAAGCCGAAAAGAAGTATTAGATGGCGCGAACTATATTTTTCGTCAGCTATTGGATGAACGCGTCGGCGAGATGGATTATGAGAAAGAAGCCGAACTGATTTACAGCAACAAAGTCTATGAAAAGCTGACGACGACAAATGTTGATTGTGAATTACACGTCGTCCGAAAAGATGAAGAAGATTCCGTTGAAAACGATGAATGGAAATACCTGAAAGATGCCCAAATTGAGGCACGTACGTATGCCAAAAAAATCAAAGACTGGATTGAAAACAGTCAAATCATCGATAAAGAAACGGAACAACCACGTTCGATTCAATATCGAGATATCGTCGTTTTGATGCGTTCGTTAACGTGGGCGCCAGTCATTGAAGATGAATTGAAACAAATGGGCATTCCTGTTTATGCCGATCTGTCGACAGGCTATTTAGAAGCGATGGAAATCCAAGTGATGATGAACGTCTTGCGAATCATTGATAACCCAATGCAAGACATCCCATTGGCCAGTGTCCTGAAATCCCCAATCGTCGGAATTACAGAGGATGGACTTGCTAAAATTCGCTTAAAAGGAAAAAGAGAATCTTTTTATCAAGCGATGCTGAACTATATTCGATTAGGCGAAGACTCATCTTTAGTTGAGCAACTAAAACAGCTAAAGGAACTGCTTGAAAGTTGGCGAGAAGAAGCCCGTTATGGTTCGTTATCCAAATTGATTTGGAAAATCTACCGGGACACTGCTTATTTTGAATATGTCGGTGGGACGCCAGGCGGTAAGCAACGCCAAGCAAACTTACGTGCCTTATATGACCGGGCACGCTCTTATGAACGCTCGTCTTATCAAGGGTTGTTTCGATTTTTGCGTTTTATCGAACGGATGGAAGAGCGGAACAAAAACCTAGCATCGGCAAGAGCGCTTGGGGAGCAAGAAGACGTTGTTCGCATCATGACGATTCATAGCAGTAAAGGTCTTGAGTTTCCTTATGTCATCTTAGGTGCAGCCGGACGTGAATTTAACCAACAGGATACAAAAGGACGCTATATATTGCATAAAGATTATGGGCTGGCTTCGAAATATATGGATGTCGATCAGCGAATTTTGTATAATACATTTCCGTTTGAAGCCTTAAAAGTCGCAACGGCACGAGAGTCACTTGCTGAGGAAATGAGAGTACTTTATGTCGCACTGACACGGGCAAAAGAAAAGCTCGTCGTGGTTGGTCAAAGTAAAGATTGGCAAAAACAATTGGAAAAATGGAATGAAGTAGCCAACCATTCGGAATGGGTATTACCGCCTCATACACGGACGGACCAAGCGACCTATTTAAATTGGATTGGATCTGCTTTGATTCGTCATCATCAAAATGATGAGTTACGAATTTCTGGCTTAGCCGGTGGAATACCCGAAGAAATTCGCCAAGATGAATCAAAATGGACGATTCATGTAGATCATGCCAGTGAATATCTGGATCCGGAATGGATTACTGCAGAGCGAGACGAGAAACTATACAAAGCGATCCAACAGTGGAGTGCAGACTACTTACCTGAGCGTTCCGAACAATATGAGGAAGTAGATCGTCGCTTACGTTTCAGCTATTCATATCAAACGAGTGCGGACAAACGGGCGAAGCAAACGGTAACGGAGATTAAGCGTTTAAGGCAGCCGGTGGATGAATATGGCGCGACCGACATCGTTAGTCAGCGACCACGTATTTCACTAGACCGTCCGCGTTTCATGCAAGTTGATCAAAAGCCATTGACGAAAGCTGAAGCGGGTAGTGCCATGCACACCGTGATGCAGCATATACCAGTGAATAAGGAATGGAACGCTGAGCAATTAGAAGAATTTATTCAAGAGCTCGTATTCAAAGAAGCGTTAACACCAGATGAAGGAGAGGTCATCAACCGGGAAGCGATTTTGACGTTGATGCATTCCGATGTTGGAGCAATGCTTGCGAATGCTGTTTCGGTCGAGCGGGAAATTCCGTTCACGATGGAAGTTGCAGCAAGTAAGATTTATCCGGATTGGGAAGACCCGACTGATGAATCCGTACTCGTTCAAGGGGTTATTGATTGCTTGGTTGAAACAGACAATGGATATGAATTGATTGATTACAAAACGGATACGATTACCGGAGAAATGACAGATGAGAAGATCAATGACTTGAAACAACGCTACGAAACACAAGTTGAACTTTATAAGCAAGCGATTGAAATGATTTGGAACATCGAACTGAATCATGTGTATTTATACTTTTTCGATCGAAACTTGCTCATTGATACAAACGAGGGATAATGATGTTAACAGACGAGGCTTCTACAGTTACATGTAGAAGTCTCGTTATTTATGTTTGTTTTAAGAAATTCAAAATATATAATAAGAAAACCAACAAATATTTTTGATAAATTCTTTAAGTTTAAAATGTATGCGCATTTATGTTACTAAGGTAATAATGTATAATAAGGGTATAGCATAATGGAGGTGTGTGACATATGTCCATTCCCGAGAAAATTATAAAAGAAATTGATATGTTGAGTGAACAAGAAAGACAAAAGGTACTTGACAAGATTAAGGAGAAATATATGACTCCCGATGTAATTTTGTTGGGGGAAAACTACTCCTGGTGGGATAACGAGGAGGATGACATATACAATGAGCAATAAAATGAGACAGGGTGAGGTTTGGTTGGCAGATGTTCGTTTTAAAGGAACGCATCAAATCAAACAACGCCCTGTTGTTATTGTTGGAAATGAGTTAGCGCTAGATGTAGATGTTATTATAGCACCGGTCACCAGTCAGAAACCAAGAAACCAATTTGACGTTGTTTTGGAGTATTGGAAAGAAGCAGGACTGTTAAAACCATCTGTTGCACGTACTTCTAAAATCACTTCCATACACGGTTCTGAATTAAAACGTCATTTAGGTGATTTACATAACCATGATCTTGAAAGCGTATTAAAAAAGTGCAAAAGATTATTTTAAAAAGCACTTAACAGCTCTGAAAAAGGGCCATTTAATTGAAGAAGGCTAATTGACTAAAGAGTAGTAATGCTTAGTAAGGTAACAGGAATTTTTTGATAAAATTATTATTAATATAAAGCCCCTTAAAGAGGGGGACGATGATTTGAAAACTACTAATTATTCTAAAATAGCTGATAAATACGATAAAAACCAATTTAGAGTTGATGAAATAAAATTTGAGTACGATTTGAAAGAGTATATTGAGAACAACGTGAAGGCAGAATATAACGTATTAGATTTATCTTGTGGAACAGGTCTATATCTTGAAAAACAAATTAATTATTTTGATGGGATTAATATAAATTGGTATGGACTTGACCTGTCAGACCAAATGTTAAAAAAGGCTAATGAAAAAGTAAAAAACATAGAATTTACTAATGCTGATGTAGAGGAAATGCCGTACCATTCAGAAACATTCGATTTCATTTCTAACAACTATGCGTTTCATCATTACAGTGAAAAGAACAAGCGTTGAATGAGATATATCGTGTATTAAAAAAAGGCGGTATTTATAAATTACATAATATAGCGATTCACGATATGCCTAAATGGTGGGTTTATCACTACTTCCCATCAGCTTATTATGAAGATTTAAAAAGATATTGGAATAAAGAGGTTATTTTTAACGAGCTTACAAGCAGGGGCTTAGAAGTAAACTTAAAAATCGAGTATAGGATGGAAAATGTAAAGGTCGTTGACTACTTGCATTACGCTGAAAATAGAGATATTTCCGTATTAACTTTAGTTGACGATAAAGACTATGAAGAAGGGTTAGAAAGAATGAAATATGATGTGAAAACTAATCCAGATAAAACACTTGTTAATGATTTTGCAGAAATGTTTCTCATTTCAAAGAAATTATAGTGAGCTATTAGAATTAACGGGGTTTAGTAGAAATAAATGTTCTTCCGTTAACGGGCGCGATTGCGGAAGAAAAGATTATACAATTCAGTATTGAAGGAGCTTGATTATCCAAGTTCCTTTTTATTATGCTATCCCGAGTGTTAATTGCGATGTCCTAACCAATAACGGTGATTCAAATTTTTTATATTTAATACTCACAAAACGAATCCGTCAGTTTACCAAGGGAGCTTTTTTAATTTTTCTAAAGACATTCCTTAGTTGAACAGAAAAAATATTAAAAATTGATAATAATTTATTGTAATTCAATAAATACAGCGTTAAAATATGGATAACGATAAAGTGAGGTGCTGTTTATGAAACGAGGAACAACATTCTTTTTAAAAACAACGGTTTTTCTTATTGGAATTATGATACTTCTTTTGTCAGCGTTTTCTTGCCTTGGTTAGCGAGTTATACCGCGTCCATGTATCCAGAATTTGCTTATTTGCAATATCCAGTTTTAATAGGGATGTATGTAACAGCAATCCCATTTTTCTTTGCTCTATATCAAGCTCTAAAACTCTTAAACTATATTGATCATGGTAAAGCTTTCACCGATCAATCTTTAGAGGCATTAAATTCTATAAAATACTGTGCAATTTTAATCAGTGGATTATATGTGATCGGGACTATTTTTCTTATTTCGCAAAGCTCCCTCCACCCAAGTGTAGCAATTATCGGATTTATAATTATATTTACTTCTGTTGTTATTGCGGTTTTTGCAGCGGTTCTTCAAAAGTTATTCAAAAATGCTTTAGTAATAAAATCGGAAAATGATTTGACAGTCTGAGGTGAAGACAGTGGCAATTATAATCAATATTGACGTAATGTTAGCGAAAAGGAAAATGAGTGTAACAGAACTTTCCGAAAGAGTCGGTATCACGATGGCCAATATTTCCATTTTGAAAAATGGAAAAGCGAAAGCTATACGATTATCAACTTTAGATGCAATTTGTGAGGTTTTAGAGTGTCAACCTGGTGATATTCTCGAATATCGAAGTGACGAGGAATCCGAATAAAATGTATGTGCTAAAAAAATGAAAAAAATATAACGACAGGTGATTTTATGGACATTAAAATCTCATTTACTTTAAACACTGAACCAATAGAAACTAAACCACAGTATTCCGCTTACGACAATGGATTTATTGAAGGTGAGTTCAAAATTTCGCTAAATGGAAAAGTGTTTTTCTTCGACCCATTTATCAACCTTGCAGAGCTTGGAATTCAATTAGGAAAGTGGATCCAACAAGTTCAAAAGGGTTACAGGGTAAATATGAATTATGAGACTATTGACCACGATGAAGTAATTCTTAACTTTATCTATGAGGCTAATGACAATTGGCGTATTTTTTCAATCTGGCAAGAGTTTGAGTCTGAAGAATTCATTCCTACTACGAAATTAATGGAAGTTGTTAAAGGTTATTTAACTAGCTTAAACAATGAATTGCATGAAATAGACTATGTTGTAAAACTTGACAAGTACTTAAAATAAAACGAAATTTCATAAAAAATATTTTAACCAACACTAACTATTAAACAGATAAACCAAAAATATTGAAGTTTATTACAGTGACGACCACCGCTATCCATATGGTTAATTCTGCAAAATGAACAAGGATTTCTTTTCGTTTTGATGTATACTTCAATGTGAAAAATGCATAAATCATGAAATCAAGCAACGCCCACACGATAATAAACCATAAGAAAACATGAAATGAAGGGCTCGGACTTGCAGATGTATTGATCAATAGTACAATCCACAGGAGTAATCCTATTCCACCCATATACCAATTTATTTTCTTGTGCAATGAATTAATGTGTCTGTTCTTGAAAATATCTTTAATGTTCATGTGTAAGGATTTTCGAATGATGATTTGTATGAGCATAATAAAAAGAAAAATAGCGATTAAGATTAGAAATGCTTTTACAAGTTCCATAAGTAGCCTCCATTCAACCGAAGTATTAAATTGATTTCATGCCCCAATTAAACCTCGAAACATTCTTCACTGTATTTCATTATAAAGGAAAAAAATGTATTTCCAAGACTCGTTAAAGAAGTTCATTCTAACTTTTATTCAAATCTAGTGTTTGTTCCTATACAATAGAATAAGGATTGATAAAGGATGGATGTTATGAACACGCCTACAAAGAATCGGATTATCGCAGTTGATGCCATTCGAGGTTTTTCTTTATTCGGTATTTTAGTTGTTAATATACTTTCATTTCATTCGCCTCACTTCATGTATGGGGGAAAGCAATCATTTTATGGAGCGAATGAGGCGATGGTTGATAGCAATCTTATACTGACAGTGATCGACCTCTTTTTCCAAGCGAGCTTTTATCCATTATTTTCGCTCTTATTCGGCATCGGTTTATGGATCATGTATGAAAAAAGGGATTCCTTGGAAGCGAATCGAATATTAATAAAGAGAATGTTTATTTTAATGGGAATTGGACTTTTGCATGGAATCTTTATTTGGTATGGGGACATTCTGTTTTCGTATAGTATTATTGGTTTGATCGCCATTCGCTTCTTGCAAGTTTCCATTAAAAAGTTATTGATTTGGGCAATAAGTTTATTAGCTGTTCCTACTATATTGTTCACATTGGCGGCCTATTCAGTCAGAGAGCAAATGGTAGTTATTTATGAGCATGAAATCAACAAAGCTACCGAAGCTTACCAAGGTACATATAGTGAAATTTTTCAACAAAATTTATCGGATTGGCTATTGATGGTTGAACCGATTCAACTACTGCTTACGATCATGACTATTTTACCGATGTTTTTATTCGGAATCATAATCGGGCGTCTTCGGTTGTTTGAAGAAGTGAAGAAAAATAAGCAAATAATCCGGCGAATAGTTGGAATTACATTTGTCATTGCGGTCGTTTTTAAAGCTGGACCATACTTGTTTGAAAATAAGGCTTGGTTGAATTTTATACAAGATTCTATTGGAGGAAGTGCTTCAGCGATTTTCTATTTCTTTGCGCTACTCATGCTTCTTACTTCGATGCAGAAGACATCTATTCTTGTGAAGTTATTTTCATCTGTAGGCAGGCTATCGCTATCGAATTATTTACTCCAGAGTGTGATTGGTTTTTGGCTATTCTATGGAGTCGGTATGAACCTGTACGGCACACAGTCATTAAGCAAGTTAATGTTGTTCGTAGTAATCATTTACTTCATTCAATTGGTAGTAAGCTATTTCTATTTAAAAAAATTTCGCATTGGCCCATTTGAATGGCTTTATCGTTCGTTGACATATGGCAGAGTCGTGGCGTTCAAAAAGAAATAGAAGGGAGGCAACGAAGTGAAAAATCAATGGTTAGAAAATGAATCGAAACGTTGGGTAGAAGAAGAAATTATCGATTCCCAGCAGCGGAGGGCTATATTGAGTCTTTATCCAACGAGGAATAATACATCGATCTTTTTTACGTTTGCTTTGATTCTTTTAAGCTTGGCTTTATTGACCTTTTTGGCATCGAATTGGACCGATATTTATCCACTAATTCGAACAGCCATTTTAATAGGTTCTTTGTTGCTTTTTTATTTCTTGGGAACCAGATGGCTTGAACAAGGCAAACGGTTAATTGGTGAAGTCAGTTATTTGATTGCTTTATTACTTTTCGGACTGTCAATTTTCCTAATTGGAGACATGTATCATTACCATTTTAATAGTGTGTTTACTTTCCTTGTATGGAGCATCGTAGCTTTATTGCTTTATTTAAGTTATTCAAGCCGATGGATTTGGGCAGCAGGCATACTTATCATTGTTGTTGGGCAAATGGTTGATTTATTTGGTCTGCGTGAGTTCAGTTGGTTGTTGTTCGCTGTATTTATCTTAGGGTTTGGAATAATCGTTTATATACGCAAAATACGCTGGATGGCGGTTGTGTTCAGTTTAGCTTACTTCATTCAAATCATTGGCTTGTCTACGGAGAAACTATCCTTTGTTTGGGTGACAGTCTTCTTGATTTTACTCTATTTTATCGGCAAAATGACACAATCAAATGTTGCCGGAAAGGTGTTTGAGACGTTCGCTCCACTTTTTATGTTTTTATTTGCCGTCTTTCATGTTTTGTTTGTGGATATGGAGTTAAATTTCTATCAAGAGATTAATATTGCGTATTTTGTCATTCATATTTTCTTGATGAGTTTGATCGTCTTATATTTATATAGCAGACAAGAATTATTTTCGATCTTGCAGTTGGTTATATTTATTCCAAGCTTCGTTGTACCTGAGATCAGTGACTATCTAGCTTCTGTTGCTCTTTTTATCTTTTCCGTATCTTTATTGATGGAAGGGTTCAACCGGCGGGATCGCCAACAAATGAATATTGGAACAGCGAGCTTTTTAATCAGTACATTTGTCGTTTATACGAAAGTTGCTTGGGGTTATTTAAGTCAGTCCTTATTCTTTTTAATTGCCGGAGTCATTCTTCTCGGGATTGGTTATCTATTGAATCGACAACAAAAAGTATATACAGAAGGAGGAGGGGAGCGCAATGATTCGTAAAAAATTGTTAATGGGTCTTGTTGGCTTCCAAATCCTTTTTTTGTTCGGTATGGTTTTGTCCGGCTATTTGATTGAACGTGTTGGTGAAACGGTCACATTACAAACAAAAGCGATGCCACATGAAGATATTATTTTTAATGATTCCATATATTTGCGTTTTACAGCGGAGGAGATTCGGCCAGAAAATTGGTTTATGACGGAAGCACCTGAGCGAAATCAAGTCATTTATGTGCTGTTGACACCAAACGAGCAAGGACTCTATCAAGTAAAAGCGGCAAGTGATAAAAAAATGGATGCAGATGATCAAGAAGTTATTATGAAAACGAGGTATTCGCATAAGAGCCAGGAGATGACTCATGTTGTCCGGTTTGGAATCGATCAATATCAAACGGATACATCTGATTTTCAGGTGAACCGCTCACAACCAAGGTTCAAAGTAGAAATCGCCCTCTCTCCTTGGGGACAAAGTAAAGTGGTAGATATCGAAGTCATCGATTAAAAAAATCAGTTAGGAACATGTTGTTCACTAACTGATTTTTTTGTTATAGTACTTCTTTAATTTTATCAATTGCCCAATCCAAATCTTCTTTTTCGATGATTAATGGAGGAGCGAAACGAATGACATTATCATGTGTTTCTTTACAGAGCAATCCTTTTTCTTTCAAAGCTTCGCAGTAAGGTCTTGCAGATTCCGTCAATTCAACTCCGATAAAGAGTCCACGTCCACGAATTTCTTTAATTTTCGGATTGTCGATTTCACGAAGTTTTTCCAGCATATAATTACCGAGCTCTAAGGAACGTTCAGCTAATTTTTCCTCTTCCAATACTTCTAAGGAAGCAATGGATACTGCAGAAGCCAATGGGTTTCCACCGAAAGTCGATCCGTGTGAACCTGGATTGAAGACACCTAAGATCTCTTTGTTAGCAACAATGCATGAGATTGGGAAGACACCACCACCGAGCGCTTTTCCTAAGATCAATACATCAGGTTCGACGTTCTCCCAGTCACAAGCGAACATTTTACCACTTCTTGCAAGTCCCGCTTGGATTTCATCTGCCATGTATAAGACATTGTTTTCTTTACAGACGTCATAAGCTTCTTTTAGAAAACCTTCTTCAGGAATATTAATTCCAGCTTCACCTTGAATCGGCTCAAATAAGAACGCAGCTGTATTGTCTGTAATTGCATTTTTCAGCGCATCGACGTCACCATAAGGGATCACTTTAATTCCTGGTAGTAATGGTCCATAACCACGTTGGTATTCTTCTTCAGACGATAAAGAAATGGCTAACATCGTACGTCCGTGAAAGTTTCCTTCACAAACGATGATTTCTGCTTGGTTTTCAGCAACGTCTTTTACGTCATAAGCCCAACGTCTTGCTGCTTTGACAGCTGTCTCAACGGCTTCTGCTCCTGTGTTCATCGGTAAAGCCATATCTTTGTTCGTTAACTTACAAATCTTTTCATACCATGGGCCTAATTGATCGTTGTGAAACGCACGGGAAGTGAGTGTAATCCGATCCGCTTGGTCTTTCAATGCTTGAATAATCTTTGGGTGTCGATGACCTTGGTTGACAGCTGAGTAAGCACTTAGCATATCCAAGTATCGGTTCCCTTCAGGATCTTCTACCCAAATGCCTTCTCCTTTTGAGAGAACAATTGGTAGAGGGTTATAGTTACGTGCACCATATTGATCGGTTTGTTCAATAATTTGTTCTGTTTTTGTACCCATTAAAATCGCCTCCGTTACCGGTATTCTGTTCCAAATTCCATTATAACGTAGAATGGTTATCTCTGTGAACTATTCCCCTGAAACCCCTCCCACATATCTCTGTAAAGAAAAACTGAAGCCATTGGTATGGTTTTTCCTATGCAACATGGTGGGCAGTTAGCTGTATTATAATCGGTTTAAAATGTTTAAAAGTTGTCAATGAAATGAACACATGGAATAATGAGAGATGGTAGGATAGTTAAGAGAGGAGGACGATAGAAAATGACCCATTTACACATTACTACATGGGCAGTCGGAATTATTTTATTTATTGTTGTACTTTCATTTATGGGTAAAGAAGGTAAAGAGAAAGCCGCAAAGATCACTCATATGGTACTTCGACTATTCTATGTTCTTATTTTGCTGACAGGTTTAGAATTGTTTTTCCGATTCTATATTGGAGCACCATGGTCAGAGACTACAGAAGCCTTGGTTAAGTCGGCCGGTGGTATTTGGATTATTGCAGCAATGGAAATGATCTTGATCCGTGGCAAAAAAGGAAAGCCAACTTTCGGTGGCTGGCTTCAGTTTGTCATCGCATTGATTTTGACGATTGCTTTAGGATTTGGACGTTTACCGATGGGAATTTTGCCATAACGTGATTGAAAAGCCTCTTCAAATGAGGCTTTTCTCATGATTCCCTATTCAACATCTGTGAATGGAACTTCTACGAAATTTACATAAAAAGTGGTGAGAGAAATGGTTAAACGATTAATTTATGGGGCGCTTTTATTCTTCATTGTATTTGCAGGATTGCAGGTAGCTCCACTATCTGCTGAAGAGGATTCGTCCCATTTTTATTATTATATATTAGTGGATCGCTTTGAAAATGGAACAACTGAAAATGATACGGAACAAATTGATCGAGATTCGACAGCCGGTTTTTATGGTGGGGACTATCAAGGTATTCAAAATAATATTGATCATTTGAAAACGATTGGTGTCACAGAAGTGATTCTTTCACCGATTGTTGATTCAGAAGATTATTTAGGTCAGCAGGTCAATTCGTTTGAGAATCTCCAAGAAACGTATGGCAGTGAAGAGGAATTGAAGCAGCTTGTTGATCGGTTACATGAGGCTGGCATCGATGTATTGGTCCAAACTCCGTTGCAACAGGTAAGTTCTTCATCGGAATTATTGGGACGAGACTGGATTCAAGCAGATGGTCAGATCGATTTCACTAATGAGTCTGCGGTAGACTATATTTCTGATCGGTTGAGCGATTGGGTAGAACAATTTCAATTTGATGGATTTTATATTGAAAATGCTGATCAATTGCCTGCAGAATCACTCGAACTGTTGATGAACGAAGTGGATGGTCTTTGGTTAGGCGGTATGTCTGATGAATCTTCTTTGGAAAAGGGCGTAGAGCTATTCAATCAGGTCATACGATTTGGTGACCATGAGGAAACGTTCTCAAGCTTTACTGGTTATGGGGCAGATTTCACATCATTGTTGAACCAACCTTTCTTTCAATCAAATGATGTCGTTCACTACATTGATTTTTTGCATACGGACCGTTTTACTAGAGCATTGGAACCGACGGGGAATCACCCGGTAACTCGGTGGAAATTAGCATTGACCTATTTATTCACTGCACCGAATGATCCGATACTATTCCAAGGTTCAGAAATACCGATGGATGGATCGATTGATGATTTATCCACACATAAAATGATTAATTTCCTTGCCGGAGATGATCAAGTAACACGACATGTAGAAAAATTATCAAGTATGCGAGACAAATACGAATCCTTAAGCTCAGGAGAAATGAAGGTGCTCCATGATGAGAATGGTTTCCTCGCTTTTGAACGCATATTGGATGATGAGAAAACCTATGTCTTGATCAATACGACAGAAACTTCTCAACATATCAATTTAACGGATATTGATTCAGGTAAAGAGTTGCAAGGTTTATTGATTAACGACCTTGTCAGAGAAGGGGAGAACGGAGAATACCGGATTGCAACAGACAGAGAATCCGCAAATATCTTCATTGTTAAAGAAGATAGTGGTATATATTGGCCTATAACAATTGTATTTGTTGGCGTTATGGGAGCCTTTATTATCTTTGCGATCACGATGTACCGTAAACAACGACATAAAAATATATAAGATGACAAAACGGAAATCCGGCTAAGCTTCACTGGATTTCCGTTTTTGTATTATGATTAAAATTAAGTACAAAACTATAACAAAACGTAAACAAATTATGATAAGAGGTGTTCATGATGATGCATGGTTACGATATGGGAGGTTTTTTTGGATGGGGATTTATTCAATTGATTCTCATCATCCTACTAATTACTTTTCTTTTTTGGGTCTTTAACAGTAGTGAAAACAAAACAAAGCCATCGGAAGATCAATCGATCAAGATACTGAATGAGCGATTAGCTCGCGGTGAAATAACTGAAGAGGAATATGACCGTTTGAAAAGGAAAATAAACAGCTGAGTAGAGTGATTCAGTTGATTTTCAAGGGGGCATTGTTAACTTTCTTCGTGTTGCAATCAAACCTAGGAGTATCACAACCACCGAATATTATGAGAGCCCCTCTATAAGACTTTCCGGAAAAAATTTTCGTTCATTCGAGGGTATAGGGCCCCTCTATAAGACT
>NZ_VMHF01000022.1:0-6010 GCF_007559355.1 Allobacillus sp. SKP2-8 | reverse complement strand
CAGCTTACTTCATCCGTTCGGTGGTATAGAGCCTCTCTATAAGACTTTCCGACAGCTTACTTCATCCGTTCAGGGGTATAGAGCCCCTCTATAGGACTTTCCGGCAACTTACTTCATCCGTTCAGGGGTATAGGGCCCCTCTATAGGGCTTTCCGGCAACTTACTTCATCCGTTCAGGGGTATAGGGCCCCTCTATAGGACTCTCCGACAACTTACTTCGTCCATTCAGGGGTATAAGACCTGGCAATAGGGCACTCGAGGATTTTTTGGACAATCAGTAGACTCAAATTTCGCTCACCACTTATTAAAAGTATTGTTTCACTAAAATATTTTGTTTCAACATACCTATATAGGGTATACTACAAGTGGAATATACTCTAGGGGGGGTAAAAAAGTGAGCAATCATCATAACGGTAGCGATCATCAGTCACATAAGAATCACCATCATTCAAGTCACCATGATTCTCATAAAAACGAAGACCATGGATCACACGGAGGTCACGAAGACCATGGATCACACGGAGGCCATGGAGATCATGGCTCACATGGAGGTCACGGGGATCACGGAGGCCACGAAGGCCATGACCATGGGGATATGATTATAGAATTTCGCAACAAGTTTTTCATTATACTCGTCGTAACGATTCCAATCATGCTTTTATCTCCGATGATTCAAAGTTTCATGGGAGTCGATTGGCGTTTTCCAGGTGACCTTTACATTGTAGCTGTATTATCAACTTTTGTTTATTTCTACGGTGGTTGGCCTTTTCTTAAAGGAGCTGTCGATGAACTAAAAGCAAAAGAACCTGGTATGATGACATTGATCGGGACAGCAATATCGATTGCATTCTTCTACAGTATAGCAGTTGTATTCGGATTTAATGGCGAACAAATTTTTTGGGAATTGGCGACATTGGTTCTCATTATGCTTCTTGGCCATTGGATTGAAATGCGATCAATCAACAATGCATCAAAGGCATTGGAGTCGTTGGCTTCACTCATGCCAAACACGGCCAATCGAATCAAAGAAGATAGCGATGAAATTGAAGAAGTAAAAATTGACGAGATTCAGTCAGGAGACTTATTACTCGTCAAACCGGGTGAGAAGATGCCTCTGGATGGGACGATTGTAAAAGGCACTTCTCAAGTAGATGAGTCAATGCTGACAGGTGAATCGGTCCCTACGGAAAAAACGGTTGATGATGAAGTGATAGGTGGTTCAATTAATAGAGAAGGTTCTCTTACAATAAAAGTAGAAAAATTAATGGACGAATCTTATTTGAACCAGGTCATCGAAATGGTCAAAGAATCGCAAGAAACAAAATCGAAAACACAGGATATCACAAACAGGGCGGCCAAGTGGTTATTCTATATTGCCTTAGCTGCTGGAATCATCACATTCATCATTTGGATCAGCATCGGTGCGGATATTGATACTGCAATTCAGAGAACGGTAACAGTAATGGTCATCACCTGTCCACATGCTTTAGGGTTGGCAGCACCACTCGTTGTTGCAGTCTCTACAGCTTTATCAGCTAAACATGGATTGTTGATCAGAAACAGACCTCAGTTTGAGCAGGCAAGAAATATTGATGCTGTAATCTTTGACAAGACAGGAACGTTAACAGAAGGGAAGTTCGGGGTAACCGATGTTCAGTCCTATAGTGATATGAAGGAAGATGAAATACTGAGTTATGCGGCAACAATCGAAAATGATTCCGAACATCCGATTGCTACAGGCATTATCAATGAAGCGAACGATCGGAAGCTTTCACTTCACGAAATGACCGATTTCAACTCGATTACAGGTGTCGGTATTGAAGGGATGATCGACAACAAAAATGTGAAAGTTGTAAGTCCAGGTCATGTTATGAAACAAGGCTTTAATTTCGATGATCAGAACTTTAACAAATGGTCTGAACAAGGAAAAACAGTTGTATTTCTAATTGTTAATGATGAACTAAAAGGTGCCATCGCACTAGCAGACCAAGTGAAAGAAAGTTCTAAAGAGACTATCAAAGAATTACACAAAAGAAATATTAAAGCGATTATGCTTACAGGAGATCATCAAAAGGTAGCCAATTATGTTGCAAAAGAAATTGGCATCGATGAAGTTTATGCGGAAGTATTACCAGACCAAAAAGCTGAAAAAGTTGAAGAGATCCAGCAACGTGGTTTGGTTGTCGCTATGACTGGGGATGGCATTAACGATGCACCTGCACTGACGAAAGCAGACGTCGGTATAGCAGTAGGTGCAGGTACTGATATTGCGATGGATAGCGCGGATATTGTACTTGTCGACAGTAATCCAAAAGATATATTGGCGATATTCAGTCTTTCTAAACGAACCTTTAATAAATTGGTCCAAAACTTGATATGGGCAACTGGGTATAACATTTTTGCCATTCCTTTGGCAGCAGGTGTTTTAGCTCCTTGGGGAATCATTTTAAGTCCAGCTGTCGGTGCCATTTTGATGAGTTTGAGTACAATCATCGTGGCCATCAACGCACAATTACTGCATCGGTTTGAGATGGAATGATGAAAAAAGTTTGCCATAAAAGCTTACAATAAGGAACCATACAAAAAAACTGAAATTCAATAAGTTTGATCGAATTTCAGTTTTTTTATTTTGAAAATGTAAATTTACTTTTATGAGAATAGTACAGTAATTACTAATTTCGAGTTTCATTCAAGAAAAATAACGCAATCGTTCCTGGACCTGAATGAGCACCGATTACTGCACCGACGTCGGTGATAATGATATCTTTTGGATTCAGTTCTTGACGTAGTAAGTCGGCTAGTTTTTCTGCCGTTTCTAAATCGTCTCCATGTGTAATTGACAATGTTTGATTTTCAAAATCTTGTCCACGTTCTTTTGCTACTTCAACCATACGGCTTAAAACTCGCTTGGAACCGCGAATTTTTTCAAGCGGAACGAGCTTTCCATCTTCTACGTGGAGAAGAGGCTTAATATTGAGTAGTCCACCAACGAAAGCTTGGGTTTTACTGACTCGGCCGCCACGTTGTAAGTATTCCAACTTATCAACCGTAAAGATATGCTCCATATGTTTAATATAAAAGTTGGCTAGGTCGAGTAAGTCTTGAACAGTTGCTCCATCTTTGGCTGCCATGGCAACATGGTAAGCGATCAAGCCGTATCCCATTGAAGCAGCGAGCGTATCAATCAGATAAATCTCATTATCTGGGAATTCTTCGTCAATCTGTTGCTTTGCGATGACTGCACTTTGATATGTACCAGATAATCCAGAGGAGAAGCCGATATAAACGATAGGTATTTTTTTCTCTGTGTATTTTTTGAATACCTCGTAAAATGCTTCAGGTGTAACTTGAGAAGTTTTAGGTGCTGCTCCTTCACGCATGGCGTCATAAATGGTTTTTGGATCGATGGTTACATTATCGATAAACTCTTCACCATTTAAGTGGACAGCCAAAGGTACTACTTCTAAAGCTAATTCTTCGTAATATTTTTTTGGTAAGTCTGCCGCTGAGTCAATGACAACTTGAACGTTCATAGGTTTCCTCCTAGAAATTTCATTCTATTGCTATTATACTTTAGTTTAATGGTCTAATGAAAAAACGTCAATGTCATTATGAAAGGGAGGTCCCGCATGTTTTTCTTTGAAGCAAAGCGATTTATCATCGTTATTCTAGGTGCATTATTAAATGCAATGGCTCTAAATTTCTTCTTAATCCAGGCAAACGTATACGCCAGTGGCTTTACAGGGATTGCCCAATTATCAGCGAGTTTCGCGCAAGATTTTATGGGTGTCAATATTAGTACAGGGGTTTTACTGGCGTTGTTGAATATACCAGTCATTATTTTAGGTTGGTTTAAAGTTGGTAAAGGATTTACCATCTACAGCATTATCTCTGTAGCTTTTACAACAATTTTCTTGGAAACAATTCCATTTGTTAAGTTTTCTGAAGAAATTTTATTAAATGCAGTCTTTGGTGGTTTGTTATCCGGAATCGGTGTTGGAATTAGTCTCAAGTGGGGTGCATCTACAGGTGGGATGGACATCATTGCGATGATTTTATCCCGTATTAAAGATCGTCCAATAGGTATTTATTTTCTAGTTATGAATGCAATGATTATCTTTTTCGCCGGTTGGTTATATGATCCAGAAAAAGCGTTATTTACTTTGGTGACATTGTATGTAACGACTCGTGTAATTGATGCACTTCATACGCGTCATAATAAGTTGACGGCTATGATTGTAAGTACAAAAGGAGATTCATTGACTAAATCGATTCATTCGCGAATGGTTCGAGGAATTACCCGCATTCCAGCAAAAGGCGCTTTCACAGGAGAAGACCGTGAAATGCTGTTTATGGTGATCACACGTTATGAACTGTATGATCTCGAACAGATTGTAAAAGATACAGACCCAAACGCCTTTGTAAATATCGTCCAAACGACAGGAGTGTTTGGCTTTTTCCGGAAGGACGAAGATTAACTGTAACTTTATAATAGCCATCGCCGACTAATCCTATAAATGAATCCAATGAGGTGTTGTTGTGAAAAAAGTTGTTCTTTTATGGATGTTTTCGTTGGTATTGGTTTCATGTGGTGTGTCTGGCGAGAATGGTAATTCAAATGGTAACGATCAAGGAGAGTCTGAGGTGGATTCACTTTCCTTTGAGGTGGAACATACAGCGAAAGACGATGTCGGTGTATTTACAATGAATCTTAGCAATGATTCCGAAAAGCCTGTTCAACTAACCTTCTCTTCTGGACAGCAATATGAGATTGTTGTTAAAGATTCCGATGGTGATAAGGTATATATGTTTTCAGAAGACAGAATGTTTACCGAAGCGATCATTGAGGAAGAGATTGCTGCTGGTGATGCATTATCCTTTGAACAAGGATGGGACTATATGTCTGGTGGGAAACGCGTTGAATCAAATGAATATGAAGCAACGGTATCACTTACCGCACAAACAGTAAATGGGGAGAAGGTTGTACCGGATGCTTTTGTGCAAAAGCTCTCTGTCACCATACCTGAGTCACCTGAAGAGGAAGCACAAGACAAGGAAGAAGATGAATCAAAGGATAATCAAGAGAAGGATGCATCTGAATCAGCAGAACAGAATCGAACGGAACATGAAAATATTCGAAACATCGTCGTTCAAGGTGAACAAGGAGAATATACGATTACAGGAGAAACGAGCCTAAATTCGGATATCACTTACTCCGTTGAGGATGGACACTATATATTGGTAGAAAAGAAAAACATCGAGCTTCATGGTAGTGAAAAATGGAAGTCATTTGAGATTGCTACAGAAATAGAGAAAGAAAATCTACCAAATGCAGGCGTGCTGACGCTCGTGTTTTCATGGGAGCAGGCAGGGGAGAAGCAGTATCATTCGATTTTATTAGAAAACTTCAATAACTAACGAAAAAGCTGGCAACGGATGATCCCGTTGCCAGCTCACTTATGTTACAAATAATAGATTTTGTATTTAAATTAAGCTTAAGTTTGGTTGATTAGTACATATACAGATCAACGAAAACGACTTAATAACCATAATTTTCAATAACGCGTTCTACTTCCTTTACGAGTTCATCCCACTCAGCATCAATGCGTTTGTTGATCGTAATGAAATTTTGATAACCAAACACATTATCAACACCAGATAGATGCATCAAATCATTCATGATATCATATTCACTCGTCTCACCCGGCATTACTGAGATACTATCGTCACCTTCAAAAATCATTTTGTCGACGGTGAACTTCATTGCGTTTGGATTCGGTGTGGATTCAACGATTACAGCCATTTTAACTACCTCCTAATAATCTCTCTATCCATATTAGCACGAATCTGTCTTTGACAAAAGTTTTATATTTATATAGGGACAAGCTCTATTTCAAGGTTGAAACCTTTCTAAAATGCTATAACGACGTAGTAAAGGAGCATTCCTGTAATAAAAGAATTTAGCTAAAAATAAGCTTATACGGGATTACACAAAAATAGCCCTCCTTGG
>NZ_VMHF01000021.1:0-26512 GCF_007559355.1 Allobacillus sp. SKP2-8 | reverse complement strand
AAGGAGGGCTATTTTTGTGTAATCCCGTATAAGCTTATTTTTAGCTAAATTCTTTTATTACAGGAATGCTCCTTTTAAACTTCTATTTAATTTCTACAAACACATAATTCTAATAATTTAATCATCCTATTCAGACCTATATATGATTTCAATTTCAACAAAATATGTTTCATTAATTTATTTTTGATAAGATTTTATGCTGCTGGTTATAATAAATAGATAAACAAAACACAAAGCAAAGGAGAAACTCGAAAATTGAAATCGTACCATAGATGTCAATAAAGATTGAACTATCAACAAATATACGGAAACATTCACAAGATTAATTTCTTTAGTGACTTTAAAATAGCTAAAGCTAGCTAAAATTCCGTAAAGAAAAGATCCTATGGTCACCCCTAGAATACCTAAGTCAATATAAAAGTAATAGAACATTGTAATAAATGCATTAAACCTTACACCCTCACCGATCAATACCGGTTCCTCTAAAGCCATTGTGATATCTTCAGCACGAGCAACTAATTCTGGTAAAGAATTAAACCCTATATTTTGTAAAACAACAAAAAGAGGTCGAACAAACCCTTGTAAAGAGGAAAATCCATAGGTATATAAATTATAGTTATCAAATGTCTCTAATCGATAACTAAGATGCGAAACGGCACCAATTAGATATGAATAAATAGTTTCAAGTATAGAAGCCTCTCTTGCAAGAGTTACATAAACAATAGAAAAGACACTAAATAAAACAATTAGATAAAGAGATACTTTTCTTTTAAACTTAAATGATTGTTTTTGTGTTTTCTTCATTATAAAATAAGCAACAATATAATTAATTATTATATATAATAGTACAAACCGCCCACCATCAGTAATAATGTTCAATACTATAAGAATAATTGCTATATATAAATACTTTAGATTTCGTTTTTCTTTATAGAAATAGAATGCAGATATTGGTATAACCAATATAGTAAAAGGGTTTACGATGTAAGCAAATAAAATATTAATAACACCTGAATTAAATCTATCCATTCCGACAATATATCTAATATCATGTAGTGTATATCCTTGAAGCAATAATGTGACAGAGTTCCTAGTCGTCATTATCAATACCACTAATGATACGACTAAAATAACACTAAACATTATATTTAATTCATGTTTTTTATTGTATTTTAATGGTTTCCTTATTAACAACTTGTTTTTATTGCTAATCAATTTAAAAGAGTAATAACCGATAAAATAAGATACAATCCCTATAAGGATTATCAGATAAGTAAAGCTTGTTACACCAGTGAAACCAAAAAGTTCAAAATGTGAACCAAAAAGAATAATTGCCCATAATGCACTAAATAAAGTCAAAGGGTTATAGAATTTTTTCTCAGTAATATTTCCAACAATCAGCATTAATACACACAGTAATGATAAAAATAAAGCCACGTAATTTGCTCCTTCTTATATTTTCAAAGTATCTTTCATATGTTTTTATTTTTCTCTCATTAGTAATATCTCAATTACTAATCTTCATCCAAAATTAATGTATTAAATTCTTCTTTGATTTGCTTATCTTTATTTAAAGGAATTCAAATTGCAGATGGCATTAGATTGTACTTATTAACTGTAATTTTGCAGTTATACTTGATTTGTTTTAAATATTATTACATTTTTAACAAAAAAATTTAAACGTTCAGTGTTCGTTATATTTGCCCATTTTCCCATTAATAAAGTCTTTGCAACTGATGATTATCATTTTAATTTTCCTTTTCTTTTGTTCCTCTGACAATAAAATTTGCAAAAGGTGTTTTATTGATATAGAACATAGCTTAATTAAACTATATAAACTAACTTTATCTTTTTTAATATAAAAATATAATCTATTTCTAAATATATAGTAATGTCGAATGACATTATGTTGCGAGACATTTCTAAAGAGAACTTTTCTTTCTTCACCTAGGTTTTGATGCAGAAAGACATTGTTAATTCTAACAACCTTATAACCAAGGTCCCGTATAGTATAACAATAATCATAATCTAGTCTATCTATAAAATAATTCTCATCAAACCCTTCCGTTTCATTAAATACGGACAAATTAATAAAACTACCCGATGATATTGCCCAATCAACTTCTATAGAATCCACTCCACCCTTTAAAATAGCCTTATCTTCATTTAAATGACTATACATAATATAAGGAACGTATATTCCTACTTTATTTGATGGACTTTTTTCGATAAAACTCTTCATTTTCGATAGGTCCGAACTAGTGATGAAACTGTCCTGATCAAATATGCAAATGTAATCAAAACCATCAGTAACCGCTCTTTGACACATTATATTAAAAGCAACTGACAAACCATCGTTTTGTTGATTCGATAAATAAGTAAACCCAACTTTATTGGCAAAATAATCCTTATTTCTTTTACAATCGACACCTTCTGTATTATCAAAAATATATACTCTTTCAAAATTCTCTCTATAATTTGTAATACAATCTAATTCATCTTCAGTTGGATAAAATAACGTCACACAGCAACTAAATCTCATTTTTCCTCCTCAAACTTCATTAAATTACACCTCTAAAAGTGTCATCCCTTCATAATAGATATCTGGTTTCTCTTTCATAAAGTTATACCATTTATTTGGGGATATAATTACTTTATCTTGATTGTCAGATAGATATGCACCCCACCATGAAAATGAACTATTAGATATAATAAAGTGGTTACATGAATACAGTAACCTTAAACTTTCATAATCTTTAAACCCTTCTATATAACGGACTTTATACTTAAAATTAAAATTTTTCTTTGCACGGTTTATATTATCACTAAAGATATAAAACACTACATCCTTATTTTCATTATACATACGGTCCATAGCTTTATAGTAATAGTCTTCATTACAAACATTTAAAGAGGGTGAATTTAAATAGTCATCCCCCAACCGCATGCTAACCCCAACCGCATTACAACTTGAAATTTCGTCAAGTATTTTTTTTTCATTTTCTGTAACTGGTGTTTTTACTTTCATTTCACTTCTGATTTGATCTTTATATTTAATAAAGTATTGTTCACTCTGAAAGTACCCATAAATACATTTCACTGATGAATTATTCTCAGGTAAGTGATAAAAAAATCTATCAAAATTATAATAAAGACCCTTTTTAGTAAGTAATTGAAAGGGTCTCTCTCCAAATCTATCATCTTTTATGAGTTCTCTAACAATCTTTTGATAAGCTCGATAAGCTTTTTGACTTACTTTCAAGAATAGCTTGTTAGTAAACGTCAACTTAGCATCTTCGATGTAGTTAAATGAATTACTAATACTAAGATGAAAAGCAGAAAAATCCCTGATTTTATAATGTTGATAAACTGATGTATCTAAATAAATTTTCTCATTGTATTCCATTGAAAGTGCCTTTGCAAAAGCAACCTGAAACATTTGGTTACCTAGTCCACCTATTATCTTAACAACAATCATAACTACCCTCCAACTTTGATTATTTCCCACTTAATAGTACTAGGTGTATATAAAATTCTATTTACACAGTCATAAAATCTTTTAATATCTTATCTTGTACTTTCTGCTTTCTCCCAAAACGGTTTTGCCTTCCCGGTTACTATATTATAAACCCCAATCCACTGCGCAATTATTGTGACGCAATAGTAATATATTAAATTCAATAATTTATTACTATTTCTTTTTGTCTTTGCTCTAATTAGGGCTAAAAGATAAAATAGCAATTGCCCACTAAATATCACCACATAGAACCATGATTCTGCTATTAAAAAAGCATTAGATGTTAATAGTATTAAATGCGAGATCCATAATAAATACCTACATGTTCTGTGACCAAAGTAAAAATACGAAAACCACTTATATTTAAACACATTTAGTAATTTCATATCAGGTAATATAGCTTTAAGAATAACGCGATTCATTCTGACTTTTCTACTGAACTCGTCCTCAATAATCTCTCCAGCTTTTTCATAAGCTATTGCATCATGGTTGCATATTGCCCTTTGACCATTAAGCGAATAATATAAAGGCATTGATGCATCGTGGCTGTTAATTGGATTAAAGTCATGGTAATCCTTTGTTCTACAAGCATAAATGGCTCCGTTCCCTGCAGTAATAGATTGTATCCTGCCTTCAACTTCCCGAATTGCCAAATCACTGTCCCAATAACTTGCTTCAGATTTACTTACTTCACTGACACTTTCATTCATAATTAATAGTTTACCCGAAACATAGGCTATATCCTCCGAGGTAAAGGCTGCCATTAATTCTTTAATAGAATTCTTATCCATCATGGAGTTTGCATCAGTCATAACTAAATATTCACTAGTAACTGTCTTTTGTGCCTCGTTCTGTGCGTTTGTTTTCCCCTTCCGTGCCTTTACTTCGTATAATCTAAAAGTACGATCTTTATGTTCAGAAATAAAGCCCCTAACAATCTCATTAGTTTTATCAGTACTATTGTCTGACGCAACTAAGAACTCAATCTTATCTAGTGGGTAATCAATATCTAATAGATTTTTAAGTTTACTCAGTATTACTTTTTCTTCATTATGAGCTACAACCATAACTGTTACTGTTGGTTGGTGTGAGTAATCTTTTTTTAACTCCCTATTTTTATACACTTTCCCTATTAACTTTAACGATAAAGGGTATCCAATCATTGCCCATACAATTATAAATCCACTTATATAAAATATTATTTTAAAGAATAGTTCCATGTTACTTCTCCTAACTCGAAACTTTTTTACATTTATTAGGTTTATTGAATCATTTACATTCTATAGATAGGAAAAAACAAAGAGTTCTTGTCAAAGGTTTCTTCATTACTACGAATTTGAACTAGTTCTTTATATTTTTCTTCATCGAATACTTTTCTACCGATTGAAAAAGTACTATCGGAATTTCTATTAAAAGCCTTTTTAAATTTGAAAAGGCCATCTTCTTTACTACCAAGCCCACCACCTAAATGGAAGGTTTTATATCCGTTCTCACAGCCCCAGCAAGCTGCTTCATATAATAATAAGTTTGTCGGAGCCAAATGCTGATACTTTCTATCTGATGCTGATAAATGATAATGTATCTGCTGATTAGAGTATAATATCATGGACATTGCAATGACTTTTCCTTCATACATGGCATAAAATATCATTGAATTATATTTTAAGTCATTAAGGATACTCTCATAAAAAACTTTGTCAAAGTAATAATAGTCCTTAGCATTATCCTTATCCATCGTTGCATTATATAAATCTATAAATTCTTCAAATAATTTTCTGTCTCGTCCCCAATATATTGAAACGCCTGACTTTATGGCTTTTCTAATTACGTTTCTATTTTTACTAGTTATATCATTCCAAATTTGTTCCTTGGAACTTAATTCGATTGTTATAGTCCTTCCAAGACTTGTTATATCGTAAATATCATCTAATAACTCACTATTATTAAGAACTGGGTGAAATCGAACGAATTCACTTATAACCCCTTCTTCCTGGCATTTTAAGCTATACTCCTCATTAAATTTCTGGAGACTATATTTAGATACTTTTCCTTCAATCAAGAACCCTCCATAACCGTAGGGAGTAGCCATATCAAAATATGTGTTTTTAGGTATTTTTCCTGCAAATCTTACATCACTTGCTATATCCCGTATCATCACTACATTCATAGCTTTGAAGTCCTTACCTTCATAATAAAAAAGTGTAGGTTCACCGTCACCATGGATTGCAAATCCCTTGGTATATCCGGAAAGATAATATACATCATAATCCTTAAAACTTTTAACTATCTCGTCCCATTTTTCATCTTCATTCGTAGTTATTACCGATAAATTTCCTTCAGATACTACTGACACATTATTTTCAGTTATTACTGTCACAATCTCCCCTCCTACAATACTTTCTTCATGTAACGTCTTTCTGTGGTATAGCCGATAGAGTCATACATATTAATTGCTTTTAGATTTGTTTCCGACACAAATAAGTCAATAATTTTAATTTCATATTGTTTGGCAACTCTTTCAGCCTCTTTCATCAACTGGTTTCCAACACTTTTCCCTCTAAATCGTTTGTCTACAATAATTTGATTTATATGTAGACGCATTTCACCAAAATAGTTATGTTTATATAACCATAGAAACCCAGCTAATATTTCCCCTTCATATGCTCCTATCAATATTGCATTTTGTTGATTAATATAATCAGGAATAAGATTAATCTTTTCAGTACATAAAATAGTACTCTGTTCTTTAGAGACGTTTAAATTGGTAACGTATGTTTCAATTAATAATTCTAAAATGGTAACCTTATCGGCTAGAAAGTCCTCTATTTTTAATACTTTAATTTTCAAAAAATGATCTCCTTTCCACATCTAAATCTTTTAAAGGGGCTTGATCAACAACAGTCACACCTTCTCGTTTAAAAGCTTTTATTATCGTTTTTAAGATAATTTTTAAGTCTAAAAGAAAAGTAATATTATTCACATATTCTATGTCTGTTGCTAGTCTACTATCCCACTTAAGGTTATTCCTTCCGTTTATCTGGGAAAGGCCAGAAAGTCCCGGTCGAACAGCGTGTCTTAACCTCTCAGTTTCAGTATAATAAGGCAAATATCCTTCTAATAACGGTCTTGGTCCAATAATCGACATATCCCCTTTAAGAATATTAAAAAGTTCAGGTAGCTCATCTAACGATGTAGAACGTAGTAACTTTCCAAATCTTGTCAACCTAACACTATCGGGAAGTAGATTTCCATTGTCGTCTCTCTCATCCGTCATAGTCCTAAACTTATACATCATAAAAATCTCTTCATTAAGCCCAGGTCGTTTCTGCTTAAATAGTACAGGGCTACCTAACTTGGTTCTCACAAGTAAAGCAACTATTAAAAATACCGGACAAAGAACAATAATAGCTATTAAAGAAAGAATAAAATCCATCAGTCTTTTTACAAACCTTCTATAAATACCACCATTGGAATTCTTCATTATTCTAACCACAACCCCTTAATAATCTCTACAACCCTCTTCAAATCCCCATCCGTCAATTTCGTATCAGACGGCAAACATATGCCATTCTCAAACAACTTCTCCGATACACCATCACCTACAAAATCGTACTTTTCAAAGAATGGTTGCATATGCATTGGCTTCCAAACTGGCCTTGACTCGATATTCTCTTTCTCAAGTGCCTCCATAACATCAATCGGTCTAATCTGACCACTCAAAGTCATTGAGCTTAACCAATAGTTCGGTTCATCCCACTCATTTCTCGGCATGAACTCAACACTCTCAAGCCCACCAAGCTCTCTCTTATAGAACTTAAAAATGTAGTTCTTTTTGGCAACTCTTTGATCTAACACTTTAAGTTGTCCTCTACCAATCCCAGCAACAACATTACTCATCCGATAATTAAATCCTAATTCGCTATGTTGATAATGTCTTGCTTGGTCTCTTGATTGAGTTGCCCAGAATCTAGCCTTTGCAATTCGTTCCTCATTGTTAGAAACAAGCATCCCGCCACCAGAAGTTGTAATAATCTTATTTCCATTAAAAGAGAAGATGCCATAATCACCAAAAGTCCCTGTATGCTTACCTTTATAGTAAGTACCCAATGACTCAGCAGCATCTTCTATAACCGCTACATTATGTTTCTTACAAATGTCCATAATCTTATCCATATCTGCGGATAAACCATATAAATGAACAACAATAACTGCCTTCACTTCTGGATATTTTTCAAAAGCCTCTTCCAAAGCTTTCGAACTCATATTCCACGTTTCATAATCACTATCTATAAAAACGGGAATGGCATTTTGATAGATGATTGGATTAGCAGTGGCGGAGAAAGTAAGTGTCGGACAAAAAACAATATCCCCTTCTCCAACTCCTGCAGCTCTTAATGCTAAGTGAATAGCAGCCGTTCCAGAAGATAGTGCCGCAGCTGCTTTAGAACCAACCTTCTCAGCTAGTTCCTTTTCGAATCCATTTACGTTTTCACCAAGGGGGGCAATCCAGTTTGTATCAAAAGCTTCCTTTACATATTGTTGTTCATAACCTTCAGCACTCATATGTGGTGAAGAGAGGAATATTCTTTCCTTTACGTTTGTTGACTCCATCTTCTAGACTTCCTTCCATTGTTAGGTTAAGATATTTTAGTAGATTAGGACTTAATTAGAATTTGTTTTATCCCATTCCAACCAACTACTAAACCACTAAAATTGTTATCTACTACTGATAGCCACCTCGCATTTTATATTCAATATGCGAAATAGATGAAAAAATCAACATATAGTATGTTTTTGTGTTATAAAATGATTTTCAGTACTATATATTGTGTTTTGTTATCTTATTATCATACTCACCTCGTAATATCTATTCAATCTACCTAATGAATACAAAATAGATAATCACTTCAAAACCACAAAAAACCGTGTTTCTTCCTATTATATATACCATTCAATCAATCTATAAATCTCACTAAAAACGGCTCAAACCCTTATCCAGCAAGGCTTTTAGCATGTTATCTAAGCTCGATACTCAGTTCCTTAACTCCATTCAATATTTTTCCATATTTTAGGTTACCGAAAACCCCGTTAAATCAACGTTTTCAAAACCAAAATCACTGATTTTAGCCATTTTATCTTTATATTCTAACAAAATGGTACTATGTTATATAGATAAATCCCATATATTGCATAATTTAGAGATTATTCAATGATTTTAACACAATATATAGTGGTTATCTCTTAACCATTCTGACTTCCTTAACTCCATTCAATATTTTTCAATATTTTAGGTTGCCAAAAAGGCCGTCAAATCAACGTTTTTCAGTACCAAAATCCTCTATTTTAGGCTTTTTATCTTTATATAGTGACAAAATGATACTATGTTATATAGGTAAACTCCATATATTGTATGCTTTTGTGATTTTTCACTGATTTTAACACAATATGTCGTGGTTATCTATCGACCATTCTTACTTCCCAATCGCCATTCAATATGCAAAATGCAATGCTTCTTACAAATAAGGAACTTCTTCATCGCCGTCACCTTTCCCATCAGCTTTATCAAAATGTTGATCACAAATGATCTGACCTTCTGAAAAAGAAATAACGCCATTAATCGAGCATATAACTGAATATGTTTGTAAATATTCTATAAAACGTATTTCCGTATGTCCTAACCCCTGTAGATCTAAAATCTGAGAATAATGTTCATGTAAAGTGAATCGATTTTCTTCGCAAACCCTTGCTTCACTTTCCTTAATAATATGGTTGTAAATTGGCCAAGCAATCATAGAAATAACAAGCAGAATTAAAAAGAAAAGCATTACTTCAAGTAAGGTAATTCCTTTCTCGTTAAGCCACTTGTTTTTCATTCGATTTGCTCCTTAATATGTTTTTATGTATTGAATTATTTCTTTTTTCTTATGTATTGTTTATAAAATTTATCGGGCATCTAACCCGCCCTCACGCCACACTACTGACAACTGGTGTCTAAGGTCATTGAAACCCACAGCATGGCCGAGTGCCTCAAATGATAAAGGTGTTTGAGACATTACCTGTTGATTGTTATAAACGGATTTACCCCCTAGGTAATTAGGGGGTAAATTTTTATTTCACCATTGCTTCTTTCTCTAATAATGCTTGCATGAAGTCCAACATTTCTGTACGTATATCTTCTCGCTCTAATGACATTTCAATGGTTGTTTTCAGAAAGCCTTTGATCTCCCCTACATCATAGCGGCGTCCTTCAAAGTCATAGGCGTATACGCTTTGTTGTTCATTCAGACGTTGGATCGCATCGGTCAACTGTACTTCATCACCCGCTCCGAGTTCTTGAGTTTCGAGCAATTCCATGATCTCCGGGTTTAACACGTAACGACCCATAATTGCTAGGTTGGATGGTTCTTCTCCTAAGGCTGGTTTTTCTACGAATTGAGCGACTTCATAACGTCTTCCTTTGTTGCTTTTCGGATCGATAATTCCATAGCGGTCTGTTTCGCCACCCGGAACGGTTTGTACACCAATAATTGATTTACCTGTTTCATCGTATTGTTCAATCAATTGTTTTAGTCCTGGTTTTTCGGAACGCACAATATCGTCACCAAGTAAAACGGCGAATGGTTCATTGCCGATAAATTTCCGAGCCGTCCATACGGCATGGCCTAGTCCTTTAGGTTCTTTTTGACGAATGTAATGAATGTCTACATTGGATGATTGATTTACTTTATCTAATATTTCTAGCTTATTTTTCTTAAGAAGTGTTTCTTCGAGTTCATATGATTTATCAAAATGATCTTCAATTGCTCGTTTTCCTTTACCCGTTACAATAATAATATCCTCAATACCTGATTCAATTGCCTCTTCTACAATATATTGAATCGTTGGCTTATCGATAATTGGTAGCATTTCTTTAGGTAATGCTTTCGTTACTGGTAAAAATCTAGTTCCTAGTCCTGCTGCAGGGATAATCGCTTTTTTCACAGGTTTCATTTTGTAACCCTCCATATATTAAGCAAATTCTTTCATTCGTTTTCTTTCTGGTTCAATTGTTTGCATCAATTTATCTTTAATTTGTGCATTGGGTAGCTCTAAGAACTCATAAACTTGATCGCGGATCCCTTCCACTTCATCAAATGTGCACTTTCCAATATAAATTTTCGGGAATACTTGCTCGTCCGATACTTCATTTTCACCAAGTAATTCTTCATACATTTTTTCACCGGGACGGATGCCGCTGAATTCAATTTTCACTTCTTCTTCATTCGCCCCAGTTAGACGAATTAAGTTAGTTGCCAAGTCAACAATCTTCACTGGTTCACCCATATCGAGAACGAAGATTTCTCCTCCACGCGCAAGTGCTCCCGCTTGGATGACCAAACGACTCGCTTCTGGAATCGTCATGAAATAACGTGTCATATCCGGATGAGTGACCGTCACTGGTCCACCATTGGCGATTTGTTCTTTAAATAAAGGAATGACGGATCCGCGACTGCCTAATACGTTTCCGAATCGAACCGCACAGAATTTAGTATTACTATGTTGCGCTAAGTTTTGAATGATCATTTCCGCAACACGCTTCGTTGCACCCATGACATTTGTCGGGTTTACCGCTTTGTCAGTTGAAACAAGTACAAAGGTATCAACATCATACTGATCAGCCGCTTCAGCAACATTCTTCGTTCCCATCATATTGTTTTTTACCGCTTCAATTGGATTAAATTCCATCAACGGAACATGTTTATGCGCGGCTGCATGGTAGACAACATCGGGTTGATAAGATGCGATCACTTCACCAATTCGCTTTCGGTCTTGTACATCAGCAATAATCGGTATGATTTCGAACTTCTCTTTACATTTCCCACGTAATTCGCGTTCAATCTGATAAATACTATTTTCACCGTGTCCGAGTAACAACAATTGGTTTGGTTCAAATCTAGCAATCTGGCGACAAATTTCTGAACCGATTGATCCACCAGCCCCTGTAATGAGGACAGTTTTGTTTCGTATATTCACTCCGATTTTCTGCATGTCCAACTTGACAGGCTCACGTCCTAATAAATCTTCAATATCAACATCACGAAGCTCCGTTACGCTCACCTTTCCAGTTACTAAGTCTTCAAACTTAGGAATGGTTTGCGTCTTTACACCGGTCTTCGAGCAATGTTGATAGATTTCATTGGCACGAGCTTTTGGAATGGATGGAATGGCAAATATGATATGTTCGATTCGATATTGTTCAACAACTTTTTCAATATCGTCTAATTTTCCAGCTACAGGAACGTTTAAAATTTGTACGCGATTCTTTTTCGGATCGTCATCAACAAACGCTACTGGTCTTAATTCCGATTCCTGGCTACCCGCAAGTTGGCGAGCGACCATGACACCACCAGCGCCCGCTCCGATAATAAGCGTACGCTTTTTACCTGTCATACGTGATAAAACGCGGTCCCGAAAGACACGCCACGCAAAACGACTCCCGCCGATGAATAGAATATGTAACATGAACGTTGCTAATAATGCACGAATCATCATCTGATCTAAGACGACCAACTGACCGATTGCTGCGACACCAATCGACAAGCCGACGACATTAAAAATCGTTACTAATTCACCTATGCTCGCATATTCCCAAGCTTTGCGGTACAAGCCAAAGTAAAGTGCAAGGATATGATGAGAGAGTAGTAAGATTATTGACGTGGCAACAATTGATTTCCAGTCAACCAGCTGGTTATAAGTTAAGTAGGCACTCGCAAATATGGAGAAAGCGACAATCAATGTATCAACGACAACAAGCAATGCTAGTCTTTTAGGATAAGTCAAATACAACCACCTTTTCTCCTCGTAAGTTCTATTAAGGTTTAAGCTATTCTTTATATTATGTATCTAGTACTTTAGACGCTCAATTAGGAATTTTTATGTATGTTTTCCTGTTTATCTGCTACTATAGTACAAATTATTTCCTGAAATTACAAGGGTATTTGGTATTATTATATAAAAAAGTGTCTTTTATTTGCATGAAAACGCACTCACCCAGTTACACATTTGATTCGACATAATTTGTTAAAATTACCTTTGAATTGTTTGGAAATGTGATATAATTTTCACATATGTACGATTTTATTAACTGAATCTGGAGGTCATCATGGAAGAAACAATATCTTTACAAGAGATTTTTCAAGTCATTAAAAAGCGTATGAAGCTAATTATCGCAATTACAGTTGCTGCTGTCTTGGTCAGTGCCCTAATCACTTTATTCATTTTAACCCCAAAATATGAAGCTTCATCGCAATTTATCGTCAGTCAATCGGAACCAACTCAAGAAGTGAATATTAACGACATTCGTACAAACGTGGAAATGATCAATACATATAATGTCATCATTACGAGTCCAGCAATTATGGATCAGGTTATTGAAGAACTCGATTTGAATCTATCCAACGGTGCGTTAGCTTCGAAAATTAGTGTCGCAAATGCTCAAAATTCACAGGTTGTTAATGTAACGGCTACAGATACAGACCCTGCTGTTGCTGCCAATATTGCGAATACAACCGTTGAAGTCTTTAAAGAATCCGTTCCTACATATATGAATGTCGATAACGTGAGTATTTTGTCGGCTGCGGTCGTTGGTGATAACCCTGCTCCAGTCAGTCCGAATGTCACGTTGAATATTGCGATTGCCTTTGTGCTCGGTGTCATGGTCGGTGTAGGACTTGCTTTCTTGCTTGAATATTTGGATACGACGATTAAAACCGAAGAAGATATTGAAAAGTTGCTCGAACTACCAGTGATGGGCGTTGTTCCGACAATGGATGCGAATACAATTACTGACCCATCTCGAACAGCGAGAGGAAGAGGTGCGAAACATGGCGCGTAGAAAAACAATAACGAAAACTCAAGTTTCCAGAACATTGGTTATGCGTGATCAACCTAAGTCTCCGATTTCAGAGCAATTTCGCACGATGCGCACAAACTTACAATTTTCTTCCATCGATAATGAGCTGAAGTCTTTGCTCGTGACTTCTTCCAGCCCATCTGAAGGGAAAAGTACGACCGCTTCGAACTTAGCAATTGCTTTTGCCCAACAAGGGAAGAAAGTTTTATTGGTTGATGCGGATATGCGGAAGCCGACTTCTCATTATACGTTTAGAGTTGCGAACACATTCGGATTAAGCAACCTGTTAATTGGTGACAAAGAGTTAGAAGACGCTGCACAGGCGGTCAATATCCCGAACCTTAGCGTCCTTCCATGTGGCCCAGTACCACCGAATCCATCTGAACTGTTAGGATCAAAGTCCATGAAACGATTTATGGAAAATGCGGAAAGTAGTTATGACTTAGTTATTTACGACACACCACCCGTATTGGCTGTAACGGATTCACAAGTCATCTCTAGCGCTGTCGATGGTGTATTACTCGTCGTTCGTAGTAAACAAACCGAAAAAGACGCAGCCGTCAAAGCGAAAGAGTTGCTTACACAAGCTCAGGCAAATATTCTCGGAGTCGTTTTAAATGACCGATCATTTAACGAAACAAACTATTACTATTATTATGGAACATAAACACCTGTCTCATAGGAAGCCCTATGAGACTTTGTTTTAGGAGGTTAAATCAAATGATTGATTTACATAGTCATATTTTATTCGGTGTGGATGACGGTGCACAAACTATTGAAGATAGTGTGGCGATGGCGCAAGCCGCTGTTACTGAAGGAATTTCTGTGATTTACGCAACACCACACCACTTGACGACACGATATGAAAATGAACGTGATATTGTTTTGCCGAAAGTAGATGAATTGAACGCAGAGTTTAATCGGTTGGGGATTGACTTGGTCGTGAAACCTGGACAGGAGTTACGGATTCATGGCGATTTGCTTGGAGGGTTACAAGACGGAACGAGCATTCCACTCGGCGATACTAATTATCTTTTGATCGAATTCCCAGCGAATCATGTCCCACGCTATACAGAGCGTGTGCTGTTTGATATTCAATCAGAAGGCTACAAACCGATTATCGTGCATCCAGAGCGTAACAGTGATCTAATTCAGAAACCAGATAAATTATTGGATCTAGTCCAGATTGGCGCGTTAACACAAGTCACCGCCGCAAGTGTTGCGGGTAAATTCGGTAAGAAAATCAAACAGTTCAGTATGCAATTGATCGAGTCGAACTTAACACACTTCGTCGCATCCGATGCACATAATACGACGACACGTGGGCTTTGTGTGCAAGAAGCGTATGCAGAGATTGAAAAGGAATTTGGGTATGGAATCAGTGAGATGCTGAAGGAGAACGCCCGCATGGTCGACCGCAATGAAACTGTCATTGGTGAACCGCCGATAGCTGTCAAAAAGAAAAAGAAGTTTTGGGTGTTTTAAAGCTTCGCATCTGAAAATCAAGTAAGACGTAAAACCAGATACTGCTTAAACTTGATTTAGAAAACCCTTGTGTTCAATATGAGCTCAAGGGTTTTCTAATTAGCTATAAAATTTTACAATTGCATCAGCAATTCTTCGAGAGGCCTCACCATCACCGTATGGGTTTGACGCTTTCGCCATCTTCTCATAAGCTTCCTTATCTGAAAGCAACTCGTCAGCCAAATTAAATATATTGTCTTCATCTGTTCCCGCTAATTTTAACGTGCCTGCATCTATTCCTTCTGGTCGTTCTGTTGTATCACGCAATACTAATACTGGAACACCTAAGGATGGAGCTTCTTCTTGCACGCCACCTGAGTCGGTCAAAATCAACTCAGATCGTGCTGCGAAATTATGGAAATCTACAACATCTAAAGGCTCAATCAGATTTATACGATCATCATTACCCAAAATTCTGTCGGCTGTTTCTCTAACCACTGGATTTAAATGAACCGGATAAACGACATGAATATCCTTATGTTTTTCGACTAAACGCTTAATCGCACGGAACATCTGCTCCATGTTATTACCTAAATTCTCACGACGGTGTGCCGTCATTAATACAAGTCGTTTACCCTCAATCTTATCCAATACTTCACTTGTATAATCTTCTTTCACAGTTGTTTTCAGTGCATCAATTGCTGTATTACCTGTTACAAATATTCTATCTTCCTTTTTATCCTCATTAAGTAAATTTTGTTTCGATTTTTCAGTTGGTGAAAAATGAAGATCTGCCATAACTCCTGTAAGTTGTCGATTCATTTCTTCTGGGTAAGGAGAATACTTATTCCATGTACGTAATCCAGCTTCAACATGTCCAATTGCAACTTGATTATAAAGAGCTGCTAAGGAAGCTGCGAAAGTCGTCGTTGTATCACCATGAACCAACACAATGTCCGGCTTGGTCTCTTTTATTAAATTATCTAGCCCCTCCATAGCACGGGTAGTAACTTGGGCCAAAGTTTGTTTGCTCTTCATAATATTTAAATCGTAGTCAGGCTTAATATCAAATATCTTAAGCACTTGGTCTAACATTTCTCGATGTTGCGCAGTTACAGCAACAATTGTCTCAAATTGTTCTGGTCTTTTTTTCAATTCTAAAACTAATGGTGCCATTTTAATTGCTTCAGGACGTGTGCCAAAGGTGGCCATGACTTTAATTTTACTCATCAGACTCACTCCAATAATGCTCATATATACAAAGATTATGGCATATCTCGATAAATTTTAATAGTCTGTAAAAAGCTTTACATTCTGTTAAATAAATGCTGGCTATTATTCAATAGAATAAACAGCCAGCATATTTATAAATATCATTTCTTTAATAATCAAACTTATATGCCCGGTAACTAATTAAATCTTCATCGTGTGGATAAAAAACAAACAACACTTCTTCAGTATCAGCGTCAATTTCTCTAAAATGTTCTTTGTTATTTTCGCCACTTCCCCAACCGATTAAGATTGAGCCGCTGGCAGTTTCTTGTGCAGAACCTCTAGTTCCTGAAAAATAGTTTGCCTTATCCAAGTTCTCGAAGTTCAAAACTTCTTTATTTTCTTCATCAAGTTTAAATTTCATTATTGTTGTTTGGGGTTCTTTTTCCCTAATTGGGTCATCCTCGTCAACAATTGGATATGGGGCTTTCGGTAAATAATTTCCGTTATTAAATAACATTATTGAACCATCTTCTGTTTTGGTCACTTTGTGTTGTCTTCTGAATTCCATTTCTTCTGTAAGGCTAAAATCATCGCCTTTTCCACCCAACATCCAAATGATTTCACCTGATTTACGATCTAATTTAAAAATAGAGTCAAGATTTCTCATGGATACTAATAGATTTTCATCACCTGGATCAACAGAAACAGCATTAAAATGACCATAATCTGAATAAAAGGAGTGCTCATTTGAATAATCATTATGTTCAACGCTTAGTTCATATAGTTCTTCAAATTCAGTCCCTTTCCACTCCCATATAACCTCGTTGTCTTTGATCTCTTGTAAATATGGTGATACGACCCGGGCACCAAATGGATTTGGTTCTAATTGATTCGGTATATTATCTACTTTTTCTGGATAGTAGGAACTTACAATATAGTGTCCTAAGTCAATAAATAAAAAATCATGATTTTCCAAGGGAGTTTTGTGTACTTTATCAGTTTCTATGATAGATCTGACTTCATCCACGACATTGTAATTCTCATCCATTATTACTGCTTTTGTTGTACTATATCCAATGCCTGGAATTTTTTCTTGTGTGTTAGTTACTACCATGTAAGTATAATAAATTTCTCCATCTTTTGTTTTATTTGCTTTAAAATCATATGCGGAACCTACTTTATTATAGTATACTATTTCTCCATTTGTAGAAAGTTTTACAATATAATCTTCATATGTAAAGTAATAAAAGCCATCTGTTGCTCCATTGTTTTCGTATTTATATTCTGAAAGATACTTTGGCAACGTGTTTACTTCATAAGTTTTTTCGTCAATCCCAATTGAAATCTTATTATTTTCAGAAATAGATTCGATCTCTAATTCATGACTATCTTGTCCTGTAACATCCTTTCCGTTGATAATAACTTTTCTATTTTTATAGTCTCTAAGATCTAATGTTACTTTTTTTTTGCTACTTAGACTCTTTAATTCATATGATTCTTCTTTTTTATTGAAATTAGGCAGCTTTATCCAATTGTCTTCTTCAATGGACTTTTTATCTACTCCAATAAATTTTTCTGTTTCTTCATTGCTATTTGATCCATGCAAAAAAACAAAACCTGCTGCACTTGTTAAGCCGACCCCAAGTAAAAAAGCTATTACAAAAGTTATCCACTTATTATTCATTGCTAATTTCCCCCTGTTGGATAATTTAACTTTATTTATTTCCAAGAAATTTACTTATAAATTAGTAGTCTGTCTATGTTATAATAATGCAGGTAATAATAATGTATATATATCATAAATTTAAGATTAACAATGGGTGATAAAATGTCGAAACAATACATAGAAGAAATTCCTATAATTCGTTCTATAGCGTGTTTAATGGTTGTCTTAGTTCATGTAACAGCTCAGAATTATACAGGAGATGGATATGCTAATCAAATTTCACTTTACTTGAATCAATTTGCAAGATTGGGTACACCAATATTTGCAGTTATAAGTGCATTTTTATTAACGAATTCATTAAAAAGAAAAAAATTCTCTTTGCAAAAATTCTTCAAATCTCGTGCAACAAAAATTGTTTCACCATTTATTATTTGGTCTTTCATATATTTAGGTTTAAAGCTCTACTTAGATCAAGACATATTCTCTTCTGGAAAGCAAATTGCTAATTATTTTTTAATAGGTGATGCGCACTATCATCTTTATTTTATAGTTACAATTATTCAGTTCTATTTAATCTTTCCTTTTTTCCAGTTTATAAAAAATAAAAAGACATACATCCATCTATTTATCATTAGCATTCCTATTAATTACTTGTGGATCAATAAGTTATATCCAGATTCCATTTTGATATTCGAAGATTTCAATTATTTATTAACTCACCGATCATTTATATTAAATTGGATATCTTATTTTTTCTTTGGTGGTATTCTTTCTGTTTATTTCGAAGAAATTAAGGGTTTTGTTATTCGTTATAAATCAATTGTATTTCTAACAGCAGTCTCTATGGTTTTAATTATTTTCATCGATGTATATTCCGGTGTCACGTTTAATTCAACTCGCACTGAAAATTTATATAATATTCCTATAGTAGTTATCTTTCTTTTATTGTTAGCCACACAGTGGCCTAACATGTCAAAATTAAAGCAATCTTTTACACTTATCGGAAATTACTCGATGGGCATATATCTTGTTCATCCATTAGTATTATTCTTTCTAAAAAGGGAGCTACCAAGTTATTTTTGGGATTCTCAACTTCTTTTGATTACATTCACTATTGTTGTAGCAATTAGCACATTGATTGTGAAGATGATCTCTTTTATACCATTTTCAACTTTCATAGTTCCAATCCCAAAGAAACCTAAAACATTATCTAAAACTAAATTGAAAGAAGCCGTTTAAGATTTTGTTTTCAAACCTACACATGATAAGTTAAGTTTAATATTAATATAGGTAGTGAAATTAAAAAGAAATTTCACTACCTATATTTTTTTAATTATAATTCTTGGTTAGTAATTACTTCTGCTTTTGATCAGTGATCTTGTAAAGTAAATATATAAATCAAAACCCGATAAGTAAGGAATCAACATTCAAAGTCAACGATCACCATATATAGACGGACAGAGCAAAATCTTTTTTTGATTCTGAATTTTACTTCGGATCTATCATTATATTAGATGACTTAGCCATTCAACACATATTTTCTCATATAAAAAAGCTTATATTTATGGAATGATAATTTAAATAAGCCTGTGATTTCAATAGTTAATGGTTTTGTCCGAAATTAATTGATATTTAAATTTATCCAACAAAAAAATTACACGATTTTCTTTATTTAACATCCTAAGGATTACATTTATTATTTATTTTCGTTTTTTTACTATAAATTTTCTTAAAAAATCCAACACAGGCTGTTTTCCTCCAAGAACCAATCCAACAATTTCAGCAATTACATGGACGAGAAACACAGCAACAATCGCACCAATTAACACTGCATTGATTGGTGAATAACTAAACAACACACCTAAAGCACCAAATAATCCACTAAAAGCATAAATGACTAAGACTGCTCCACGATGACTCAAACCAGAGTCAATTAATCGGTAATGTAAATGTTTTCGATCACCGAGCATGATACTTTCTCCGTCTTTCACCCTCGTATACATAACAAAAACAGTGTCCAAAATGGGAACAGCTAAAATTATAAGCGGTATAAAGAAGCTAAATAACGTTACATTTTTAAATAAACCAAGCATTGAGATTACGGCAATCATATATCCAAGAAAAAGTGAGCCCGAATCCCCCATATAAATCTTTGAAGGATAAAAATTATGATATAGAAATCCTAAGTTAGATCCAATTGTGATTATACAAAGGAAGGCTACCACATAATTAGCATCTAGAATGGCTGTTACACCAATACTTAGCAGCGCTATCGTTGTTACTCCTGCAGCTAATCCATCTAATCCATCGATCAAATTAATTGCATTGGCTACAGCAATAATCCAAATAATCGTAATAATGACACTCAAGTTCCCTAACTCGACCTCACCTAAGAAGGGAATATTAATTCGTTCGATCAATAAATCTGATGCAACGATTATTGAAGCCGCGATGAACTGGCCTACCAATTTTACAACAGGCTTCAAATTATACTTATCATCTAAAAATCCGACAATAAGCATAACAATAGCACCTAAAATCACAGCGAGTTGGTGATCATGATTTGGCCAAAACATAAGGTAGGTAATCATCACACCTAGGAATATAGCTATCCCACCTAAATAAGGCTGTTCCATCGTATGGATTTTTCGTTCATCAGGTTGATCGACTATATTAAATATAATTGCTAGCTTCCTTACCATCGGTGTGATGAGTAAGGAAGCAAACAATGATATGATAAAAGCTACAAAAAGAAATATAAATGCCATAATAGATCCCTTCTACATCTTTATAAAATATCATTCTTATCATAGCATAGCTGAAGCCGACCACCAATTATAATTCAATGACAATTTTAGTATTAGAAATTTTTATCGATAATATCTCAAATCATCTATTACGAAGCAGTTCCATCTTTATTCGGTTTATAGCTTTAACCATCTTAAAATAAACTTCTTCGTTTGAAAGCAATTCATCTGCAAGACCAAATGTCGTTTGTGCATCAGCACCAGCTAGCTTTATTTTTGAGTATAATGTGTAGGAAAGTTATTCTTGGTAATTTAGCTAAAAGTATATCTCACAATAGAAAACCCTCTAACTAATTAAAGTGCGTAAGAAAAACTCTCGTTGCAAAAAAGTTAGAAGGTAATTGTAGAAATTTATGATTTTTTTCAGTTCAAACGTGAGTATATTTTTTATTTTTTAAATCTTTTAAATACATAATTCCATAATAAAAACTTCAATAAGAATAAGGGTAACCTTATAAATCGAAAAATCCTTTTTGGCTGTCGAACTAAACGATAGAGCCATTCAAGATTTAAGTTTATCCATAGTTTAGGTGCTCTTTTTACTTCTCCAGCTAAAACATCAAAACTTCCACCTACTCCAATAAATACACCTTTTTTAAATTGATTAATGTTTTCATTGATCCATAACTCTTGTTTAGGTAGACCCTTCGCAACAAAAACAAAATCAGGTTCTAGATGTCTAATATCATTTACTACCTTTGAATTGTTTGTATCAAATCCATTTTGATAACCAACTACTTTTATTTTAGGATATAATGCATTTATTTTTGAAATCATTTCTGTAAGTGTTTTGTTTTTGGATCCATAAAAGTAAACTTTGTTACCTTGTTTATTTGCATAACATAGCAAGTGTATAAACAAATCATATCCTGCGATCCGTTCTTTTAATGGCGTACATGCTATTTTTGAAGCTAATATAATTCCAATGCCGTCTGCAATAATATAGTCTGCGTTCTTTATTGCTGTTTTATAAGTTGCATTAACTGTCGTCTCATATACAATCTCTGGATTAGCCGTAACGACAAAAGTTTTTAATTGATTATCAATTCTTTTGGATAGTTCATTATAGAATATCTCCTTATCAGCGTTCAAAAAAGGGATATCTATAATAGATATATACTCACTCATACAGCTACCTCTTATCTAGATATTTAAAATTCTAACTCTCAAGAACTCTTTTTTTATACTCGTTTTTTTCTTTTTTGTTCATTTTATTATATTCCTTTAGAAATTCTTCATATTTAGGTAATACCGTCTCAACCTTACCAAAATCTTTAACTTTGCCAAATTCCAACCATAAAACCTTTTCACAAAAGTCTTTTATTTGTCCTAAAGAATGACTTACGAATATCATTGTTTTACCTTGTGATTTAAATTCTTTCATTTTATTTAACGACTTCTGGGCAAAAGATTTATCACCAACCGATAAGGCTTCGTCAATTATAAGGATATCTGGATTTACAGTAACTGAAATAGCAAATCCTAATCTTGATTTCATTCCACTTGAATATGATTTTACTGGTTGATCTATGAATTGATCTAACTCTGCGAATTCGATGATATCTGGTTCCATATCATTAATTTGTTTTTTATTAAATCCTAGCATTAAGCATTTGAGTTCAATATTTTCTCTTCCAGTTAAATCATTTTTCAACCCAGCAGATACCGCAATCAATGAAACACTTCCATTTATCTTTATATCTCCGCTTGTTTCCGGGATGATTCCAGCAAGTATGTTGGAAAAAGTTGATTTTCCAGAGCCATTAATTCCTATAAATCCGATAATGTCCCCTTTTTCAGCCTCGAAATCAACGTTTTTGAGGGCATAAAAATCTTCACCGTAACTTTTAGGTGTAATTAAATCAAGAATCCGCTCTTTAGATCCGTTATACAATTTATACTTTTTAGTAACACCTTTAACTTGAATTGCTTTGTTCATATTCAACAACCTTCTATAAGAAATCAATAAAGTACTTTCTGAATTTAACATGCATTGCAGACCCTAAGCCGAATAAGATGAAAACTAGTCCCCAAAAATAGAGTGTATACTCCCATTGGGTTATAAAATACCATTCAACTCCAAAAAATGCTGATCTATATCCTTCAATTATATATATTAATGGATTTAATTGTAATAAATCAGCTAATATAGGGAACTCGCTTAGTTCAGTAAGGGGCCATAGGACTGCTGAAAGGTATAATAACATTCTTAAAGTTGAATTTAATAACATATGAACATCTCGTATTATCGTTGATAACGTTGACGTTATCAATGATAATGAAAACACTAGTGCAAGTATGCAAAATAGAAAATAAAATAACTGTAGATAATATATATTAATATAAAACCCAGCCAACTGGAAAATTATAACCGATAATACTAGCATAAAAATATGAACATATAACTTTGAAAATATTATATAATTTGGAATTACGCTCATTGGAAAATTCATTTTAGATAACATTTTCAAACGAGAGTAAATCGCTTTAGAACCTTCGATAGTTGACTGATAGAAAAATATCCACAAAAAAAAGGCAGCTAAAAGCCACATAAAGAATGGCACTTCTTGATCTCCTACCATCACTGGTTCTCTTTCTCTTAACGTTCCAAATACAAACCAGTAAATCAAAATCTGTATGGTTGGATTAATAACTTCCCAAGCCATACCTAAATAATTGCTCTTGTTTTTACTTTTTAATTCATATAAAGACAATCTTTTTATAAGATGAAAATTTTTTACTTGCTCAGTTAATACCATAATTGCAGACTTCATTTTGTTAATCCTCTCAATACACTCATGTCTTTGTTGTCTCTCTCACAATCAATTCTGCTACTCTCTTTGAAGCTTTTCCATCATCCAAATAACAAAAATAATTGTAAAAATCTTCATTACTTTGAGGTTCATCTATATTTATAATGGCGTCTATTAACTGTTCGGTATTTTTAACTAGTGGTCCTGGTGCTTGTTTTTCAAAATCTATATAGAAGCCTCTTAATTCGTCTCGATATTCTTCTAAATCATAAGTATAAAATATCATTGGTTTTCTTAAGTTCGCAAAATCAAAAAAGACTGAAGAGTAATCTGTTATTAGTATATCAGAAATAAGATATAAATCACTAATGTCAACATTTCTGGAAACATTATAAGCAAATTCATGATAGGAAGATAAATCCAATTTGTCAGCAATTAAATAATGAAATCTAAATAAAATAACATAATCTTGACCCAGCTTTTTTTTCATTCGGTCTAAGTCCATTGTCATATCGAATCGATATTTACCTTTCTCAAAAAAGTTGTTATCTCTCCAAGTAGGAGCATATAATAAAACTTTTTTATCCAAAGGTATATTTAGCTTTGACTTAATCTTATTAATATATTCTTTGTAATTTAAATTCGTTAGTACATCATTTCTTGGATAGCCTACCTCTAAAATAGTATTTTGAAAATTAAATGCTCTTTTAAATATTTCTGTTGAATATCTATTCGGAGAGATAAGATAATCCCACTTACTTGACTCTTTACTGAAATTCTCTCTGTATTTTTCAGTACTTGTTCCTGGCATCTTAACATCCTCGATGTCAATCCCTAGCTTCTTCAAGGGAGTACCATGCCATGTTTGAATATAGATTGTTTTGTCATTTTTAGGTATCCATAATGGAAGTCGGGCATTTATCACCCAAACTTTTGCTCTTCCCATAATATATATCCACTTTAAAGAAAACTTGCTCAAAATATTAACGTCAGATTCATTGAAGGCGCTAAGGCTTCTACGGTCCACGCTCCAATAGAGTTTGTATTCAGGATGGTTTTCTTTCATATAATTATAGATTGCTTTAGGATTATCACTGAACTGCTTACCATGAAAACTTTCAAATACTATCGATTTTTCTTTTCTAGGAAGAAGACTAATACATTTAAATAAGAAATAAAGCAATGTTTTACCTATTTTTCCACGTCTTAACTTAATTAGATATCTAGTCATAACAATAAACACCTCTGATACATTAAAATCTTAAAATTTAATTATACTACAAATTATAGAACTAAAGGTATTACAACTTTATATAATTTTTTGTTTGTTAACTGTGTGAATCAAATAAATAGAGATTCCATTAAATTTCAATGACTCTCTTTTATTGTCTAACATTTCTACTAGGAACCTCTTAGTGTACTTTAACAATCAAGTTATACCCAAATCGAGCTACCAAAAATGGAGCCGATTATTAATCGGCTCCATTTTATATTCTCACTATTTTCTATTAATAATCTAATCTTTAAATCTAACAATATTGAATTTCATTGGAGGATTATCTAATTGACTATAAAGCTTTTTCATTCTTAATATTTGTTTCCGAGCCCAACCAATATCAGTCGCATACTGATGATGTCCTGGATTTGCGGGATTCCACCTCATCGAATATAAGGTAGTTTGTCCGTTATCGAAGTATTCATTACTTACAAAGTTTCCTCCTCCAATAATTGCTTCTTCTACAGTAAACCATCCTCTATCATATGCTTCACGTGCTCCGCACGCTAGTGGGCATCGATCAAAGGCTCCGATTCCATAAACATTAAATACTGTTTTAATATCTCTAAGTGATTTTTTATTAGACTTCGTAACCAACTGAGGTACTCCATCAGAATCTTTTCCTACTTCAACACCGGTTGCTAATTTGGACTCTTTGTTCGTACCACTACCCGTTTCAAGCAAAGAGTGAGCTATTAAATATATTTCATTCACTCCATGTTTCTTACCAGCTTTTATATACGCTTTACCTTTTCCTGCTAAATTTCCTTTATCTTTCAATAGCGTATTTAATTGATTAGAAGAAATTCCTGTACTTTCAGACAGTACTAAGAATTGTAGCTCATCTTGTTTTGATGGGTCTATTTCTTTCAGCAAATCCGCTTTTGTTGGGCTCCGCCAAGTGGTGGATAGATCTATTTTGTACCAATCCCCACTGTTACCTATAATATTAAGTGGTGACTTGCTGGTTAACCCATAAGAATGGTTCGTATTTGCCTCAGCATAATAATTTGTCGAAAAGCTTGCTAAAGATGAATGGACATATAGTTTTTTTCCTTTATACATGACTTCATACCATAATGTTGAACCTCCGACAGAAGTTCCTTGAACATTTTTTATAAAATCCAATCTAGTATTTCGTTTTACTGTGTATTCAATATTTGCATCACTTGATAAACTTGGTTCAGATCTTAAGTTTACAGATTCCCCAGTTATCCTTGGTCGAATATTAGCAACGTCAGCATTTTCGTTTACTAGATTCGAGTGCACATATAAAGATTCGTTATTTTTATATCTAATTCTGTACCATTCGGAGTTACCACCTGACACAAAACCTTGGACACCTCTTTCGAGAATGTCAACTTTTGTGCCAAAGTTAACTGTATACTTTATAGACTCCGCAGAAGAATCATTAGGATCACTTCTTAATCGGACCCCATTACCATTTATGGTTGAAATCGAACCAAATGTTAAATTATCTTTGTGTATCCAACCTGGTGATTTTTTGTATTTATCTGTTTGAGGTGATTTTGTTAACTGTTTATCCGCGAAATCATCGAGTGTAATATCGTAATCTTGATAGATATATTCTTTTGCTTTGAATGGCTTTATATTGAAAGAGAGATTTGCTATTCCCTTTATACCTTCATAGTGCATAACCGTTACTCTGTGTATACCTTTGGTTAATGCGATCGTTTCTCTCCATTCACCATTACCTTTATTATCCCATTTATCTAATACTAAGTTATCGTTTATATAAACTTTCACCCCATCATTACCCGACACCCGAATCTCATACTTTCCTTCATTGAGGTTATAATTTCTCTGAAAAAATGTCGAAAAATAATCGCTCGGTATGTTCTTCGCAGGGCTGCCTCGTCCCCAATCCATGTCTAACTTAGGAATCTGTGGTTGATAGCCTA
>NZ_VMHF01000020.1:28661-29818 GCF_007559355.1 Allobacillus sp. SKP2-8 | reverse complement strand
AGCTGACGGATACTAATCGGTCGAGGACTTAACTTACTTTATGATGTATTGCTTCTTATCTAGTTTTGAAGGTACATATTTTAAATTGTATTGATTTTCTACTTGCATTTTTGCTTGAAGGTTAATATAATATAGTTTGTCGCTAGTTAATAAATTAAACATATCCGGTGGCGATGGCAGAGAGGCCACACCTGTTCCCATTCCGAACACAGAAGTTAAGCTCTCTAGCGCCGATGGTAGTTGGGGTTTTTCCCCTGCAAGAGTAGGACGCTGCCGGGCATGTTGATCATTACTCCTATCAACTCGGGAAGCATATTTATACGTAAGCTTTTTAACAACATTCCAGCGTAGCTCAGTGGTAGAGCAGTTGGCTGTTAACCAATTGGTCGCAGGTTCGAATCCTGCCGCTGGAGCCATATTATATGGAGAGCTGTCCGAGTTGGCCGAAGGAGCACGATTGGAAATCGTGTAGACCGTTATCGCGGTCTCGAGGGTTCGAATCCCTCGCTCTCCGCCATATTACTCATATGGCCCGTTGGTCAAGTGGTTAAGACACCGCCCTTTCACGGCGGTAACACGGGTTCGAATCCCGTACGGGTCACCATTATCAAACTTTAATTACATCGCGGGGTGGAGCAGTCAGGCAGCTCGTCGGGCTCATAACCCGGAGGTCGCAGGTTCAAATCCTGTCCCCGCAACCAATTTATTTACCGCATCTACATTGAATTAACTTCGTAGCAAGGTAAGATATGGAGTACTCGAAGAGTGCAACCAAATTAATCATCGTATCTTCGTCGAATTAACTTCGATGTAAGATGAAATATGGAGTACTCGAAGAGTGCAACCAATTTATTTACCGCATCTACATTGAATTAACTTCGTAGCAAGGTAAAATAGGAAGTACCCGTAGGGTGCAACCAAATTAATCACCGACAATATAATACATACTAAAATGTAAATTTAATTTAAAACAAAATGGTCCGGTAGTTCAGTTGGTTAGAATGCCTGCCTGTCACGCAGGAGGTCGCGGGTTCGAGTCCCGTCCGGACCGCCATTTAAATAACAGATCTTATGGCTTGGTAGCTCAGTCGGTAGAGCAAAGGACTGAAAATCCTTGTGTCGGCGGTTCGATTCCGTCCCAAGCCACCATTTTATTT
>NZ_VMHF01000020.1:21615-28635 GCF_007559355.1 Allobacillus sp. SKP2-8 | reverse complement strand
GGTAGCGAAGTGGCTAAACGCGGCGGACTGTAAATCCGCTCCCTCAGGGTTCGGGAGTTCGAATCTCTCCCCCTCCACCATTATTATAAATAGGGGTATAGTTTAATGGTAAAACGAAGGTCTCCAAAACCTTTGATGTGGGTTCGATTCCTACTACCCCTGCCATTTTAATATGGCGGTCGTGGCGAAGTGGTTAACGCACCGGATTGTGGCTCCGGCATTCGTGGGTTCGATTCCCACCGGTCGCCCTCAATCTTTGGGCTATAGCCAAGCGGTAAGGCAACGGGTTTTGGTCTCGTCATTCCCAGGTTCGAATCCTGGTAGCCCAGCCATTTTGCGGAAGTAGTTCAGTGGTAGAACACCACCTTGCCAAGGTGGGGGTCGCGGGTTCGAATCCCGTCTTCCGCTCCATGGCGGCATAGCCAAGTGGTAAGGCAGAGGTCTGCAAAACCTTTATCACCGGTTCAAATCCGGTTGCCGCCTCTCTGTTACAATCGTTATGAATATTGATTGCTGCCGTTTTATTACATGCCAGTGTGGCGGAATTGGCAGACGCGCGGGACTCAAAATCCCGTTCCCTTCATCGGGAGTGTCGGTTCGATCCCGACCACTGGTATACCAAGTCAAGTGACTTAGAATTAAAACCGTTAAAATGTTGTTCTATCAATGTTTTAACGGTTTTTTTGTGTTTGAATGTCGTCAGAAAGACTAAGTTTTAACCTATGCTACACAAATGCTACACATTGAAAACTGAAAAATTTATCAAACTAGACCAAAAGAACCTACCTTGAGCCAGTATATTATATGTTTTATAATCTTGATAACAGTTAGTAATAACATCCTTTTCAGCTTCTAACATCTCTACACCTTCTTAACCGCGTGCAGGATAGCATTATCGCTGATTAATTTTTTAGTTAAATCGAACAATGTTATAAATAAAGGAAATTTATTGGATATTGTCGAATTACTAGTAAGTAAGAGGGGAAAACCAAATAACGGTATTTTAAAGCTTCTAAATCGTTTGTCCCGAATAACAGACGGAACCGTTAACCATCAGGAGGATTCTTTTATGAAAAATCGAATAAAGTTTTCAATGACAGTATTTATTTCAATGATTATTATATTAGCTGCATGTGGATCAACTGATGAAGAAATTACGACAGTTAATAGTAAGAAAGAAGTGAATGATTTAACTGTAAGTGCAATTGAATCTAATAGTTCGATGGATGATGTTGAATCAAACGAATCTGATTCTGCTGAAAAAGAAAGTAAAGAAGTAAAAGTCCTATCGGAAACCAATGAACCTATTCAAATTGGTAGTGGGGAAGAAGCGATCAAATTCCTGAAGCAACAATTACTAGAGGGAAAAGATGATAATATTTCGTTTGGTACAAATGGTGAAATCGAAGAAGATGAAAAGGGTACATATTATACGGTTCAATTGGTCGACATATCGTTGCGTGTATCTGGGAAGACAGGGAACTTAGGTTATTATAAAGTGTATCAAGACGGTACGTATGAACTCTATCAATTAAGTTCTAATACAAATGTAAGCGACCAATCTACGGATGATAAAGAGAAATATCTAAGTAGACTTCGTGATGTTGAAAAAGAGATGGAAACTTTACGAAAGAATTCCGACGCTATGACAACATTAGACATGGAGAAAGAACAAGTGTTTAGATATGAAGTTTGGGATAAAGAGCTAAATGAAATTTACGGCGTATTGAGGGAAAAACTTAGTAAAGAACAGGCGGACCAATTAAGAAATGAACAACGAGAATGGATAGAATACAGAGATGAAACCGCTAAAGAAGAATCACTAACATATGAAGGTGGTTCAATGGAATCGTTGCAGCATGTGGCTACGCAAGCAACACTTACAAAAGAAAGATGCTTTGAGTTAGTATTAGATTATATGAATTAATCATTGGTGACAAAGTAAAACCGGCTCAGAGGTTATGTATGGAGTATATGAAGCCTTAAATAAATTAGGGTAATCGGTTACCCGGTTGGGATTCTCTTTTTAACAAAATTTGTCTTGGTCGCTTCAGTAATATATACAAGTATCTAACTAATTACGAATATCATAAGCTGTAAAGAAAGACCTTTTTATCGATATTCATATATGCCACTATACAATGAGTAAAAATGGAGGTGTCCGGAATGACCAATCGCTATCATTGTTGTGCCACATGTAAACATTTTCGGATAGATCGATTTGAAGATGGGAGTAGGCGAGTTTATTGTAAAAGACTAGGTTTTGATACGAAACCAACGTACCAATTTAATTGCTGGGATCCAAAAGATCGCGTAGTGGAAGCGATGAAAGAAGAGAAAGACTGACCGACCAATAACTCAATTCATTTGGAAGAGATTTGTTCATTCAGTAGTAATCATTCTATTCAAATAGTTGAATATATTAAATGTTAAGTGTAGAATGAAAAGTAATAGAATAATAAATGAATTGTTTCTACTAGGGGAGCTTGTGTTTCAAGCTGAGAAAAAAGATAAACTTTTTGACCCTCAGGACCTGATCTGGATCATGCCAGCGTAGGGAAGTAGTTTAAATGTTAACTACCAAACCAGGTCCTTGTGATCTGGTTTTTTATTTTCCCTATTAATACATAAATATGGAGGTAAATATTATGGAGCTAAACAAACAAACTGTATTAATTACTGGAGCAAGTAGAGGGGTGGGTGCTAAATTAGCCACTACTTTCGCTGAACAAGGTGCAAATGTTGTTGTGAATTATTTTAAAAGTAAAGAAAAAGCTGAGGAGCTATCAACAACGTTGGGGGAAAAAGCTATTGCACTACAGGCAGATGTCCGTGATACAGAACAAGTTGATGAAATGGTCAAAAAGGCTGTAGAACACTTTGGTACACCGATTACGACGATTGTGAATAACGCATTGGTAGATTTTCGTTTTGACCCAGTCGCTCAAAAGAATGCATTTGCCCTCGACTGGGATGGTTTCAATACACAGTTCGAAGGAAGCATTAAAGCATCTTTAAACACGATACAAGCATGCTTAAGCGACATGAAGGAGCAACAGTTTGGTCGGGTGATTAACATTGGAACGAATCTCGTCCAAAACCCAGTCGTTGCGTACCACGAATATACAACGGGTAAAGCGGCAATGATTGGATTTACGCGTAATATGGCGAAGGAATTAGGTCAATACGGTATTACTGTCAATATGGTCTCTGGCGGGTTATTAAAAGAAACGGATGCAAGTAGTGTAACCACAGAGGAAGTGTTTGGAATTATTGAGTCAACCACACCTTTACAAAAAGCAACTAGGCCTGAGGAATTAGCTGATGCGGCTTTATTTTTCGCTTCGCCTTGGGCACGAGCAATTACTGGACAAAACCTCGTCGTAGACGGCGGACTAGTGATGGATTAAAACAGGAGGGAATCGAGCATGTATAAGAATTTAAAGGTCGTACAAGAACAGACCCCGTTAGTTCATAATATAACGAATCAAGTGGTGACAAATTTTACGGCGAATGGATTGTTAGCTGTTGGCGCATCACCGGTCATGGCGAATGCGATTGAAGAGGTTGCAGAAATGGCTTCGATTGCAGGAGCAGTCGTCCTAAATATAGGGACGTTAACGACAGACACAGTTGATGCCATGATCGAAGCTGGCAAAGCGGCAAACGAAAAAGATCATCCTGTCATTTTAGACCCTGTGGGGGCAGGCGCAACAAGTTTCCGCACTGCAAAAGCAAAGCAGATTTTAAATGATGTAAACGTTACAGTTTTAAGAGGAAACGCAGCTGAGATTGCTCATTTAACGGGTGAGCAATGGGAAATCAAAGGTGTTGATGCTCGTTCGGGAGATGGAGACGTCACACAATTGGCTAAGAGAGCTTCAGAACTCTTTAACAGTACAGTAGTGATTACGGGTGAAGTAGATGTCATTTCAAATAATAAAGGTACAAATCTCGTCACAAATGGTGATCCCTTACTGATAAAAGTGACAGGAAGTGGTTGTTTATTATCTTCAGTGATTGGTGCATTTGCTGCTGTAAATAACAATATTCTTGAAGCGGCTACATCGGCTGTTTCCTTTTATGGTATTGCTGCAGAGAAAGCGGCAAAGTTGGTTGGAGACAGGGGGCCAGGAAGTTTTCAAATTGAATTTTTGAATCAACTTTCGAAAGTAACAAAAGACGATGAAGTTCTTAGTAAAATCGAAAGAACTACGAAATAAAGGAGCCGAACTATGGTTATCGCAAAAGCATTAACGATTGCTGGGTCAGATAGTGGTGGCGGAGCGGGGATTCAAGCAGATCTTAAAACTTTTCAAGAGTTAGACGCTTATGGAATGTCCATTATAACTGCAGTAACAGCTCAGAATACGTTAGGCGTTCATGGGGTTTATCCGATACCTTTAAATGGGATTGTTGAGCAGATTGATGCAATCGGTAAGGACATGGGAACGAACGCATTGAAAACGGGCATGTTATTTTCGGGTGAGATCATAGAGGCTGTTAGTGAGCGAATTCATCATTACCAATGGGACAATGTTGTCATTGATCCAGTTATGATTGCTAAAGGTGGGGCAAAGCTTTTGCAAGATGAAGCTGTTAACGCATTGATCGATACACTAATTCCACTATCAACGGTCATAACACCTAATATTCCTGAAGCGGAAATAATCACCGATAGAAAAATAAAAACCATGGATGACCGAAAGAGAGCCGCTCAAGATATCGTTCGAATGGGCGCTACGTCGGTTGTAATGAAAGGCGGTCATGGAAGTGAAGATGACGTTGTTGACTTATTTTTTGATGGTGAAACATTCGTTGAAATGACTTCTCCAAGAATAGACACCCGTCATACACATGGAACAGGCTGTACGTTTTCTGCTGCGATTACAGCCGAACTAGCAAAAGGCGTTGAAATAAAGCAAGCAGTCCTAACAGCAAAAGATTTTACCCGTGCAGCAATCGAAACGGAATTAGGGATAGGCGAAGGACATGGGCCTACTAATCATTGGGCGTATAAAAAAAGGGGTGTAAAAAGTTTCTGATATGGTAGACAAAAAAACAGAACAAATCAAAGAATTACTTCCTGTTTACTTTATTATGGGGAGCCCTAACTGTAATGGCAGGGACCCGGTTAACGTGCTTGAAGAAGCAATTGCAGGGGGGATTACGCTATTTCAATTTCGAGAAAAAGGAGAAAAAGCTCTAACTGGAAACGAGAAACTGAGATTGGCAGAGCGCTTGCAAAGAGTATGTCAGGAAAACCATATTCCCTTTATCGTAAATGACGATCTCGATTTAGCAATCGAGTTAGATGCTGACGGCGTTCATGTTGGCCAAAACGATTTGGAAGCGGGTATAGTAAGAGAAAAGTTTAGCAATAAGATTTTAGGCGTTTCCACGCACACGATTGAAGAAGCGGAGCAAGCGATCAAAGATGGGGCGGATTATTTAGGTTTAGGTCCAATTTATCCGACGAGTTCTAAAGACGATGCTGAAATAGTCGCAGGGACAGAGATTATAGAACGCTTCAGAGATCACGGAATCACTGTACCGATTGTAGGGATCGGTGGCATTACACCTGAGAATGCTGAGCAAGTAATTCAAGCAGGCGCGGATGGAGTCGCCGTAATCTCTGCTATTGCTTCTTCACCCAATGTGGAAGAGGCAGCCGAAAGCTTTCTTCGTGCTAATAATAAGTAATGGGGTGTGACATGCGTCCATTCCCGAGAAAATTTTGAAAGAGATGTAATGTTGAGTGGAAAAGAAAGGCAAAAGGTACTTGAAAAGATTGAGGAAAAAATCGATATAATTACTGTGCAGTTTTGGATTAAGCAACTTGAAAAAAGTAAAACATCTTCTTGAATGAATGATAAAAAAATTGCTTCGTCGATATTTTGACGAAGCAATCCTTTTCTTTCACTGTACTTCAATGTCCCATATTTCCTACATACTTAAGCATCATTTTTAATTGATTCATTCAACCAGTTTCTTGCCTCCAAAGCGACTTCCTGTGTTAAATTATGTCCGTTCACCCAAGCTGTCGTGACGTCAGCACCTCGATCTTTAAATAGATTGATGACGCGTTCGCTTTCGGATTCCGGTACAATCGGGTCACCTTTTCCAAGGGATAAGAAGACGTCCATATCGCTGAAGTCTTGTGTCTTTTCAACATCTGCTGGATATAACGGAGCGAATAATGCAGCTCTTTTGAACGTTTCTGGATACTCTAACATCAATTGGATCGCGATGTTGGATCCGTTTGAGAATCCGACAAAAATGACATCTTCCAATTTGAAATCATGCTCTTTGGATTTTTCTACGATGAAGTCATAAAGCTCAGTTCCACGGAATTTCAGATCTTCCCAATCATACTTGCCTTCACCATGACGTTTGAAGAATCTGTTCATCCCATTCTCTTGTACATTGCCTCGAACACTTAAGATGTTAAATTCAGGATTTAGTAACTCTCCAAGACCAACTAAGTCTTTTTCTGTGCCACCTGTTCCGTGAAGAAGTACGAAAACTGGTGCGCCTTTTTTATTTTCCATGTAAATGTGTTCCACGTAATTACCCTCCATTTTTGTTATTCAGGTCGATTGATTGTAAATAATTTACCTATTGTAGCGTAATCATTACCCGCTAGTCTGCTGACAGCATCTAACTTCTTCAGACTGCCAAACTGTTAATACATTCATTCCAGAAACAGCTTTCCAGTTAGATACTTTACCTAATCGTTAACCGGTAAACTCACTTAACATGAATTTATATATTATGAATTAGAGATATTATCGAAAAAAATATAAATCCAAGTATTGCTTATGAAATTTTTGCACATTAACTTCAATGAGTTGTTAATTTGCATTGTACGTGAGTTTATTTAAAAAGTAAAGGATTATGGATGATCAAAGGCCGTCTTCAGTGTTAATTCGTTCGGCTTCAGTGTTTATCAGCCCAGCTTCAGGGTTAATCCGCACCGCTTCAGTGTTTATCAGCCCAGCTTCAGGGTTAATTTGCACC
>NZ_VMHF01000020.1:0-21593 GCF_007559355.1 Allobacillus sp. SKP2-8 | reverse complement strand
GCTTCAGGGTTAATCCGCATAACTTCAGCGTTAGTCCATGCAGCTTCAGGGTTATTCTGCACACCTTCAGGGTTAACCGTATAGCTTAGTAACTTATAAGGCTTGAATCCATAATCCTTTATCGTACTTATTTTTCTTCTTTTACAAACAAGGTGAGCAAGAAAAAGAAGAAGAAACTGGCTAGTAATGCAACACCACCACCGATATAGACTGATAGCGTGACGCCAGTAGGAAGTTCAAATGGCTTCACCATATATAACCACATGCCGATCGTTAATCCTACAGAACCGATAATGGCTGTCCAAACATGAAGCTTCGTTAATAGTGAATCCTTTTGTTGAAAGATCTTGTAATAAACGGCCCATCCGAAAAGGGTTAGCCAGCCGACGACAAGAATATGGGCATGCACCGCACGGAATGCATAAGAACCAGAACCGGCCATATGTGCACCTAAGATAGCACCAATCAGTCCGAATATTCCCGCAAACTGCAATAAAATCTTACTGTTTTTATTCATTCAATACCCCTCCAATTGTTCAAGGTTTCATTATATAAAGTATATCTCTTGAATATGAACGGGGTATGAACAAAGGTTAATGACAGTTGCGATTAGTTAAACTCTTAACTTTTCGGTAATTCCACATCAATTGTTGTTCCTTCGTTTTCATTACTGTTTATATGAATTGTTCCACCATGCAATTGGACGATGGCTTGGACAATCGATAGTCCTAATCCTGTACCTTCAATCAATCGCGTTCTCGCAGAATCGACTCGATAAAAACGATCAAAGATTTTCGCTTGTTCATCTGCTTTTATTCCGATGCCTGAGTCGATGAAGGAGACGCGCACAGATTCAGGTTTTTCTTCAACTAACAATTCAATGCTGCCATCTGGCCTGTTATATTTAATGGCATTCGTTAATAAATTTTCCCAAACCGTATGGAGTAAAGCAGGATCAGCAGTAATCGTTACGTCCGGTAGTTTAAATCCGATTGATATATTTTTCTCATCCATTTGCCACTGATGATTCCTGATCAGTTCTTTAAGCTGTTCACCTATATGAACGGTAGTCTCTTTCATCAAATCTTCGTCGCGATCCAATGACGCAAGCAATAGTAGTTGTTTCGTTAATGTCGAAAGTCGGCTAATCTCACCATTAATGATGGAAATGTAATTGCTTTTTTCTTCTGGATTGAGAGAATCACTTTCTAGCAGGTTTGTATAGCCTTTTATATTGGATAAAGGTGACTGTATATCATGTGAGATGTTGGAAATAAATTCTTTTCTCATTTCGTTTGTCTGTTCTAGCCTGTTAGCCATTCGTAAAAAATGAGAAGAAAGCTCCCCAAGTTCATCATTCCGCTCTGTATCGAGCTCATCCACATTAAAATTACCTTCAGATAACGTTTTTGTTGCTGTCGTCAGTTTTGAAATTGGTTGAACTAAGTATTTTGTACTGAAAAGAACCATAATAATACTGAGCAGAATGGTTAGGGCTAGCAGCCAACCAAATAAAATATGCATCTCATTGAAAAGCAGTTTAATGTCCGGACGAAGAAAGAGTGCATAGTTTTCATCATTATGTGTTAATGGCACACCAATTGTATTTTTTAATTCATTCGCAAAGAAACCGGTCACGAATGTTTCTTGTGGGAAGTTTAAAATTCCATGAAAAACATTACCGCTTAATACTTGTTCAACAGCGGACTTTGAAAGGTTGTATTCCCGGAAAGGGGCACCGAATGACGTCTCATCGCCAGATTCATCGACTAAATAAAGTTGATATCCAATCGAAGAGATGTTTTCCAAGTAATCATGCAGGTTGACCTCAGGATGTTGTTCGGTGAATTCAGCGATATTCAATGCAATTTCCGTGTTCTTTTCGTCGTTTTCAGGTTTTAATTTTTGTTGATAATACGTATTGGAAATGAAAAAGGCAATAACGCTACTAAAAATCATAATGCCGATTGTAATCCATACAAATTTAACATAAAGGGACCTCATTTGCGTTTAGCCTCCAATGAATACCCAATGCCACGCACGGTTTTAATTTGAAAATCATCTGTTAAATTAGAGAAGCGTTGCCTTAATCGTTTAATATGAACGTCGACTGTTCGTTCATCGCCTTCATAATCCCAACTCCAAACATGTTCAATTATATGTTCTCTTGAAAACACATGCATCGGATTGGATGCTAAAAAGTAGAGAAGTTCGAATTCCTTTAAAGGTAAAAGAATCGTTCGATCATCGATTTGGACTTCATATGTTTGTTTATTGATCATCGTATTGCCGAATCGGATTTTCGAATCGTCATCTGCATGGCTGTCGTACCTGCGAAATAACGCCTCGATTCGAAAGATTAATTCTTTCGGCTCAAACGGTTTAACGAGATAATCATCTGTACCGGATTTAAACCCTTCCTCTTTGTCATTAATTTGATCTTTGGCTGTTAAAAGGATGACGGGTATATCGAATTCTCTTCGTATTTCTCTCGTTAAAGCAAAGCCATCCATGAAAGGCATCATGACATCGACGACTGCTAAATCACATTGTTCCTTATGAAGAATTTTTAATGCATCTGTCCCGTCTTTTGCTTGAACGACGTGATAACCCGCTTCGGTTAAATGGATGGATACCAACTGCAAAATGTTTATATCGTCATCGACAACAAGAATTGTTTTCATTGCGTAGCCTCCTTCTTAACCATTTTCAATTGCAAATAGAGCTTGGGACAAATCTGAGTTATAAACTCAGAAACACGAATAACAATCTAACTTAGCGTAGGAAATATACGGAGACTTCTGCGGGAGCAAAAGCCTAGGTGAGACCCCGCAGTGCGAAGCACGAGGAGGCTCAACAGCTGCCCGCGAAAAGCGCAGTATATTTCCGAAGCGCGTATTTCCGGCACACTAAATTAGAATATTCGTATCTGTGTCAACTTTAAAGGTATTGTCTCAGCCTCTTTATATTCTCACTATCGTTAATCGTTTTCTACTAATGTCATTTATTTTCTAGGACCATACCATCACTCATTTGTAGAATTCGGTCTACATAAGAGAGCATTTCTTCATCGTGAGTAACCATTAACGTTGTAATATTCATCTTTTTCGTTAAATCACGAATTAACTCCATCATATCTTTGGATCGTTTTGAATCCAAGCTTGCCGTCGGTTCATCAGCAAAAAGAACTTTTGGTTTGTGAATGATCGCACGAGCAACGGCAACTCGCTGTTTTTCACCACCCGACAATGAAGAAGGGTAGGCTGTTTTACGGTGCTCCATTCCAATCACATTTAAAAGCTGATCAATTTCTTTTTTTTGTTCTTTCTTTGATAATGTAGATTCAGAGACTTCCAGCATAAGCATCAATTGTTCTTCCACTGTGAGGAAAGGAACGAGGTGAGCAAATTGAAAGACAAACCCAAATTCCTTTGCACGTACTTTACGTACTTGTTCAGAACTCATGGTTGTCAGGTTATTGCCATCAAACAGAACTTCACCATCGGAAGCGGGTTGTAATCCTGCAGCAATCGTCAACAGTGTACTCTTGCCAGAACCCGATGTACCGACGAGTGCGGTGATTTCTCCTTCTTTTAGCGATAGGCTAATGCCTTTCAATATATTTTCCTCTATTTCACCATTTGTAAATGTTTTCTCTACTTCGTCCAATGTGAATATCGTCAAATTAATCCTCTCCTTGTTGGATCGCCCGAAGCGGCTCGATTTTTCTAATTTGTAATCCTGAAAGTGTAGCTCCGATAAAACCGACAACTAAGAAAATGATTGATAGCTGTGTTGTCGTCTCAAAGGTTAAGTGAAAAGGCATTCCTTCAGGTGCGATGCTATTGAACGCATGACTTAGCGAAATGGACAGCGCCAAAGCAATGATGGTAATGAATAACATTTGTGTCCAGATCATCTTGAACAGTCTACTTGTTTTGATTCCAACGGCTTTTAGAATTCCATATAAACCAATCTTTTGAATGTTCATCATGTAGAAAAAGATTGCAAACAACATGCCACTGATGACGATTAAAAACGAAACAATCATTGTTAAGGACATTTGTTCTGCGTTATAACTCGGAATCGTACTTAAAAAATCTTTATTCGAGTAGGATTGTAATCCAGTGAAATTTTGTGCTGAATTTTCTCCTGGTAGGAAAACTAATTGCATTTGTTCAACGTTATACATCTTTTTATAGTCTTCACTATTAATATACGCGACTGGCGCATGGCTGAATTTCTTTTGATCAACGAAACCTTTGACGACTAATTCATCACGGAGTTGATTGTTTGTTAATAGATCCCCCACTTTTATACCTTTCTCTTTCAACGAGCGATCTACGATGACTTCCCCTTCATCAACTTGTGTAAATAGCTTTGAATCGGTTGCTGTAACGAATGCAACACTTTGCTGTTTGTCCTCCTGATCAATCAAGAACCCCATTTGAATCGATAAGGCTACCGCATTTTGATGGTCATTCATGATTTCATGTTGAACATCTGTATCTATTCTTGATAGATTGTAAGTTTCCTCAGCATCTTCACTCATATAGAAATGACCTTCTGGTAAATCTTTTATTAAAGCGGCATTATCCTGTGACAATCCGTTCGCTAAGCCGGATATAATCATTGTCAATAAACTAACAAGGAAAATGATTGAGCCTAAAATCAAAAATCTACTTTTATTTTTATTGATTTCTTTCCAGCCAATGTTCATCTTTCCATTCCTCCAACCATTTTGATAATTTTAGTTTACCCATTGAATATGAACGACAGATGAACGGGGGAGAGTAAACTTGTACGAAAATCAAAAGAGTGATGGAGAGAGTATGCAGGAGATTGTTAACACGAGCGTGAAACTATTAAATAAGACATTTGGACTTGGCCAGTGGTGTAACAGGCCAAGCGATTATCATTGATGGAGGGTATACTGCTCAGTAAAGCCGTTTAAAACCGGAAAATGAATAAAAAAATCAGGCAAACAAATCCCGAATTCATGATATTAAAATTGAATGATTTCCCTTGCTGCGTAAACAACTAGATAAATTGGAAAAAACTTTGTCACAATTTGTCTAAAAATTCACTTAAAAAGCATTGAAATATAAACACAATCGTAGTACCATAAGTTTCGCTTGATAAATTAAATATTTCAGAAAAATCACAGAAATTAATCATCGATGGGGGAACTCGATTGTGAAATTATCATTCTCATCCTATGCAGCAGTAGGAGTTATGTTATTCGCGTTATTTTTTGGCGCTGGAAATCTGATTTTTCCGGCAAGTTTAGGACAGAATGCTGGTGAAAATCTCTGGCCAGCGGCAATTGGCTTTTTAATCACGGGTGTTGGCTTGCCACTCCTCGGAATCATCGCCATGAGTTTTTCAGGGAGTCGAAATTTACAAGAGCTTGCGGCACGGGTGCACCCGTTATATGGAGTGTTTTTTACATCATTATTATACTTAACGATCGGGCCATTCTTCGCCTCCCCTCGTACGGGAACGGTGGCGTTTGAAATCGGTATATCCTCTTTTGTCAGTGAGTCGTCTCAGCAACTAGCATTATTTATTTTTACGTTATTATTTTTCTTAGTCGTTCTTTTCTTTTCCTTAAAGCCAGGACAGCTAGTTGATACAATCGGTAAAATGTTGGCGCCTGGGTTAGTTTCTTTGATTGCGATCTTATTAGTAACCGCTTTCGTCAATCCGATGGGTGAATTCCAATCACCACAGGAATCTTATTCGGATGGAGCATTTCTGACAGGGTTTCTTGAAGGCTACAATACAATGGACGCACTTTCATCTTTAGTTTTCGGCATTATCGTCATCAATGCGATTTATGCGATGGGTGTTACGTCGAAAAAAGATATACTTCGGACGACTATTAAAGCTGGTAGCATAGCCATTTTACTTCTTGGAACCATGTATGTGGGGATTGCTTATTTAGGAGCAATCAGTACACAGGTTCTTCCAATATTTGATAATGGTGGGCCTGTTTTAAGTGGCGCAGCCTCGCATTATTATGGAACATTCGGCTCTGTATTGTTAGCGATTGCCATTATACTGGCATGTTTAACGACAGCGATTGGATTGACTGTGGCCAACGCTCAATACTTTCATTCATTGATGCCGAAATTCAGCTATAAAACCTATGTTATTTTCTTTGTGACAATCACGTTTGCCATTGCGAACTTTGGACTGACAAATATCATCACTTATTCCGTACCGATTTTAATGTTTTTATACCCATTAGCGATCGTTTTAATTTTATTAACGTTTTTATCACCACTATTTAAGCATGCACAACTTGTTTACATCACGACGATTTCGGTCACTTTTGTAATCGGTTTCTTTGACGGGTTGAAGTCGCTTGCTGAATCATTAGGAATCGATTACTTCGCTTGGATGCAACCGATAATAACCCTTTTTGAGAAATGGTTACCATTATATGGTCAAGGACTCGGTTGGTTAGTGCCAGCAGCTATATCCATTGTTATAACTGGCTTGATCAGTCGATTCCAAATGAGCAAAGTATCTACATCACGACAAACTACGTAAAATAAATGAGGGTTAAAAAATAGAAAGACGGCACCTGCCATGAAAATAAATGGTTAGGTGCCGTTTTTTGTTCTGTTCATTTAAAAAAATGTTTTAATCAGGGATAGCGTGTGAAAATTGCTCCCTATCGTTGAATAGAAGCACTCTAATCGGGGGTAGCGTACGAAAATAGCTCTCTAGCTTCGAATAGAAGCGTTCTAATCGGGGGTAGCACACGAAAATAGCTCTCTACCTTCGAATAGAAGCGTTCTAATCGGGGGTAGCGTACAAAAATAGCTCTCTACCTTCGAATAGAAGCGTTCTAATCGGGGGTAGCGCACGAAAATAGCTCTCTATCCTCGAATAGAAGCTTTCTAATCGAAGATAACGTACCGAAATAACGCTCTACCCCGGAATAGAAGGGCTCTGAATGATAAAAGCACTTAAATCCGAAATCCGTTCACGAAGTACTCCATAATTTCTTTTTCTTCTTCATTTAATTCGCGTTGCAAAAGTGAGGCCATCTCATGAGCCATAGAATCTCGTTCTCCTTGATGCTTTTCCGCTAACCGCGCGCAGGTTTTCAACAATGATCGAAAGGAAGAGAATTCTTCTTTCGTAAATGGTCCAGGGTGATGGGACAAGAAGAATGTTTCTGCGTCGAACTCATCAATTCTGTCTAGTAGCTTCGTTATGTTTTCAGTCGTATAGTGCCACTTTTCTGCATACATATTTGCATAGAGGCAATCTCCGAGAAAGAGCATTTTTTCCTCGGGTACATAAATTAGCGTCGAGTCAGGTGAGTGGTCGCCGCCAACGTGCTCGATGATACAGGAAACCCCACCGAGATTTAGTTTGATTTGATGATCAAACGTAATGGTTGGGTCTGGAATCATAACGTTTCGATCAGCACCTAATTCAAGCTTGATTGCTTCCGAACAAAAAGGGATTTCAATACCTTGTTCGACACGGCGGTCTAATGCTTGGTCATTCCAAGAATAGCCTTGCAGTTTTTTCATTCCTTGAAGAGTCAGGTTGTTCGCAATCGAAGGGAGGTTCATTTCCTGCAACCCAAATACGTGATCCCAATGCCAATGGGTAAGTGCTAATAAGTGACCACAAATCCCATGAACATTCAGTTGCTGGTTGAACAGTTTTGCATGTTCCGCAGAATTTCCGGCATCGATGAGTAGTGTCCGTGAATCCCCAACGACCGCTGCCAAAATTGGACGATCTGTTTTGGGATACGGTGGTAGGTAATAGATTCGGTCAGAAAGTTGTTGGACGGTCTGCATGATTTAATCTCCTTTTAAATATTTCTTCTATTATAAGGAATGAAGATAAGATTGACCAACTATTGCAGGTTAGACATTTTTGAGCTAAAATTAAATCAAATAATTCTGATAATACTAAAGTTTTTGAATTTAAGTTTATATAACGAAATGGAGGAGATGAAATGAGATCCAACACCATTGCTGAAACAGTCAAACGGACAGCGAAACGGACTCCGCACCACACGGCAATCATTTATGGGGAAAGAACGTGGACGTATGAACAGTTAGATCAAGCAGTCACCAGTGTAGCTCTCGAATTACAAAACCAAGGTGTGAACAAGGGAGAACGTGTTGCTGCGTATGGCAAAAATTCCGATTTATATGTAGAGCTGTATCTTGCGGCAGTTCGTTTAGGAGCGATTCATGTTCCGGTAAATTTCCAACTAAAAGGGGCGGAGTTGGACTATATTTTGAGTGATTCAGATCCTACCTTAGTTGTAGCCGATCTTGATCTTGCAACAGAGATCGAAAAGAATGAGAATAATCACCATCACAAAATAATTTATTTTGAAGATCACGTATTAGACTGGACAACAAAAAATGATGAGCCTTTAGAGGTCGACTTTGGAGTGGAAGACACAGATGTTGCTCAGTTACTTTACACTTCAGGAACGACTTCCAAACCAAAAGGTGCCATCATGACACATCGGGCGTTAGTCCATCATTATGTCAGTTGTATTCAAGGGTTGAATATTAAAGAATCGGACCGAGCGCTCCATAGTATGCCTCTTTACCATTCTGCACAAATGCATGTTTTCATGCTTCCTGCCTTAATGGTTGGTGGCTGGAACAAAGTGTTGAAATCTCCTGTACCTGATCAAGTTTTGCAATCGATAGAAGAGGATGATATTACTTCATTTTTCGCGGCACCAACGGCATGGGTTTCTTTAGCGAATCATCCTGAGTTCACAAATCGTGATTTAAGTACACTGAAAAAAGCCTATTACGGTGCTTCGATTATGCCAGGTCCGATTTTAGAACGACTGCAAAACCATCTTCCTGAATTAGGGTTTTATAACGTGTTCGGTCAGTCCGAAATGGGCCCAGCCTGTACAGTCTTGCTTCCAGAAGAGCACGAAGAACGTCCGAGTTCAGCAGGCCGACCGCTTTTGTTTGTTGAAACACGAGTCGTTGATTCAGAAGGAAATGATGTTGCTGTTGGTGAGCTAGGAGAAATCGTTTACCGATCGCCGCATTTATGTCTAGGTTATTGGAACAAGCCAGAAGCAACGAGTGAAGCCTTTAAGGATGGATGGTTTCACTCAGGGGATCTCGTGAAAATGGATGAAGAAGGTTACATCGAAGTGATTGACCGTGTGAAGGATGTCATTAATACGGGTGGTGTCGTTGTCGCTTCAAGAGAGATTGAGGATTGTATTTATCAATTGCCTCAAGTTGCAGAAGTCGCCGTTGTCGGTGTACCTGATGAAAGATGGATTGAAGCGGTAACTGCATTTGTCGTCAGAAAAGATGACATCACGGAAGATGAAATCATTCAACATGTGAAAGGGAAGCTCGCAAGTTTCAAAGTGCCAAAACAAGTTGAACTCGTCGATGAATTACCACGCAATGCCAGTGGAAAAATTTTAAAAAGACAACTCCGGGACGCCATAACAAAATAACAATCACTAACCTCTCGAATAAATAATCTCGAGAGGTTTTTTCATGTTTAATGACGTTCGCTCATTCGAGTTTTTACATTGATAATCCGGGAACTTTCTTATCCGGTTAATTCGTATTAATATAGATATAGGAGAGAAAGAAAGGAAGAAGCAAGATGTTTATGTTCATCACTCGATGGCTTTTTTATTTTATCGGATTACTGACGTTTAGTTATGGGATTACCATCGCGCTTAGTATGCAACACCTAGGCATCCATCCGTGGGACGTCCTTGCGGTTGCGCTATTTGAAAAATTAGGTTTATCCATTGGTACATGGGCGATCATTATTTCCTTAATTTTAATCATCGTCTCTTGGTTCTTGGATAAAAGCTATATTAAATTAGGCACATTTTTAAATGGTGTACTCGTCGGTGCTTTTGTTGACTTATTTCTATGGATTGATTTTTTGCCGAATGCGAGCTTCTCATGGACCGATTCACTCGTCATGATTGGCGGAATGGTTGTGATGGGCATAGGCGGAGGATTATATAATTCAGCACAAGTTGGTTCAGGGCCGAGGGATGGGTTTATGTTATCCATTGCAGACAAAACAAATGCACCAATCGGAAGAGTACGGATCATCGTTGAAAGCTTTATACTCGTGATAGGTTTTATTCTCGGAGGACCTGTTTTTTGGTTTACACTTATTTTCACATTTGTTCAGAGCCCAGTATTTGCTTATTCGTTTAAAAGGTTTAAAACTGTAATATCATTTATCGAACGTCGCCACAACACAGTGAAAAATAAATCTGAAGCTGTCTGAGTATAAAAATCACCTCGTTATATGACAATAATCGATAAATAAACTTGTTAAGCACCTTACAATCCAATTACAAGTTCGTTTTCGTGTTTATGAATGCTTTAAAGTGGAATGCTAGTGTATATGGCTGTTATCATAACGCTAGGTTTGGTCGTTTTACCGGTGAATTCTCAATTAAGCAAATGAATGAATAATGAAAATCAGCGTTAAATGTGTCCAAACTTTAAACATTTCTGCAGAACGACTGTACTTGTTGACAGTACCAGTGGTTTATTATAATATATATTTGATTGTAATTATTATTAATAAATATCTATTAGGAGGAATAATTACTATGTCATTAATCGGAAAAGAAGTACAACCATTTCAGGCGAAAGCTTATCATCCTGTAAACGATGAATTTATTGACGTTACAGAAGAGAACTTTAAAGGTCAGTGGAGTGTTGTTTGTTTTTACCCTGCAGACTTTTCATTCGTTTGTCCTACAGAACTTGAAGACCTTCAAGATCAGTATGACACATTGAAAGAGCTGGGTGTAGAAGTTTATTCTGTATCAACAGATACACATTTCGTACACAAAGGCTGGCACGATAACTCTGAAAAAATTGGTAAAATCAAATATCCAATGATTGGTGATCCATCAGGAATTGTTTCTCGTAATTTTGACGTATTAAACGAAGAGTCCGGTCTTGCAGATCGCGGTACTTTTGTCATTGATCCAGACGGTGTTATTCAGACAGTTGAAATTAACGCAGATGGAATTGGCCGTGACGCAAGTGTCATCGTTGATAAAGTAAAAGCAGCACAATATGTGCGTAAGAATCCAGGCGAAGTTTGCCCAGCTAAATGGGAAGAAGGATCTGAAACATTAACACCAAGTCTAGACCTAGTTGGTAAAATTTAAGGAGTGCGATAAGCATGCTTGAAGCAAATATTAAAGCACAATTAGAACAATACCTTCAGCTGCTCGAAAGTGATATTGTTTTAAAACTCAGTGTGGACACAGGTGACGTGTCAAATAAAATGGAAGAGTTTGTGAATGAAATAGCTTCCATGTCATCGAAAATTACGGTTGAAAAGACAAGCTTAGAAAGAACACCAAGCTTTAGCGTAAATCGTGTTGGTGAAGACACTGGGGTTGCATTTGCTGGCATTCCACTCGGTGAAGAATTTACATCACTTGTATTGGCTTTATTGCAAGTCAGTGGAAGAGCACCTAAAGTCGACCAAAGTGTCATTGACCAAGCAAAAGAAGTCAAAGGCGAGTACCACTTTGAAACGTACGTAAGCCTTAGCTGCCATAACTGTCCAGATGTCGTGCAAGCATTAAACATGATGAGCGTTCTCAATCCAAATATTTCCCATACGATGATTGACGGAGCGACAAACAAAGAAGAAGTGGAAGCGAAAAACATCATGGCTGTACCGACAGTTATGTTAAATGGTGAAGAATTCGGAAGTGGACGTATGTCTGCAGAAGAAATTCTAGCTAAGCTTGGTAGTGGACCGGATGCATCTGAACTATCTGCCAAAGATCCATTCGACGTACTTGTTGTCGGTGGTGGACCAGCTGGTGCAAGTGCCGCTATTTATGCAGCACGTAAAGGTATCCGTACAGGAATTGTCACGGAGCGCTTAGGTGGCCAAGTGTTAGACACGATGAGCATCGAAAACTTCATTAGTGTCACAAAAACGGAAGGACCAAAGCTTGTAGCAAGCCTTGAAGAACATGTGAAGGACTATCCTATTGATATCATTAACTTACAACGCGTAAGTGGTATTGAGAAAAAAGACATGTTTGAAATAGAGCTTGAAAACGGCGCGATTCTAAAAAGCCGTACAGTGATCGCTTCAACAGGAGCGAGCTGGCGTAAACTTGGTATTCCAGGCGAAGCAGAATTCTCGAACAAAGGTGTCGCATACTGTGCACACTGTGATGGTCCATTGTTTGAAGGGAAAGATGTTGCTGTTGTCGGCGGAGGTAACTCCGGTGTTGAAGCAGCCATTGACCTTGCAGGCATTGTAAACCACGTAACTGTTCTAGAGTATTCTTCAGAATTGAAAGCAGACGAAGTTCTACAAAACAACCTAGCTAAACTTCCAAATGTGACTGTGATTACAAATGCTCAATCTACAGAAATCATAGGATCTGATCAAGTTGAAGGATTGAAATATATTGATCTGGAAACGAAGGAAGAAAAGCAAATTGACTTAGCAGGTGTGTTTGTTCAAATCGGTCTTGTTCCAAATACAGGTTGGCTTGGCGATAAAGTCGAGAAAAACCGTATTGGTGAGATTATCGTTGACAAACAAGGTTCTACGAATGTTCCAGGTCTTTTTGCAGCAGGTGATTGTACAGATGTATTCTACAATCAGATTATCGTTTCAATGGGAACAGGAGCAACTGCAGCATTAGGTGCTTTTGATCACCTCATTAGAAACCCTGTGGAAACAAAAGAAGAACAAGGTGAACCTGTAAGCACAAAATAATAAAAAAGAATGAAACATTAAATCCTCATAAGAGTAGAGCGTTTTGACATCTACTCTTATGGGGATTTTTTATAGATAGGTGATTGAAAGTTAGCCAAAAGAAAAAATGTAGTGTGCAGATATGAAGCGAAATCAATGCCTTCAGTTAAGTAAATAAAGTCGCGATCGCTGATTGCTGAAGTTGTGCTGCTGACTGCTGAAGTTGAGCCGCTGACTGTTGAAGTTTAGTCGCTGACTGCTGAAGTTGAGCCGCTGACTGTTGAAGAAGTGTCGCTGACTGCTGAAGAAGAGCCGCTAACTGCTGAAGTAATGTCGCTGACTGCTGAAGTTGAGCCGCTGACTGTTGAAGTTTAGTCGCTGACTGCTGAAGAAGTGTCGCTAACTGCTGAAGTTTAGTCGCTGACTGCTGAAGAAGAGCCGCTAACTGCTGAAGTTGTGCTGCTGACTGCTGAAGAAGTGTCGCTAACTGCTGAAGTTTAGTCGCTGACTACTGAAGAAGTGTCGCTAACTACTGAAGTAACGATTGCTGGCTACGGAAGTTCCGTCACGCTGCGATCAGAGAAGCATCTAGAAGGACAGCGATTTAAGCAAAAAACCCGAACGATTTATTTTACATCTAGATCGCTCGGGTTTTAATTTGTTTCTTTAGTCTCGAATTTTTATAAATTTGGCTCTTCGTAATAATAATCTACAGGAACAGGTGCGACTGCCGAACGTTCAAGTGCAGGTGTATCTTTTCGTGCAACTCGATAAACGGCTGATCCAACAATTTTTGCTACATCGAACATTTTTTCTTTGCTGACGTAATCAATTAAATCGTCCTCTGTATGATACCACGGTTCAAGTGGTGTATGGATAAACAATGCTGCTGGAATGCCTAAATTGTGGAATGGTACATGGTCACTTCGGCCAAGTTCACTGTATGGAACGAGTTCACTAACTCGAGAACCAGCTGCAGCTCCAAGATCAGTTACTGTATTTTGTTCCCCGTCAGCTGTAAACATAACTAAATCTCCTGCATCGGCACTTCCGACCATGTCTAACTGAAACATTGCCACTGTTTGCTCGACCTCGTCTTCAGACATTGCTTCGGCATATCTTCTGGAACCCCATAGTCCATATTCTTCTGCACCGAAAGCGACGAATTTAACGGTTGTATCTGTTGGAGCGTTTGAGAATACACGCGCTAATTCAAGCAAAACACCCGTACCTGATGCATCATCATTTGCGCCTGGCCCCCAAGGAACTGAATCGTGGTGTGAGCCAACGATAATCTGTTGTCCTGAGTCATGATTTTTCTTCGGCTCTTTAACCGCTTCAACATTGTACGAAGTGACTTCTTTTCCTCCTGATGGGAAAGTAAACTCATGTACATTGACTTCTTCGTAACCATAACTTTCAAATTGCTCCACCAAGTAATCAACTGTTTCAAGCTCAGCTTCTGTACCTGCACCACGTGGACCGATCTTTTCTGACAGATGTGAAACATGATCGTAAATGCGGTCTACATCAATTCTCTTAATGATTTTGTTGTCAAATGCGTGGGCAGAACCTCCATTTCCATTATGATTAGCCGCTAGACCAGGTGTTGTCCAAACCATGAGTAAAACAAGAACCATACTCAACAGCCTGAATTGTTTCAATCAAATCACTTCCTTTCATGTGGTTGCTTGTATGTATTCTGTCATAAAAGATTTAATCCTCTTAATAATCTGAAAATGATAAGAAAGTAATAAGGCTCTCAATGCATTTGCTACTTAAGTAGGAAGAAAAAGAAGATGAAAGTCATAGGTAAATGGTTAGCGTATGAAATGAAGAAAAAGAGAAATAGAAAAACCGCATCATCATTTTTTGTTGATATTCTTGGGTTTAATGATTAAAATGAATCATGGTATAAATGAATCTTAAATAGCGAACGAGCGAATACAAACAAAAGAACGAGGAGATTCAATATGAAAGAAAATTTCTGGCGTGATTTACCACGACCATTTTTTATATTAGCACCGATGGAAGATGTAACAGACGTTGTTTTTCGTCATGTCGTCAGTGAAGCGGCAAGACCAGATGTATTTTTTACAGAGTTTACGAATACAGAGAGCTATTGCCATCCAAAAGGAAGACAAAGTGTTCGTGGCCGTCTGACGTATACGGAGGACGAGCAACCGATTGTCGCACATATTTGGGGAGACAAGCCTGAGTATTTCCGAGAAATGAGTATCGGAATGGCGAAGGAAGGCTTTCGCGGAATCGACATTAATATGGGATGCCCTGTTCAAAATGTCGCAGCAAACGGAAAAGGTTGTGGACTCATTAACCGTCCGGAAGTTGCAGCAGAAATTATTGAAGCGGCTAAAGCTGGCGGACTGCCGGTCAGTGTGAAAACAAGACTCGGTTACACACGCGTTGATGAATGGCGAGATTGGCTAACGCATATTTTGAAACAAGATATCGTCAATCTATCCATTCATCTCCGTACAAAAAAAGAGATGAGCGATGTCGATGCGCACTGGGAATTAATTCCGGAAATTAAAAAGCTTCGAGATGAAATTGCACCGGATACATTGCTGACGATTAACGGTGATATTCCAGATCGTCAGAAAGGTTTGGAACTCGTTGAACAATACGGTGTAGATGGTGTCATGATCGGACGAGGGATATTTAAAAATCCATTCGCGTTTGAAAAAGAAAAGAAAGAGCATACACACAAGGAATCGTTGGATTTATTGAGATTACATCTCGATTTATTTGATCAATATGCTGAGCAGATGGAAACACGTCCGTTCAAGACATTGCGGAGATTCTTCAAAATATATGTCAAAGGATTTCGCGGCGCAGGTGAATTACGAAATCGGTTGATGATGACTGAAACGACCGATGAGGTTCGTGAGTTGATCAACGAATATATGGATTAACTAAAACATCTCCTCTCTTTGGTTTTCAAGAGAAGAGGTGTTTTTTTATTCAGATACGGTTTTGGCGCGAGATATTTTTTAGGTAAGTCTAACAATGGAGAGGGAGCCAGTTACCGAAGCAATAATTAATGCTTCCTTAAGCTATACTTACTTAATTTGCACTACAGTAGGTTCATTTTCGCTTATTATTTCGATAATCTGATCCATTAAATAGATATGATGCTCTAAATGTATATCGGTACTCCCAAGTGTTGGGAGAGTATCATACCAATCAATAAAACCTGATTTGTTGGACTTGAAAAAAAGAAAATTGGTCAAAGGTCCTTTTTCTGAACCACCTAAATATTTTTGTATCGCATTCTGTGTGGGTATACTGAGATCAACGCGACTTGCTTCAGGTGTCACTCTAATTGCAAGCACTTCATGGAAAGAATAGGAGAGCTTGAATTGATGGTTGTCATTTGTATCTATAATCATTTCAACATTCGGGTAGTGTGTAATCTGTATAAGGTTTAGGGGTGGTTCGTATGATGTAGATATGGGCTGCCAAACCTCAAAAATGTCATTACTCATCTGTATAGCTCCTTAATAATAACGAATTTTATCTTATTTTAAGAAAAACCCTACTCTACTACTTAAATATTATATAAAAACTATTATGAATATTCAATGTAATTAAAATAGGAAAATATTATTAAGTAAACTCTTTTAACTAATTGTATTTAGGAGCTAGCGAGCTGAGGAAATGACTGATGATGACTGAAACAACCGATGAGGTTCGCGGGTTGATCGATCAATCATAAAAAGATTGGTCTTGTATAAATGCATATTCAAAATAATAAAAAGAAGCTAGTTACCCCTAATGTCGGTAACTGGCTTCTTAACATACTAGATTATTTATTCACTTCGATCTTGCATACGCTGGTCTTCGCCAAGTGTACCGATTTCTATACCTTTCATCGCAGTACCTAGGTCTTTTGAAAGTTCAGCAATTAACTTGTAATCCTTATAATTCGCAGTTGCTTGTACAATCGCTTCTGCAAACTTTTGTGGATTATCGGATTTGAAAATACCTGAGCCGACAAATACCCCATCAGCACCAAGCTCCATCATTAACGCCGCATCAGAAGGTGTTGCAACACCACCTGCTGCAAAGTTATTAACAGGCAGGCGACCTTCCTTTTGAATTGTCAAAAGCAGCTCATATGGTGCTTGGATATTTCTCGCAAATGTCATCACTTCATCTTCGGACATTGAGGCAAGCTGTCTAATTTCTCCTTGGACTTGTCTGAGATGGCGGACTGCTTCTACGATGTTTCCTGTTCCAGGCTCTCCTTTTGTTCGGAGCATGGAAGCACCTTCTCCGATTCGGCGTGCTGCTTCTCCGAGATTACGACACCCACATACAAAGGGTACTGTGTAATCTGATTTTTTTAAATGAAATACATCGTCTGCTGGTGTGAGAACTTCGCTTTCATCTATATAATCGACACCGATTGCTTCAAGAACACGTGCCTCTACAATATGACCGATTCTGCCTTTCGCCATGACAGGGATGGATACAGCATTCATCACTTCTTCTGTAATTGTCGGGTCAGCCATACGGGCAACACCGCCTGCTGCTCTAATATCTGAAGGTACACGTTCTAGTGCCATAACCGCGACTGCTCCTGAAGCTTCCGCAATTTTGGCTTGTTCAGCATTCACGACGTCCATGATCACGCCGCCTTTAGGAATTTCTGTTTCGAATTTCGTCATTTGTTCTAGTCCCCCTATATTCTCTCTATTTAAAATTGTCACTAAAACGGTATTATATCACTAGAAATTAGCTTGTGACACTACTGAATATAACGACCGATCTTAGTACATGAATTTTTAATAGATATAATTATCATAAAATTCTATTAATATATTGCATTTTGCATAGAGAAGTAGTATGCTATTTTCAACCGATATATTGCATATTGTAAAACTGATCATCTTAGGAGGAAACTTAACGTGAAATTATCTTTTTCGTCTTACGCAGCAGTTGGAGTAATGTTATTCGCACTATTTTTTGGAGCTGGAAATCTTATTTTTCCAGCAAGTTTGGGTCAAAACGCAGGAACAAATCTTTGGCCTGCAGCAATTGGGTTTTTGATTACCGGAGTGGGACTTCCGCTTCTTGGAATCATCGCGATGAGTTTTTCAGGAAGTCGTAACTTGCAAGAACTTGCATCAAGAGTTCACCCGGTTTATGCGGTATTTTTCACATCATTGCTTTATTTAACCATTGGACCATTTTTTGCCTCTCCTCGTACAGGAACAGTGGCATTCGAGATTGGTATCTCATCTTTTGTAAGTGAATCATCTCAACAATTGGCTTTATTTATTTTTACATTGATATTTTTTGCTATCGTACTTCTATTATCTTTAAGACCAGGGAAACTAGTTGATACGGTTGGAAAGATTTTGGCACCTGGATTAGTGGCTTTGATCGCCATTTTGCTCGTGATGGCTTTTGTCAATCCGATGGGAGGGATGATGGAGCCACAGGAGTCATATACGAACGGGGCGTTTGTGACAGGCTTCCTTGAAGGCTATAACACGATGGATGCGCTAGCTTCATTAGTGTTCGGGATTATTGTCATCAATGCAATTCGAGCTATGGGTGTGACATCGAAAACAGAGATTCTTAAGACGACCATTAAGTCAGGTAGTATCGCTGTTTTGCTTCTTGGAACAATTTATGTAGGAATTGCCTATCTCGGTGCAACGAGCACACAAGTTCTTCCGATATTTGATAACGGTGGGCCAGTGTTGAGTGGTGCTGCGTTTCATTACTTTGGTACATTCGGTTCTGTATTGCTTGCTGTTGCGATTATATTAGCATGTCTAACAACAGCAATCGGGCTAACCGTAGCGAACGCACAATACTTTCATACGTTGTTCCCAAGATTCAGTTATAAATCATTGGTGATTTTTTTCGCAACGATAACCTTTGTGATTGCGAACTTCGGGTTAACGAATATTATTACTTATTCTATCCCAGTCTTGATGTTTTTGTACCCGTTGGCAATCGTTTTGATGATCTTGACATTTTTGTCTCCATTGTTCAATCATGATCGCATCGTCTATCAAGCTACTATTGCTGTAACGTTTTTGATTAGTATTTTTGATGGACTTCTGTCGCTAACAAGCTCATTGGGAATCGAAAATTTCAGCTGGACTCAGCCAATTATAAATTTTTATGATCAATCCCTACCTCTATACGGTCAAGGACTTGGATGGCTGTTGCCTGCAGTTGTTACTATTGTAGTCACCGGAGTCATTACTCGCTTCAGAAAAGATACGACAGTTGAGGCTCAAGCTTCATAAAACACTTAAAAAACCGGTTCCTCTAGGAGCCGGTTTTTTATGCTATATTACTTAAAATCTTTTAATGTCCGTAGCCAATTCTCTTTCATAATTGTTGCAGCTTCGTCTTTATTTCCGTTTTTCATCGCCTCAATAATCAAACGATGCTCTTCAATGGACTTTTCTGTTAACTCAATCGAATTATAGAAAAAGTGGCGTCGTACATGTGCTTGTAAGGATTTTAATACGGTTTGGATATAATTGTTATTCGTTATGTCAACAATCAATTGGTGAAATTCTTCATCGACCTTCAGTGCAGCATAGTCATTATTCGAATGGATGGCTTGAGCGAACCGATCGTTGATTTGTTCGAGTTGAAAAATGTGATCTTCCGTCAATTGATCTGTCGCCAATTCGGCGGATAAAGACTGTAATGCCGCCAAAGGGGGGAGAAGGTCATTAATCGCTTCCCGTTCGATTTTGGTGACTTGTGTTGCTTTAGCCGGAAACATTTTGACAAAACCGTGTGCTTCCAAAAGTTGCAAAGATTCACGAACCGGAGTTCTGCTGACACCTAGCGATTTGGCTAGTTCGGAATCATTTAGTTTTTCGCCAGGGAGCAATGTTCCATCGATAATCCATTGTTGAATTTGGTTGAATGCGCTTTCTTTCGCGGATTGGCGAACAGGTTTGGAGTGATTTGCAGGTATTGGCATCCCACTTCTCCTCTCTAGATACTTTTTTAGTATATTTATAGTATACATGAAAAATCTACCTAAAGGAATATGCGATATATCAGTGATTTTATAGTGAGATATAAAATGATAGAGACGAGCTTAAAATGTATTTCCTCGGCTCGTCTCTAAAAGTCAATTTGACGGACGGTGACTGATCACTTTTTTTAGTCAAAATTTATACGTTTTATGAGGGAAGTGAGCCAGCTTTAACTAGCAATTAGTATAATTTCCTTAATTCTTCTCGTGCTTCCTCAGAAAGCGATCCGCCAATGTCCATTAATTCCACGATATCTTTAAACGCTCTTTCGGGGATGGCTAAATCAGGAACTTCTTCTGCGGTGAACCCTAAGTCAATTTCATCTTCGCGACCTTCTTGGAGTTTAGTCACGAATTCAGGCTCCGTCACAAAAGGCGTCGACATGCCGACCATATCCGCAAATTGCATTGCTTCCATCGCTTTTTCAGGCGAATTGATTCCGCCGGTTGCCATAACTGGAACACGCTCAGATAGGTGGTCATAGATGACGCGGTTCATGTATTCACCTTTGAATTTTCCTTGACGGAGGGTTTGTTTATAAATGCTTTTCCCCCAGCTGGCGGTCGCTAAATAATGGATTGTGGAGACTTCCATAATTCGGTTCATAAAGTCGATAAATTCTTCGGCGCTATAGCCGATGTCATTGCCTCGCGTTTCTTCGGGCGTCCCTCTGAATCCGAGGATAAAATCGGATGGCGCTTCTTCGTCAATGACTTTCTGAACCGCTTCCATCACTTCGACCCCGAAGCGGGAACGGTTTTCAAGATTCTGTGGTCCGTATTCATCGTCACGTTCATTGGAAAACGTGGAGAAAAAGGTTTGAATCAATAGCCGTTGTGCACTGGAAATTTCCACGCCATCAAAGCCTGCGGCAATCGCCCGCCGGGTAGCGTCAGCATATTGCGTGATTACGTGCTTGATTTTACGCTTGGACATAGGCAAAACCGTATGTTCGACGGGGGTTTTCAATTCCATTTTACTTGGTCCGTAAACAACGCCGAAATCCTTCAATGAAATTTTTGAAAATCGCCCAGCGTGTGTCAGCTGAATGATCGCTTTCGCACCGTCTTTTTTCATCGCTTGAGCGAGTTTTTTCAAACCCTCGATGCTCCGGTCATCATCAATACTGAATCCATATTCGAATAGCTGACCATACGGCTCAACATAGGCTGCACCGGTGATCTGCAGTGGCGCGGATCCTGCACGACGCTCTGCATAAGCCAAATCCTCTTCGGTCACATAGCCTTCACTGGTCGAAGAGTTCGTAATCATTGGGGATAAAACAAATCGATTATCTAATGGAACACCATTCGGTAGAGTAATAGAATTGAATAAAGGTTGAAATTGTTTGGATGTTTTCATATGTATGGACTCATACCTTTCGTGTTGGTTTTGGTAATTTAAGTATACCATCTGTTAATGAAAATTAAATGAGTTAGATTATCAACATATTTTCAGCACTTAGTCTACTATTAATCCGCAGGGGTCACATGTTTTAGCATAAAGGCCAAATAAATAAAGTATTCACCAGTTTTGTCATGAGAAGGTTGGTACATTCCTTGTTCTATTATCTTTGAAGAGCTTCCTCACCGAAGGTATCAGTGTTATTAGCCAAGAATGTAATATTTATCCAATAAATATAGGAAGTAACATTTGTATTTTATTACTTTTTACATCTAAAAAGTAAAGAAAAAATGAAAAGATTTTAGTATTGAATAAATTTCATAAATCTTAGCCCTTACAGGGCAAGGGTTTCAAAACACAAAAAAGGAAGTACCTCCCCAAAGT
>NZ_VMHF01000002.1:288799-298075 GCF_007559355.1 Allobacillus sp. SKP2-8 | reverse complement strand
AACACAGAAGTTAAGCTCTCTAGCGCCGATGGTAGTTGGGGTTTTTCCCCTGCAAGAGTAGGACGTTGCCGGGCAATTCAAAGCTACTAGCACATAAGTGTCTAGTAGCTTTTCTTATGCTTTGGCATATATAATGTAATCTCTATAATACATACTAAATTCATGATATATTGGCATTACGATTTAAAATTAAAGTTGTTTAGGAAGTGAAAAGAGAATGACTGAACCGAAACGTTATTTTAATACGACAATTGATCATTTGGATCATAAAGGGAATGGACAAGCAGTTGTTTGGCGTGAAAATGAACTAGGAAATCCAAAAAAGCTCAAATTAAATATACCGCTAACGCTTCCTGGTGAGGAAGTACATGTTCAAGTAGACCGACCGACGAAGAAGAGAAGCCGTGCACATGTGACAGAGTTTTTGAAAACGAACCCTGAAAGAGTCGATGCACCTTGTCCTCATTTTGAAATTTGTGGTGGTTGTGTTTGGCAGCATTGGAGTTATTCTGGGCAGTTGAGTCATAAAACAGATTATGTGAAACGTCAGTTACTGGAACAAGGTTTTAGTGCCGATTTAGTGAAAGATACGATTGGTGCAGAAACTCCATGGAATTACCGAAATAAGATGGAATTCACATTTTCTCCAGAAGGAAATATGGGTCTTCATGAACAAGGGAACTTCCGAAAAGTATTTGATATGAAGACTTGTTTAATTGCTGGGAATGATATGGTTGAGACAGCATTAGAAGTTTCACAGTGGGCAAAAGATCATGAATTGCCAGGATATCTAAAAGAAGAACATGAAGGACTTTTACGTCATCTGATGGTTCGTCAGTCGTTTGCGACAGGCGAGATTATGCTTGCACTTGTAGCAACCGAAAAACCAGATGGTAAACTGGAAGAGCAAGTGAACGATTTGGTACAGCGAATCACAGAGAAATACCCAAATGTAAAAAGCTTATTATGGTTAGTGAACACTTTATGGGCGGACAGCATACAAGCAGAAGAAACATTTGTTTTGGCAGGAAGAGACTTCATTTACGATGAACTGGCTGGTTTTCAATATCGTTTATGGTGGAACACATTTTTCCAAACGAATCCAAAACAAGCCGAGAAGTTAGTTGAACTGGCTCTTGAAGTTGGTAAGCCACAAGCTGATGAAACCATGTTTGATCTGTTTTGTGGAGTTGGTACGTTTTCTCTACCTTTTGCGAAGCAAGTGAAATCGTTAGCAGGAGTCGAAATTGTTGAGAGCTCTATTGAATCTGCGAAACGTAATGCAACAGAGAATGATGTTCATAATACGTATTTCTTAGCAAATAATGCGCGTAATGGTATTGATGAAGTAAGAGAGAAGTTTGGCCAACCTAATTTATTATTGGTCGATCCACCTCGTTCTGGAGCTGGTGGGAAAGTCATGCGCCGGATCGGTCGTGCTCAACCGAAAAGAATTGTTTATGTTTCTTGTAACCCAGAATCATTTTCAACAGACATAACTGAGTTAACACCATTTGGTTATGAATTAGTAACTGTTCAACCAGTTGACCTTTTCCCACATACCGTGCATGTAGAATTGGTTTCGTTGTTGGAGTTGAAAGAGTAACCACTTGCATTGGAGAATTTTTAGAATTAAGACTTTGTTAAAATTCAATATCGTTTACTTTAAAAGTGAAAGAACCTCCATTAAATGGAGGTTCTTTTGGTTCTGGATTAATATAACTCTTCAAGGATCGCGCCATGCAACCAATTTTCTAGACAAAGATTCATTTTTAAATCGTTATTTTTAAAAGTGCCTTTTTAATTTTGATTTTGAAAGCAAATATATTGCCGTCCCAAAAAATACCGCTGCAGCAATCCATATAATTATTCCGAACAAACTTATGTCAATTTCACCAGTAGCTAAGTATGGAAATAAATATTCCATGGTAATTAACATGAAAAAACCCCACATAATAGCGGCAATCGAAGATGATTTTTTTAACTGGTTTTTCTTTTCTTCGTATTCTTCAATCGAGGCACAATCCGTTTCATCCACATGTCCCTTTCGTAATTTTATAATTACATAGAGTGCATAAGTCATATTTATAATTAACAGTGATATGGATACAAACGATAGCTGATTATGAATGGTATCAATGACTAAGCTTACTCCCATCAATAACATGGTTAAAATCCATAATATCATACCTGAGAATGCTAATTCTTTGTGGATTTCTTGTTGTTGGTATTCATCCCTTTCATCGATCACGCCGATAAAGCGATTGAATAATTTATTTTTCATTGCTAGATTCCTCCCAGAATAAACTATTAAGATCTGTTTCAAGTTCCTTTGCTAAAGAAATACATAAAGATAAAGAAGGATTATATTTATTGTTTTCTATTAAATTAATGGTTTGTCTTGCTACGCCGACTTTTCTGGCTAATTCAATCTGGGTAAGTTTCATATTCATCCTATACTCTTTAACTTTATTCAGGATAAACACCCTTTCAAATAACGGTGAGTACAATATATATGACAGTCTCATTTTTGTCAAATATATGTGACTTAATTTTTTCTCTATGTAAATCAAAACAAAAAGGCATATTTTGATATAAGTTAAATCAAAACATGCCCTTGTCCTTTTAAATAAGTATGTAAAAATATAATTGATTACAATTTAACAATCTATTAGCCCGCTGTAAGTCGGTTCGAGTCATTTCTGTACCATATCGAAAATTCCAGACGTAGTAACTTACAGGCACTGTTGGATCAAATTGATCATAAATGATTTCTAACGTTTGATGTTTATTTCCAGGATAATCTTAAATGACTTTGAACCAAAATGAACAAGTTTTAAACTTATCAGATAAAAGCGATCATTCTCCATTAGAAACCCTTTTAATTCATCAGGTTACTTGGCAGATAAAGATTAAGTTTCCATTACACACTTCTTTTCACATATACTTAATTTTATCAAGTTACCTAATTCCAATAAGATACGCTTCACAAATGCCTTGGTATGATTAGATAATAATAATAATTAAGATGACAGCACCCAATGCCACAAATAAAATTTCCATAATTGCCGACTTCTTATTTTTTTCTATTAAAGACTTGTAGAAATCATACACAAAGCTTATGAAGAGAGTAACGATTATTAGTAAAATGCCAACACGATCATTGGTTCCTTCATTACCCAAGATGATATCCGCTGCAAATAACAACAAAATGGTAATGGTGATTCCATAGACAATTTTAACCGTTTGATTCATTTTTTCTTTACTCATAATATCCTCCCTTAATTGATAATCTCCGTTAGTAAGTTGAAAAAATGCTAAATCAGTTGTAATACACTATAAGATTAAATATTTGTATGTACTCTAGGTATGTTAGTCATTTGTATGTAAAATATTAGTTAAATGTAATAAATTCATGGTAAATCATGTATTGATTTGAAACAAGTGCACGCAAAAGAAAAAAGGCCGATGAATTTCTCGTATCGATTTGTAAAACGAGTAAAGGGTATATTTTTCGTTTACATACAAAGTTGATTTTCTTGTAATTACTTCACTTCTTTTACTATGTTAATGATAGAGTCAATTATTTAAAAGGAGTGAAATCAATGTATCGTAATGTAGATGATTTCCTACAAGATTGGCAGAATTACGCGAACGGAACACTTAAAGTGTATAACGCAATGACAGATGAAAAACTGAACCAATCCATTGTGGAAGGGCATAATACCCTCGGCTGGCTTGGGTGGCACGTTGCTGTCGTCACTGGAGCGCTTGGAAAGCAGATGGGATTGGAAGTTGATACGGTCGATGACCCGACGACAGTTCCTGAGGAAGCAAGTGAAATCGCTCGCGTTTTCAAGAAAGTAACGGATCAAATTCAACAGGGCGTTGAAAAATTGTCCGATGATGAAATGGAAGTCGAAGTGGAAGCTATGGGACAAACAATGCCTCGTGGAAAAGTGTTGAACATGCTCGTTCAGCATAATATTCACCACCGCGGGCAAATGACTGTACTGCTACGTCAGGCAGGTCTAGAAGTACCAGGAGTCATGGGGCCGACAAAAGAAAATCAGTAAGTAAACAGTAAAGCCGTCTGATGCATTTCATCGGACGGCTTTTTTAGTGTTTAAACTTTCTCTGTTTTTACGATAATATCATGTGCATTACCATAATTTCTTTTTGCGGCGTGATTCGTCGGTCCAACGACATCCGTATAAGAAAAACTGTATTCAATGGCCGTCGTTATATATTGTTTCGCTTCTAAAACGGCTTCGTTAACGTCTTTCTCCTTTGTCAATTGTGCGGCGATTGCTGCTGAATAGGAGCAGCCTGCTCCGCTTGTGTTCACTGTATCTATTCGTGGTGCTTCGAATGTTGTTAAGTGCGTTCCATCAAATAACACATCAACAGCCGGCCCTTCCAGTCGTCCACCTTTGATGAGAATGTTTTTGGAACCGAGTTGTTGTAGATCGATGGCTGCTTTTTTCATTTCATCGACAGTGGAGATCGATCGATGATCCAATAACACAGATGCCTCAGGTATATTGGGTGTAATGATGGTTGCCATTGGAATCATATACTTTTTCAATGCCTCGATGGCATCATCTTTTAATAGTTTTGAATCCAATTTTCCAATCATGACCGGATCGACAACGAGTTGATTGATTGGAGCTGATTCGAGTAACGAGGCAACTAATTCAATGACTTCCTTGGAGAACAGCATGCCAGTCTTGATGCCGTCCACGCCAACTTGCTTGATTGCCGTTGAAAATTGAGCTTCAATCGCTTCCAAACTTATGGCGTGAACATTTTTATCTGTTTTCGGATGTCGTCCGACAATAGCTGTGATGACGCTCATTCCATAAACATCTAGTTCTTGAAATGTTTTTAAATCAGCTTGAATACCGGCACTTCCTCCAGCGGATGAACCGGCAATTGTCATTGCTCGAGATGGATATTTCATGTTAAAACCTCTTTCAAAAAATTATAGTTTCGTTTCCATATCATTCATTTCCAAATAAATCGGACAGTGGTCACTACCATATATATCAGCATGAATATTAGCCGATTGCAACTGATCGCGAAGACTGTCGGATACAATAAAGTAATCAATCCGCCAACCGATATTCCGCTCACGAACGGTTTTCATGTAAGACCACCAGGTGTATAGGCCATCTTCTTGTGGATAGAAATAGCGTAATGTATCGGTGAATCCACTATCGAGGAGCCGAGTCATCTTTTCGCGCTCTTCTTTCGTGAAGCCGGAATTTCCGTGGTTAGATTTATCGTTTCGTAGATCGATTTCTTGATGGGCGACATTCAGGTCTCCGCATAGAATGACTGGTTTTTCTTGATCCAGCTTGTGTATGTAGTTATAAAATTGTTCTTCCCACTCTAACCGAATTGGCAGACGCTCTAATGTACGCTGAGAATTCGGTGTGTAGACAGTGACAAAGTAGAAGCTCTCATACTCCAATGTAATCAGTCTACCTTCTGGTTGAACGGTTTCATGATCAAAATTGTAGTATGCATTTAGTGGCTCATGCTTGGTGAAAATAGCAGTTCCCGCATAGCCTTTCCGTTCTGCATAATTCCAAAATTGATGGTAGCCTTCCAATTCCAAATCGATTTGTCCTTCTTGCAATTTAATTTCTTGCACGGCAAAAAAGTCTGCATCTATTTCATGAAAATAATCTAGAAAACCCTTTCGGATAGCGGCTCTCAGGCCGTTCACATTCCATGATACAAATTTCATTTTAAACCTTCCTTTCCCATGTATTCTATCACATCGCTTATTTTTTTAAAAAAGTTGTTGACGGTTTTAGTGTATTAATCATATAATACATTCAGACGGTGTACTAAGTGATTAATACACAGTTCCTTATATTTTTTTATTTTCAGTGTATTAACAGATTAATACACTTTGAGATGGGAGTGAGCGCAAAAGAGATGAACATACAATTTAACAATCGAGATCCCGTTTATATCCAAGTAATACAACATTTTAAATTACAAATCGCAAAGGGGTTTCTGGAATCCGGCGATGTGATTCCTTCAAGAAGGGAATTGGCTAGCCAGTTGAAAATAAACCCGAATACAGCTCAGCGGGCGTATAAAGAAATGGAGGAGGAAGGGTTGATCAAAACAGAGAAAAACCAGCCGAGTAAAGTCACGCATAATCAAGATGTATTGCGCGGTGTACGGAATGAATTAATTGATGAAGCTGTTTCTCAATTTGTGGATTCAGTCAAGTCGATCAATGTTCCGTTGGAAGATGCGATGAAATTAATAGAAACACATTATAAGGAAAAGGGGGATTCCAATGATTGAAGTTAAAGATATTGTGAAACGTTTTGGACGTAAAACGGTGTTGGATCAAGTGTCTTTCACAGCAGAGAAAGGACAAATCACATGCTTGATCGGTATAAACGGAATGGGTAAGACAACGATCATGAATGCAATCATGAAGCTGACGCCACTTCAAGCAGGTGAAATTTTAATCGACGGTGAAAAGGTGACAAAAGATACATTTGAGAAAATTGTGTTCATCCCTGATGCGACGATTATGTTACCGCATTTCACGATCGAAATGGCAATGGAGTTTATGAACGATTTTTATAAAAATTGGAATCAACGTCGCGCAGACGACATGTTGGCGTTTTTTAAGCTAAATCGTAAAGATAAAATCGCAAGTTTATCAAAAGGAAATACGGCGAAAGTTAATTTGTTGCTCGGCCTAGCCGTCGATGCAGATTACATATTAATGGATGAGCCGTTTTCTGGGATTGATATTTTTAGTCGTGAACAGATCGCAGAGGTTTTCACAAGCTATTTAATTGAAGATCGTGGTGTGTTGATTACTACGCATGAGATTGGCGATATTGAACATTTAATCGACAAAGTTGTCTTATTGAATGACGGTAAGATTCAAAAAGAGTTTATGACAGAAGATGTAAGAGAGTTAGAAGGAAAATCAGTCATCGATGTGCTTCGGGAGGTGTTCGTTCAATGAAGAATTTCTTTAAATTATTGAACTTTGAGTTAAACCGTGTCATGAAATTGTTGATTAGTTTGATGGTGTTTACGTTGATTGTTCAGCTCATTGGTGTGTTTGTTTCTAAGAACAATTATCTGACTCAAGTAGAAATGCTTCAACAAAACGATGGGTCATCGGTTTCACAAGTTTTACAATCTGTTGGTTATTTTTCGTTTGATCGAGTTGTTAATAGTTTGTTTTTCATTGGACCGATTATGATTTGTGTTGCTGCCATAATGTTTTATATTTTCTTGATATGGTACCGTGATTGGTTTGGGAAAAATACATTTGTCTATCGCTTGTTGATGCTACCGACAGCACGAATTAATCTCTTTTTCGCAAAGTTAACGACAATTTTGCTTGCAACATTCAGTTTAGTTGGGTTTCAGTTGGTTGCTATTCAAATTGAAATGTTGGTGATGAAGTGGACAGTTCCGAGTGAATATGTAATGGAAGTCACTCTTCGACAATTAATAGAGATCCATCCAGTTTTATCGTTAATTGCTCCGAATCAATTTTCACTATTCATGAGTCTTTATGGTGTTGGGGTTTTGACGGTCATCATTCTTTTTACCGCAATTCTATTGGAGAGAAGCTACCGGATGAAGGGCGTTTTGTTTGGTGGAACGTTTGTTATAGCGGCAAATCTGCTGGTCATTTTACCGGTAATTTTAAATGAGACGGTTTTCCATTCATTTTTATATAACGGTGAACTGCTCTTGATTGTGTTAGGTTTGGGAGTAATCGTATTGGCTAGTTCCGTTTGGCTCAGCAAGCGGTTACTAGACGAGAAAATTCGTGTGTAAGGGGGATCATGTATGAAGAAATATATAAAAACTGCCGTACTAATTGCTTTTGTTGTTTTAAGCATTGGAACTTATTATGTGTACACAGCATTAGCATCCAGTGAAAACCCGGATTTGTCGTTCGAGACCATTTCCGGAGAAGAAGAATTGCTTGAGCCAATTACTTTATTGGGTGTTTACAGTAAAGAATCCATGTATACTCGCTTTAAGCTTAATCAACAAGGGCCGATTTATGAAAGTAATTTGAATTTGCTCGATCAGATTGACGGTGTTTTCCAAGTAACGAAGAATCGGCTAGAGAATGACTATCGAAGCTTTATGCGTGGGAAAGAAATCTACAAAGGACATGTGTATGAGGATGAAGAACAGCTGATCTTCGTCGAATCGAACTTTATGCGTTCACAGAATGAGGATATCTCGATGACTGCTTCTTGGTTAAATAAAAAAACAGAGGAAACGTCTTCTGTAGAAGTGGATTTCCCAGGAAATAACTATTCCTTCGCAAATATTATGGATGTACAAATGAATGATAACGTCATCCAAGTATTTGCAAACATGCAGGTGAATACAAGAAATGATCATTACACAGAGATTCACCTGTTGGAAATAGATGCCGAGACCGAAGAATTGATTGGGCAAAAAGTACTGCTTTCTGGAGATGAGGAATCATCTAGTCAAAACGACGAGATTAGCTTTGGTTCCCTTCGCGAATCAGTAGAATGGGCGCCAAATGAATATATTGTTATTCGAGAAGAAGTTATGCAATTCGACGAGTCGACACAAAGTCACCAGGACACCAAACAAAAATTACATGCATATGACGTGAAAAATCAGCAGATGAAAGAGTTAGAGATGCCTGAAGAGTTTATAACGAGACAGGTAGATTCATTCGATGGCTCTACGCTTTATTATTTTGATGAAGTTTCGGAAGGGTTGAAAATTAGTAGCTACCAAATTGAAGAAGGAACTTTCTCTAATGATCTTGTAATAGATGTCGAAAGTATTTCTTATTATCCTTCATTAGTATATCAAGGAAATCTTTATTTAGTAACCAACACGGACAAGGAAAAGTACCTTCAGATCTTTGATTTATCGAATGGTCAATCACTATATAAAGGAAAAATAAATGCTACAGAGCAAGAAGAATTAGAAAACATTCGTATTGATGAAATGGTTCTAAGCAAACGCTAATAGATTGTAAGAAGAGAGACCTGAACGAAAATTATCGTTCAGGTCTCTTATTGTTGGTCTGTTTCCTATACCCTAATTGAAAAAAGTGCGTCTCGACGGATTAATCGGATTCCAATTGCTTTGATTGGTCGTCGAGAATGTGTCTCAACGACGATTTCGCGGTTTGAGCCTTTGCTTCGGTAGTCGAGAGTGTGTCTCAACGACGATTTCGCGGTTCGAGCAGTTGTTTCGGTAGTCGAGAGG
>NZ_VMHF01000002.1:240920-288776 GCF_007559355.1 Allobacillus sp. SKP2-8 | reverse complement strand
ACGTCTCAACGCACTTTTCACCTATCAAGCAGCTCATTTCGTCATCGAGAAGGCATCTCGAAACACTTATCAAGAATTCAGCAGTCCATTTCGTCATCGAGAAGGCATCTCGAAACACTTATCAAGAATCCAACAGCTCATTTCGTCATCGAGAAGGCATCTCGAAACACTTATCAAGAATCCAACAGCTCATTTCGTCATCGAGAACACCTATCAACGACCGAGCGCACGCTCAGCGGCATTCAACCCTGCAACATAGCCGGTTGAAAAGGCTGCGGTTATGTTGAATCCACCTGTGTAGCCGTGAATATCCAAGATCTCTCCGCAAAAATAGAGCCCGTCCATAAATTTGGAAGCCATTTGATTCGGAACAATTTCTTTTAATGAGACGCCGCCACCAGTGATGAATGCTTTTTCGATGGAAAGTGTTCCGTTCACTTTTATCTGAAAATGCTTGAGTTCCTGCGCTAACTCCATAACTTTTTTCTTCTCCAGATGGTGATAGGTCGTATCCGGATTCAAGCCGATGCGTTCTAAAATAAATAATAAAAATCGTTCAGGCAATAATGGTTTCCAAACGGATTTAACAGCTTTGTTCGGTGATTCTTTTGCCATTTTTGTTAGTCGGTCGACAAGTTGGTTTTCATGTTCATCAGGGAAACTATCAATCTCAACAACCAATTCATCCACCTCGAATTTTTTCAAGGCCTTAACAACGAATTGACTTAATCGTAAAGCTGCTGGTCCAGAGATTCCTTGATGGGTAAACAGAAGATCCCAACGATGTGTTTTTATCGGTTTTCCATTCGGCTTTAAGGCAGTGATGGCAACATCTCTCAAAGAGATTCCTTGTAAAGTTCGATTGCGGATAAACGGTTCCTTAGAAGTCATCGGAACTTCTGTCGGATACAATTCGGTAATTGTGTGTCCGGCTGTTTTGGCCCATGCATAGCCATCGCCTTCACTTCCGGTTTTCGGAACAGACTTTCCACCGACCGCGATGACGACAGATTTCGTTGCTACTTTTTCTTTTCCTGGTAAAATAATCTCGTGGACTTCATTTCCGTAGTGAATCGCTTCAATGCGTGTGTTCAAACGTTTTTCTACATGATGTCGATCCAATTCTCGCAGTAACGTTTGCACGACTGTTTGAGCGGAATCACTGACGGGAAACATGCGTCCCTTATCTTCTTCTTTCAATGCGACACCGAGGTTTTCAAAGAAATCAATGATGGCTTGATTGTCGAAAATTGAAAACGCACTGTATAAAAAACGTCCATTTCCGGGTATATGATCGATAAGCTCTTTATCGGGAAGCACATTCGTCACATTACAACGGCCGCCGCCACTAATCGCCAGCTTTCTTCCGAGTTTGCTTCCTTTTTCAATAATTAGGGTATTTGCGCCATTTTTCGCAGCGGTATGGGCTGCCATCAGTCCTGATGGGCCACCGCCAATGACGACAACATCGTATGTCAAATTGGTTCAAGCCTTTCTTTTTGTAATGTTTTCTTCTATAGTATGATAAAATAAAACTGTTACTAGGAACAACTATTTGTAGGTGAAATTATGTCGAAACCAAATATATTACGAGGCACCATGATGTTAACGAGTGCCAATTTCTTGTCGAAAATTCTGGGAGTCATTTATGTCATCCCTTTTTATATGCTTGTCGGTGATGCCGGCGGGACTTTATTTAATTACGGATACATACCATACATGATTTTTATCAGTATATCGACGATGGGGATTCCCCTTGCGATGTCGAAGTTTGTATCAAAATACCATGCGCTTGGCGATTATACAACAAAAGAAGCGATGTATCGAACAGGTCTCACCATTATGATTGGGACTGGTTTTTTTGCGTTTGCGCTCATGTTTTTAAGTGCGGACTGGCTAGCGGGAATTATTATTCCGAATGAAGGATTTACCAATACGCAGGAAGATGTCGCTTTTGTCATTCAAATGGTCAGTTTTGCTTTGTTGGTGATTCCCGCCATGAGCTTGACCCGTGGGTATTTTCAAGGTCATAACTCGATGGGGCCGACAGCAGTTTCTGTTGTGGTTGAGCAAATTGCACGGATCATTTTCCTTTTGGCTGCCACATATATTGTTATTGAAGTTTTGAATGGCTCGATGACAACAGCCGTCGGAATGGCGACTTTTTCTGCGCTGATCGGTGCGATTGCATCAAGTATTGTTTTAGTGTGGTTTTATCGTAAACGGAAGCCGCTCATTGAAAGAGAGTTAGAGAATGCGCCGATTGAACCGTCTATTTCGAAAAAGAAAATGGTTCTCGAGCTATTATCCTATGCAGGCCCGTTCGTCTTAGTTGGTGTCGCGATTCCGCTTTATCAGTTTATTGATACGCTAACGTTTAACCGTGCGATGGCTGTTGCTGGTTTAGGTGAGGTGTCGGAGCAATTTTTATCTATCATCTCGCTGTACGGGCATAAAATCGTCGTCATACCGATCACGATTGCAACAGGTCTTGCTTTGGCATCTCTGCCTGCAGTTACACAGGCGTTTACGACAAATGATGCCAATTCGTATCATAGTTATTTGCAACAGACGATTTTAAACGTCTTTTTGTTCATTTTTCCGGCAGTTGTGGGCATTATGATCTTAGCAGAACCACTTTACGGAACGTTTTACTCACCTGAAGCGGCTCAGGATTTTGCTGCACCGATTCTTGCCTATTATGCACCGGCAGCTCTGTTCTTCGGTTTGTTTACGGTAACGGCATCGATTTTACAAGGGATTAATCGTCAAAACTTTACCGTCATCAGTTTGTTGACAGGATTAGTGATTAAGGGCAGTGCCAACGCACCGATGATCATTTGGCTCGGACCAGAGGGTGCAGTCTTTGCGACCATTTTGGCGGCGCTTGCAGCAAGTGGCTTGAATCTGTGGAAAATTCAGCGCGTTACCCAATTTGATCAGAAAAAGCTGTTTAAGAAAATTTTGCTCATTGTCATTTTAAGTGCCATCATGGGACTGATTGTATTGCTCGTAAATTATGCGACTGGTTTAGTCTTTGGTCCAGAAGCAACGAAGCTGAAGCATGTCACCCAGCTTCTTGTATCTGTCGTAATCGGAATCTACGCTTATTTCTGGATGGCCTATAAAACAACGTTGCTTGAGCGTTTGCTCGGTGCGAAAGTCAAGCGGTTCTCGAAATTTTTCATTTAGGAGAATGTGTGATGCGTTTGGATAAGTTGCTGGCGAATCAAGGTTTTGGTTCTCGAAAAGATGTGAAAAAGTTAGCCAAAAAAGGACAAGTCTTGTTGGATGGTAAGCCTGTCAAAGATCTTGCGACACATGTCGATCCGTATACAGCTGACTTAGTCGTGGGTGGCAAGACTGTTCACTATCAAAAATATGTTTATATAATGCTGAACAAGCCAGCAGGTGTGATCTCAGCAACCGAAGATGTGAAAGAAAAATGTGTGACCGATTTGATTGGAGATGAGTTTAAACCGTACAATTTGTTTCCGGTCGGTCGGTTAGATAAAAATACAACGGGCTTATTGCTGTTAACGAATGACGGGCAATTAGCCCATCAACTAACATCACCGAATTATCATGCTGAAAAAGTATATGAAGCCGATATTCTCGGTAAAGTGACAGAAGACGACGTGAAGGCATTTGAGCAAGGAGTTACCCTCGATGATGGTTATGTGACCAAACCTGCAAAACTATCGATCATTCGGTCCTTCGACGAACGATCCTATATTGAGGTTTCTGTGATCGAAGGGAAATTTCATCAAATTAAACGAATGTTCCTTGCTGTAGGCAAAAAAGTGCTTCATCTTCATCGTAGGTCAATGAAAGGGTTGGAGCTTGATACGTCGTTAACACCAGGCGCCTACCGGGAGTTATCTGAAGAAGAACTAGATTTACTGAGAAGTTAATTAAAGATGATTTTTGTCAAAGTTTGTAGTAAAATAATCTTACTATTCGAATAAAAAATGAAAGAGAGTGACGAATGTTGCCAGAAGACCCCCATTATTTCATTGGAATACCTGTGTCAGAACATGTTGAAGAACAATTAGGAAAATGGCAGGAGATCCTTTCACCATATGTGAATTACCGTAGATGGCTAAACCCAGAGGATTTTCACTTGACGCTTAAGTTTTTAGGTAGTGTCAGTGACGAGAAATTATGGCAAGTAAAAGAGCGTTTGGCGAAGATATCAATTCCTCATGACCTTACGTTACATATAACCGGAGTGAATTTTTTCGGGAAAGAAGATCAACCACGTGTCATGTATGCGGACATAGCGCCTACCGAGCCGCTGCTTGCCCTGCAGGGAAAAGTTGAACAGGAAATGGTATCGCTTGGATTTGACATAGAACGTCGACCATACCGCCCGCATATTACATTGGCCAAAAAGTGGGAAAAGGATAAAAAATATATTTCTGCAGATCGCCTAACCGAAAAGCTTGAACTGGATCAGCCGATTGATTGTTCAGTGAATCAAATGAATTTATATACCGTTAAACGAGGACATAACAAGAGCTACGAACCGGTGGCTGTTTATCCAAAACTAAACATAGTAAATCAAACATGGGATGAAGAAAATGGGGCAATTAATTAAGCTACAAGATCATATTTCAAGATATGAAACAGATATTTTTCATTACCCTGGCCAATTTATTCGATTGAAAAATGATCGTTACAAACGCTTGAAAGAACAGTGGCAAGAACAATTAAGTGAGCCACCTGTTACCGATGAATTGGAATCGATTGAAAAAAAATCTTTCTTCCGGAAGTTAAGGTCTCAAAAAGTAGAGCCGGAAGAATTAGAGCCAACTGTTGAATTGCCTGAGACGGAATCCGAGTTGAAGCATTGGTTTTTGGATCAGTTAATTGATTTTCAACTGCGGTGGGCGTCAGGGACCATACAGGAAATTTCTTATCCTGACTCGTCACTCCAAGAAGATGAACAGTTGAAATATTTTTTACAAAGATTCCCAGATAGTTATTTACTGATGTATCAACCGTTGTTTCAGATAAAGAAAGCGATCATTGATGGCGGGATTTTGTTCATTACACCTCTTGAAATATTATGTATCTCCTTTTTGGATTCCGTAGATTCTTCTGCCATTTATGAGCCACTGGATGAACGAAGATGGTTGAAGAAAACGGAAAATACCGAGAAAACTATTCTAAACCCGATGCTTCAATTGAATCGCGTTGAAAAGATGGTTAGAAGCTTATTGGATTACCATGACATTCAATTTCCGGTCAAAAAAACATTAATTACAAAGAAAGCTTCCATCCATTCCATTCAAGCCCACCTAAATACAGACTTCATTGATAAGCACATCTATGATCAATGGTTTATGAAACATCGTACAGGGAGAACACCATTGAAATACCAACAATTAAAAGTTGCAGAAGCATTGCTTTCCCACACACAAACGACGTCATTCAAACGGCCAGAGTGGGATGAGCCGGATAATGATTTTATGCAGCACCCGGGAGACTGATCCATGCATATATTTATAATTAATCCGACGGCAGGGAAAGGGCAAGGACAAAAAGTTGTTGAAGAGTTTTTGACAAGCCATCCACAGTTGAAGAAGCGTTGTAAAACCTTTCACACGAAATATACAGGTCATGCTACTTCATTAGCTGAACAAATTGCCGCCATGCATCATGAACGTGTGAAACAATTGATTGTTGTAGGAGGAGATGGCACGTTTTATGAGGTGTTAAACGGGCTAAAGGATTATCCAAAAATCCCATTGGCTTTTGTGCCTGTTGGATCTGGTAATGATCTTGCTAGAGGCTGGAAAACATCGTTAAATCCAAAACGTCATCTCAACATATTGTTTTCCAGAATAAAAGGAAAACCTTATTGGTTTGGTACATATCGAACAGATCTGTTAGCAAAGAACAAATTAAAATTGTTTGCTTCTACGATCGGCTTTGGTTTCGATGCAGAGATTACTGAACGTGTAAATGCATCGCGTTTTAAGCGGCTATTGAATAAATTGCATTTAACTTTCTTAATTTATGTCATTGGTATTTTAGCAACTCTATATACCTTTCAAACAAAGAACTTTGAAGCAAAGATTGATGGCGAAACCTATCAATTTGAAGATGTTTGGCTGATTACGTTGAGTAACCATCCTTATTTCGGTGGAGGCATGAAAATTGCTCCTAACGCTAAAAACAATCAACAACATTTTTCAATTACCGTTGTACATAATATTTCTAAATTAAAACTACTGTTGGTGTTCTTGTCCATTTTCATTGGGAAACATACCAATTTTAAAGAAGTCGAAACATTCACAGGATCACGGATAGAAATTAATTCAGAAAAAGAATTATCTTATCAAGCAGATGGCGTTACTGGGCGGTGTTATCGGTGTTTAATCGAAAAAGAAAACCATTCGAGAGTCGTAAAAAGAAAATAAAGTTTGAATTACCCCTTGAAATGTTTGTCGAAAATGCGTTAATCTATTTAGGTAGATGAAAATAAATCGACAACTTATGACTTAAATTTTAAGTCGGGGGATCATTCGTGTCCCTGGACTTTTTCAATTTTTACTAGATACATAGATTGAAGGACGAAAAGTGGTGAAATGATGGAACAAATTCTCGGTTCTGATTGGATGATTTCTCCGGCGGGAGGAACATCTGGCGAGGCCTTTATTGCCGAAAAAGAGAATAACAAGCTGTTTTTGAAACGAAATTCAAATCCGTTTATCGCAATTTTATCCGCGGAAGGTATTGTGCCGAAGCTTATGTGGACAAAAAGGTTATCAAACGGAGATGTCATTACAGCGCAAAAGTGGATGGAAGGTCGCGAGCTCACTCGTCCGGAAATGCAAAATGAAGAAGTCGTTGGCTTATTGAGTAAAATCCACCATTCAAGTGAAATATTGGATTTGTTTATGCGAATGGGAAAAAAACCGGTAAGTCCATCAGCTTACTTAATTCAACTACTGAATAAGTGCAAAAAACATGACATGTTGGAAAATGAATCAATCTCCCAAGCGACAAGATTTTTATCGCGCTATGCCCAAGAAATCGATCATGAGAAAAAAGTTGTTTGTCACTCAGATATGTTCCATGAAAATTGGCTTAAAGGAGAAGACGACCACCTTTACCTGATTGATTGGGACCAAGCAATCATCGCTGACCCAGCACTCGACTTAAGTATGTTTTTATGGGTTTACGTTCCTAGAAACCAGTGGAGTGAATGGCTACACCATTACGGTTTGGAAGAAACCAATGATTTGTTGGAACGTATGAACTGGTACTTAGTGGCTCAGACGATCTCTTATATTCTTTGGCATATTGAACGGAGAGAATCAGAAAAAGTAGATCAGTGGTTGCAATTTTTACAAGAACAACAATTTATTTATCGGAAATATTAAAAAATGTCTATGAGTCTAGTGAACTCGTGGACATTTTTTTGTTTTAGTTGGCGGTATGTGTCTTATCGATAATGGGCAGTGCTTTTTCAACAGTTAGAATCGCTTTAACAACAGTTAGGGATCGCTTATCAGCAATCAGGAGCGCTCTATCAACAGTTAGGCAGCGCTTATCAGCAGTCAGAAGTGTTTTATCAACAGTTAGCCAGCGCTTATCAGCAGTCATAATTGCTTTATCAACAGTTAGCCAGCGTTTATCAGCAGTTAGAAGCGTTTTATCAACAGTTAGACGTGCTTTATCAGCAGTCAGAATCCCTTTATCGACAGTAGCTAGCGTTTATCGTCAGTTAGCAGCACTGTATCAGCAATTAGCCAGCAATGATCAACTGTCAGGATCCGATTAAACCGATCAAATTATCTTTCTCTTTCGAAAGCATAATGATAAGATAGCAGTTGAGGTGAAAGAGATGAGAGTTCGAAATAAGCCCTGGGCAGAAGATTATATTAAACAACATGATGGCATCGTAGTCCTTGAGCCTTCTCAGAACAAAGGGAAGTGGGAGCAAGAATTTCAACATACAAATCGACCGATTCACTTAGAAATCGGAAGTGGACGTGGTGGATTCATTCAAGGTATGGGGACAAAAAATCCAAATATTAATTTTATCGGTATGGAACTTCAGAAGAATGTCATCGTGTCAGCGATTGATCGCGTGAAAGAAGCAGAGGTTGAAAATGTACGGCTGCTTCATGAAAACGCCGATCAGCTAAGCGATATTTTTGAAGAAAATGAATTAGAAACAATCTATTTAAATTTTTCAGATCCATGGCCAAAAAATCGCCATGAAAAAAGACGACTGACGCATCAATCATTTTTGTCACAGTATCAACAGATTTTAAAGCCGAACGGTAAGATCGTTATGAAAACGGATAATCAGCATCTTTTCGAATACTCGCTTGTCAGTTTTTCGCAGTTTGGCTTATTATTAGAAGAAGTCACCTTGGATTTACATGCAACTGAAGACCCTACAAATGTGATGACAGAATATGAAGAGAAGTTTACGAAAAAAGGAATGCCAATTTATCGCTGTATCATTAGTAATCATAAATAGGGAGTGAATCCAAAAATGGAACAGTTAACCGTAGGAAGAGCAACTTTGACGTGGTTAAACGGAGGTGTGACACATCTCGATGGTGGTGCTATGTTTGGCGTCGTACCAAAGCCACTTTGGTCAAAAATGTACCCAGTGAATGAGAAAAATCAAATTGAATTACGCTCTGATGTGATTCTTCTTGAATTAGATGATCGTAACATTTTGATTGAGAGCGGGTTAGGAAAAGATAAGTTCACAGATAAACAAAAGAGAAATTTCGGCTTACTAGAAGAATCTTCTGTGGAAGAATCCCTAGCTGAAAAAGGGTTGAAACCAGAGGATATTGATACGATTTTAATGACTCACCTTCATTTTGACCATGCTTGTGGGCTGTCCAAGTATGAGGGAGAGAAGCTTGTTTCAGCTTTTCCGAATGCAACGATTTATACAACCGAAACGGAATGGCATGAAATGCGCCATCCGAATATGCGCTCTAAGAATACGTATTGGAAAGAAAACTGGGAGCCTATTCAAGATCAAGTGAAAACGTTTAAGGAAGAAATTGAGATTGTTCCTGGTTTAACGATGCATCACACAGGTGGTCATAGTGACGGGCATGCAGTGATTAAGTTCCGTGATGGCGATGAAGGATTTTATCATATGGCTGATATCATGCCGACCCATGCACACCAAAATCCACTTTGGGTATTGGCGTATGATGATTACCCAGTGACAAGTGTCCATGCGAAAAAGGACTTGCAAGAAGAAGCTATTCCATCAAATTATTGGTTCACATTTTATCATGATGCCTATTACCGGGCGATCAAATTTGACGAGGACCGTAAAATTGTAGAAGAAGTAAAAAGAGAACGGTATGAATATAAATAAGTTTAAACGATTCCCGGCTAGTGAAAAATACTAGCTGGGTTTTTCTTTATGCATATAACGCTGAATCGGTTATAAAAATTGAACAAAATAAAAGCTCACCCTCACACACTAGGTGTAAAGGATGAGCTACTCATTAACTGACTTTCCCTGTTGATAAGATTTCTCCGTTTTTGGCATTCACTTTGAATTGATATTGAGAAGTGACGCCGTCGATGTTTCTAGAGATTCCACCACGGTATACGGTATATGTTTCCCCGTCTTTCTCATAAGGTTCTTTTTGCATCATAATCCATGAACCACTAATCGGTCCATCTTCTTTGTACATTTCTTTGACTCGGTTCAAAGCTACTTCAGGGATTAACCATTGATCTTTGACTTTTTTACCGATGACCGCTCCTGCAATCAAACCGACCGCTGCTGGAGCTACAAGTTTATACCATTTCATGTCATTCACTCCATCCGTCTAGTATAGAATCTACCACTTATTATATATCTTCTTTCACAAAAATTAAACAGTAGGGATAGAAAGTGCAAGAAGAATGGAAACAAATCGTCTTTTCCGTTAAAATAAACAGTGGGTAAAAATATAATGGAGGTGTACATATGGAACAAGAAACAAAGGATTTATTTAAGACGTTGACTGAGCTAGCTGGACCACCAGGATTTGAGCATGATGTCCGACGTTTCATGCGACAAGAACTGGAAAAATATTCAGATGAAGTGATCCAAGATCGTCTCGGCGGCGTTTTTGGTGTTCGTAAAGGAGAAGGACCACGAGTGATGGTCGCTGGCCATATGGATGAAGTTGGTTTCATGGTTACACAAATAACGAAGAACGGAATGCTTCGTTTTCAGCCGTTAGGTGGTTGGTGGAACCAGGTCATGCTTGCACAACGTGTTCAAATCATGACGGATAATGGTCCTATTCCAGGTGTCATTGGATCTATTCCACCGCATAATTTGACACCAGAGCAGCGTAGCAAACCAATGGAAGTAAAGAACATGTTGATCGATATTGGTGCAGATGATGAAGATGATGCTAAGAAAATTGGTGTGAAGCCAGGTCAGGCAATTGTGCCGGTTTGTCCGTTTACGCCGATGGCAAATGAGAAGAAGATCATGGCTAAAGCGTGGGATAATCGTTATGGTTGTGGTTTATCCATCGAGCTGCTGAAGGAGCTTCAAGGAGAAAAGTTGAATCATCAGCTTTATTCTGGTGCAACTGTACAAGAAGAGGTAGGTTTACGTGGTGCGCAAGTTGCGGCCAACATGATTGATCCAGATATTTTCTTTGCATTAGACGCATCTCCTGCCAATGATATGTCTGGAGACGAGAAGGAATTTGGCCAGTTAGGAAAAGGAGCATTGCTACGTATTTTTGACCGGACGATGGTTACCCACCGAGGAATGCGAGAATTCGTCCTGGATACAGCAGAATCAAATGATATTCCGTATCAGTATTTTATTTCACAAGGTGGAACAGATGCTGGACGTGTGCATACGTCAAATGATGGCGTTCCATCTGCGGTAATTGGTATTTGTTCGCGTTATATTCATACAAGCTCTTCGATTGTTCATATTGAAGATTACCAGGCTGCACGAGAGCTCTTAGTGAAATTAATCAAATCTGTCGACCAAACGACTATTGATACGATTCGCCAAAACGGATAGAAATGAGATTGTAGGTTTTAAGGATTCATGAAAAAAGATAAAGTTCATGAGGGAAAGAAATATACGTAAATTTCTAGGGGATATTAACAGCTTGCTTGTTCCGTGTGTTCATCATCAGTAGAAAAAGGGTTCGTTGAGTTCCTAGCATGCAATAGTGTGAGGGGGCTCAACAGCCGCCCCGGAAAGGAAACGCTTCCCGAAGCGGATGAAGAGCAGTAAATGGGTTTATTTGTTATTTAAAATAATACTCAAGAACTTGAATCGCTTGGTCAATTGTTTCCACGGTGACATGAGCCTTATTGGAAAGCTCCTTCAACGGATGAACCAAGTTGTCAGGGCGAATCAGAATTAATGGTTTACCTAGACCAATGGCAATGCCTGCGTCCATCGCTGTGTTCCATTGCTTATAGGAGTCACCGAAAAGTGCAATGACCGCATCAGATTTTTTAAGCATTAATTCCGTACGGAAGTTATTGATCCCAGAAGCGGCATCGTCATGCACAACTTTATTCGGTTGCTCACCAAGAACTTTTGCACCGATGTCATCGGATAAATCGTGCTCTTCTTGTGGACCTGTGAATTCGATTTGTAGATTCTTTTCGATGGCTTTCGTTTTTAATTGTTTGCGCCAATCATCGTGGATTTGGCCGGCTAAATATACAGATAGTGTCATAAGTACTCCTCCAATCCTTTTTATATTCATATTGGATGGTTTACAGCAGGATGTCAACTTACATACTAATTTTTACGGAGGAAGCTAAATTGATCGATAAAAAAATATTATGGATGGTTGTTGTTTTGAGTTTAATGATGGTTGCATGTTCGCCCTCTGAAGAAGAGGCTTATAGCGATGCTAAAAGTCAAGTGAAAGAAGCGGTTCTAGCCGATCAGGTCAAGGAACCAAATAAAGAATTAGAGAATTTCTCTTTATATGTACCAGAAGATTTGAACATAATTGAACAAGGACCTACGAATGTCATTTTTCAAGAAGATGACCAGCCTTATGTCCTGTTCATTAATGAGTTTGAGGAACCGAATAGTCAATATTTATATAATCAGTTACCTGAAGAAGATGAGGTATATATAAGTACGATAGAAACAGCAGATGCTTTTTCTTATATACTCATTCAGAAACGTGAAGAAAATGAATATGAGTTATCCGTTGGGATCGGCGGAATTAAGATGACAACGATGACAGATCTGGATCATTTATCAGGTGAATCAGAACGAATGATTGAAATTATTCGTTCAATTGAAGAGAAGCAATAAGACAAAGTAGCGAAGGGGAAAAATCGTGAAATCTTTTTTGAAAGAGAAAGGCATTGAACCGTCTTTTCAAAATTATGCCATTAAAGCGTTAAGCTATATGGCGTCAGGATTATTTGCTTCATTGATCATAGGGGTAATTTTTAAAACATTGGGTGATGAAGTTCCAAATATACCTGCTTTTTTTAGTACTATAGGAGACTTTGCCATCCAACCAATTGTGTATGGAGGAGCTGTAGGTGTTGCTATTGCACATGGACTACGCGCTCCCTCTTTAGTTTTGTATAGTGCACTTTTTGCTGGAGCGTATGGCGCGATGGAAGGCGGACCTGCCGGTAGTTTTATTGCAGCTTTAGTTGCCATTGAGTTAGGTAAGATCGTTAGTGGCGAAACAAAAATCGATATCGTCGTGACACCTTTTTTTACGATCTTAGTTGGTTATTTAATGGGTTCGTTTGTTGGTCCTTACATATCCTCTGCACTCATTGGATTTGGAGAAATTATTGTCTGGGCAACGGATTTACAGCCATTTTTGATGGGGGCGATTATTGCGGCGTTGATGGGGGTGGCATTGACGGCCCCCATCTCGAGTGTAGCCATCGCCATTATGCTTGATTTAGAAGGATTGGCTGCAGGTGCGGCAACAATCGGCTGCGTTTCACAAATGGTCGGATTCGCGGTTGGTAGTTTTCGAGAAAATGGCTTCGGTGGTTTGATTTCACAAGGATTAGGTACATCGATGCTTCAAATCGGAAACATCGTGAGAAAACCGATCCTTTTACTGCCGCCGACATTAACAGGACTCCTACTAGGTCCAATCGCCACCGTATGGTTACAGCTGGAAAACAATGCGTACGGAGCTGGTATGGGGACAAGCGGACTCGTTGGACCGATTATGACACTTGATACGATGGGGTATCAGATGAATACGTTTGTGATAATGTTGATTTTTTATTTGTTGGTTCCTGCTATTTTAAGTCTTGTGATGTTTGAATGGATGCGTAAAAAAGGATATATCTCACCAGGTGATTTGAAACTGGATATCAATTAGATTAAACAAAACGTTATCGTCTTTTACTAGTATATTATATGATAGGGAAGGAACCGACGAAGGAGGCTAACCAAATGAGTATGACAAGCATCGAAATGAAACGCAAACTTCGGGAGCGATTCTCAGAAGATCATTGGCAGACACATTTCGATCGAGATAAAGATACATTTCGGATCGAATGGAAGGATACAGAACAAGGTGTGACGATTTCTCTTCCAGGATTAATCTCAAAATGGGAAAACCGTAAAGAAAAAGCGTTGGATGAAATAGAAGCGCATATTCGTGAAGCATTGCGGATTATGAGTGAAAAGCAGCAATTAGAAGGAAAAGAGAGCCAAATTTTTCCCGTCATTCGTTCAGGTTCTTTCCCGACAGAGTCAAAAGCTGGAGAGAAGCTAATCTATACGGATCACACGGCTGAGACGAGAATTTATTATGCCCTTGATTTAGGGAAGTCTTATAAATTAATCGATGAAAATATGCTTGAGCGAGAAAATTGGGAAGAACAACGTGTGAAAGAGATTGCTTCATTTAACGTGCGAAAGTTATCGACCGAAATGAAGCAAGACGATGTTGCCGGAAACACGTTTTATTTCTTATCCTCTAAAGATGGATATGACGCAAGCCGTATTTTAAATGAAGCGTTATTGGAAGAAATGCGTGCGAATACAAGCGGTGAGCTGGCTATTGGCGTCCCTCACCAAGATGTTTTACTTTTTGCTGACATTCACAATGAGATGGGATACGATATTTTAGCTCAAATGATGATGCAATTCTTTGCTGAGGGCCAAATCCCAATTACGTCTTTACCTTTCTTATACGAAGATAAGAAGTTAGAGCCTATTTTTATTTTAGCGCAAAAGAAACCAAAACGAGATAAGGAGTAGAACAACATGCAAATTATTTATAATCAACAGGGAATTGGAGACGTCCTAATCGTTACATTAGATCAAAAAAATACAGAAATCACGTCTGTTTCATCAGGTGACGTCACGGAAATTAAAGAAAAAGACTCAGGCGAAGTCGTTGGTTACAATATTTTTCAGGCATCAACGCATATCGACATTCCAGAAACTCATCCGATTTTACCAACAGACGATTTGATTGAAAAAATCGGACAAGTTATTGAAGCGGAAGGTTTTACCCATAACTTAAATGAAGTTGATCGCACGCCGAAATTTATTGTTGGTAAAGTTGAGGAAATGAGTGATCACCCGGATGCATCGAAACTAAATGTGTGCCAAGTAAATGTTGGAGATCAACAACAACAAATCGTTTGTGGCGCACCGAATGTTGATGCAGGACAGAAGGTAGTTGTCGCTTTACCAGGAGCCATTATGCCAAATGGGATGAAAATCGTACCTTCACAGCTGCGTGGTGTAGATTCTCATGGCATGATTTGTTCTGCAAAAGAATTAAATTTACCAAACGCCAGCCAAGAGAAAGGTATTCTTGTCTTGGACGATGAGCGAACTGTCGGAGAGGCGTTTTTCCAATAAAGTATAAGGGAACGATTTTTATAGAAACGGAAGTCATACACGAATATCTCCATTAAGCTTTAGTAACGAAGTTGAAGTGCACGCTATTTATCGTTATGATGATTGTATTCATGGACTCAATCAAGGAAAGAAGGAGTATACGGATGAAGGAATTCGGTTTGAAGCAACAAGGGAAAATTGCGCGCTTAACCAATGAAACATTTAAATTCGATGAACGAATCGGAGAAGGTTGGTTTTCTGCTGTTTACTTCTTAAAAACGACAGAAATCGCTGAAAAGTATATGAACGGTAGCGAAGTAGTCATGCAATACTTCCAAAAGAAACATGCTGTTCTTTGTGGGACGGATGAAGCCATTGCTTTAATCCATAACTTTGCTAAAAATCCGCAAGATTTAGAAATCCACGCCTTGCAAGATGGCGATAAAATTGAACCATATGAGAGTGTATTGACAATCAAAGGTAGATACCAAGATTTTGGGTATCTCGAAGGGTTGATCGATGGGGTGCTCGGCCGGAGAACATCTGTTGCAACAAACGTATATGAGGTTGTCAGTGCTGCGAAATCTAGTGGCAAGAAAAAGGACGTCATCTTTATGGGAGATCGTGATGACCATTTCACACAGCAACCTGGTGATGGATATGCTGCGTATATCGGTGGATCTACAGCCCAAGCAACACACGCGATGAACGAGTGGTGGGGCAAAGAAGGTATGGGAACAATGCCTCACGCATTGATTCAAATGTTTTCTGGTGATTTGGTTCGTGCGTGTGAAGCTTATCGCGAAACTTACCCTGATGACGATCTCGTCGCCTTAGTAGATTATAATAATGACGTCATTACGGATGCCTTAAAAGTTGCACGTCATTTCGGTGATGAGTTGGCGGGTGTCCGGCTGGATACTTCAAGCAACATGGTCGATAAATATTTCTTTAGAAATCAGCACTTAATGGGTCCATTCGATCCAAGAGGCGTAAATAAAGAACTTATTTTTGCTTTACGGAATGCGTTGGATGATGAAGGATACCATCATGTGAAAATCATGGCGAGTGGTGGATTCAATAAAGAAAAAATTAAACGATTTGAAGAAGCAGAAGTTCCAGTTGATATGTATGGAGTCGGTAATAACTTATTGAAAGTTAATATTGGATTTACAGGTGATAATGTCATGTTAGATGGCAAACATGAAGCAAAACAAGGACGAAAATACCATCCGAATGCACGATTGAAAAAAGTGAATTATCCGGTTAATGGATAAATAAAATGCTGACCCTATTGCTTGATGGGGTCAGCATATTTTCATCTATTCTCAGCTAGGAGAAGCTTAACTGAGATTTTTTAGTGATTTGGTGAATAAGTGTACTTACGATTAAAACCGATATAGTTTCTGAGGAGATAATCGTGGAAAAAGTATTCACCGACGGCTAGAACAACGGCTGAGATAATTGCTCCGCCAGCTAGCGTCCCGATACCCATACTACTGATAGTCATGCTGAAAAGCCAAATGACGAGAAACGCTAAACCGATATCACTAAGGGTAGCAACCGTATTATTTGTTTTTGGCAAAATGAATAGATCTCCAACTAAATAGGAAATAATCCCGAGTACAACCGTAGTGAGTAAAACATTACCTAATGACATGCCAAACATGAGTCCAAGAATCAATAAAAGGATCACGAATGTCATGACGCCTTTAATTGCCAGTGCTTTTCCGTGTTCCATATCAATCCTCCTCTACATAAACGTTTTTAGGAGTAAATTGTTCCTGGTTCTTTCTGTCTATATTATATTTTTTCCCGCCAAGAATTAGATTAAACGTTATGACTGTAAGGATATTTTAGTGGATAATGTTTTAATTTCTGCTATAATGAAAAAAGCAAAAAGAGAGTTAGTAGCATATAATGACAACAGAAGTTTAACGGAGGTTCGATTAAATGTCGGTATACCATTTTATAGGGATTAAAGGTACAGGTATGAGTGCCCTCGCACAAATCCTCCATGACTCGGGTAAACAAGTGCAAGGTTCAGATATTGATCAAGAAATTTTTACACAAAAAGCTTTGGAAAAAAGGGACATTACGATCCTTCCTTTTTCAGAAGATAATATTGAAAAAAATCAAATCATTATTGCAGGTAATGCATTTGGCGATGATCATGAAGAAATTGCGAAAGCAAAAGAGTTAAAGTTGCCGTTCTATCGTTACCATGATTTTTTAGGAGAATGGCTTACAAACTATACAAGTATCGGTGTCACAGGTGTTCATGGCAAAACGTCGACAACCGGTTTACTTGCGCATACACTTGGCAAAAATATTCCTACATCCTATTTGATCGGTGATGGAACGGGATATGGTGATGAAGACAGTCAATATTTTGTTTTTGAAGCATGTGAATACCGGCGCCATTTCTTGGCATATGAGCCGGATTATTTAATTATGACCAATATTGATTTTGACCATCCAGATTATTTTAAAGATATTGAAGATGTTTTCGATGCTTTTCAATCGATGGCGTTGAATGTGAAGCAAGGAATCATCGCCTGTGGTGATGACGATTATCTAAAACAAATTTACGCAAATGTGCCTGTCGTATATTACGGACTATCAGAAGAAAACGACTTTCAAGCGAAGAATGTTCAAGAGACGGATGAAGGCACCTCGTTTGAAGTCTATGTAAGAAATACTTATTATGAAACCTTTATTGTGCCACAGTATGGTACACACGCTGTATTGAATGCACTCAGTGTCATTGCGCTTTGTCACTATGAGAATTTCAATGCTGAAGAAATTAAGAGCATGAAGGAATTTGGCGGTGTCAAAAGAAGATTTACAGAGACACAGTGGAATTTCAACCAAATTCTAATTGATGATTATGCACACCATCCGACAGAAATTAAAGCAACCATTGACTCGGCTCGAAAAAAATACCGGGATAAAGAGGTCGTCGCTGTATTTCAACCACACACATTCACGCGAACAAAGCAATTTTTAGAAGAGTTTGCAGAATCTTTATCACTGGCTGATCATGTCTATCTCTGTGATATTTTTGGTTCGGCACGTGAATCGGATGGAGCGCTTCGAATAGAAGATCTCCAAGAGCGGATTGAAAACTCGACAATTGTTTCAGAAGAAGACATTGAAAAATTGAAACAACATCCAAACAGTGTACTTCTGTTTATGGGTGCAGGTGATATTCAGAAATATGAAGAGAAGTATAAAAAACTAACTTAAAAAAAGCTGTTGTCCACTGACTGAGTCAGAAGGCAACAGCTTTTTTATCTATTCGGATGAATATGTTTATTTAAGGTTTTCTGGATTTAATACCTCTAACTCTGGAATGACAAAGCGACCATTTTTTCTGACGAGCTCACCGTCAAAATACATTTCTCCGCCACCATAGTCTTCACGCTGAATATTGACCATATCCCAGTGGATGGCTGAGTCGTTTCCGTTATATGCATCATCGTAAGCTTGTCCCGGGGTGAAGTGGAAACTTCCATCGATTTTTTCATCAAATAAAATATCTGCCATTGGATGTTGGATAAATGGATTGATCCCGATCGCAAATTCGCCGATATAACGGGCACCTTCATCGGTGTTAAAAATCTCATTAATTCGCTCGGAATCATTGGCAGTCGCTTCAATAATTTTCCCGTCTTTAAATGTCAAAGAAACATTTTGGAATGTAAATCCTTGATACGGTGAAGGTGTATTATAAGTCAATGTACCATTCACTGAATCTTTGATGGGTGCTGTGTATACTTCACCATCAGGAAGGTTCATCTCCCCGGCACATTTTATTTTAGGTATGTCTTTAATGGAAAACGTCAAGTCCGTTCCAGGTCCAGTGATGTGCACCTCGTCCGTGTTGTTCATTTTTTCAACTAACGCATCCATCGCTTTGCTCATCTTGCTATAATCAAGCGTGCAGACATTGAAATAGAAGTCTTCGAATGCTTCTGTGCTCATTTCGGCAAGTTGTGCCATCGATTCATTTGGATAGCGAAGGACACACCATTTTGTTTTTGGAACGCGAATGTTTCGGTGTACATTTCCGACCGTTTCACCGTATAATTTATTTTTTTCTGAGGGAACATCTGAGAGTTCATTAATATTATCTCCGGAACGGATGGCAATATAGGCGTCCATCTCTTCCATTACCGTCGACTCATATTTTTCCCATGCTTCAAGTTGTTCTTTCGTTGCACCGCGCAACAACGAGCGGTGTACTTTTGGGTCTTTTAAATTAACAAAGGGTTGTCCACCTGCTTTGTACGCCTCATCAACAATCGCCGAAACGAGTGCTTGTTGGATCCCGGTATTTTCGATTAATAATTTTTCACCTGGTTGAAGTTTGACTGAATAGTTGATGAGTAATTCTGCCATTTGTCTGATTCGTGGGTCTTTCATGTGTTTTCCTCCTAGTTATGTTTGAATATGAAATAGTTATAGTTTAGCATAATAAGTGAAAACTTTGTAAATCTTGCGTTTGATTCGCTATACTAATGGGTATAGTTAGTATAGAATAAAAATGGAAGGTGTGTTTGTAGTGAACTTACTACATATTGCAGCATTAATTGCAGCAGTAGCATTTTTAGTATTAGTCATTTTCTTAGCGAAAACACTCATGTCCGTATCGAAAACGCTGGACAATGTATCGACAACGCTTGAAGGTGTCGAGAAACAAATGCAAGGAATTAGTGAAGAGACAACATTGTTATTACAGAAAACGAATTATTTAGCAGATGATATTTCAGAAAAAACAGCGAAGACTACTGTTTTGTTCGATGGCATTAAAGGAATCGGACATACAGTGAATGAGTTCAATCATTCTTTGCAACAGCTATCTAAAGAAGTTCAACAACAAGCTGGTGAACAGGCACCTCAAGCTTCACAGGCAATGAAATGGGGAGAAGCTGCCATTCACCTTTGGAAAAGTTACAAAGGGAAAAAATAAGTAGAAAAAAACGAGGAGGAATTATTTATGTCAAACGAAAATCAAAACAACAACGGTGGAATGAACGGTAAAGATTTTGTTATTGGAACATTAATTGGAGGAATCATCGGTGCGTCCGTTGCCCTTCTATACGCTCCTAAAGCCGGTAAAGATTTAAGACAAGATATCAACACTGGAGCTGATCAAGTTCGTGAACGTGCTTCTGAATGGAAGAACACGGCTTATGATAAAGGGAATGAACTGTACGAGCGCGCTCAAGAATCCAGTAAAAACTTAGGTGAAAAAATTAAGCAGAAAAAAGATGATATTCAAGAACGCGTTGAATATTTACGTAGCGAAAACAAAGAGCAAGGCCAAGAAATTGCTGAGGATGTCGCTGAAGCGATCGAAGAAGCTGCAGATGAAATGGAACGCCAAGAAGCGGATATGAATTTCAAAAACTCACAAAACTAAATGGATGATCAACCACTCCTTTATTGGGGTGGTTTTTTAATCCCACCTTTTTAGTAGGTAGTGTTAAACACCAAGCATAAATGAAGAGTTCCGTTCTTCCGTTTGGTAAAATGAGTGAGTAGTATAGTTCATAAGGAGGAATACGAAAGATGTCTTACAAAGTTTTAACATCTGAAGCAGAATTAAATGAAGCATTGTCAAATGACTCATTTTTACTGTTTAAACACAGCTTGACATGCCCAATCAGTGCAGAAGCAAAAGAGGAATTCGAGAAATTTCTCGACGATAGTTCGCTTCCTGCATATATGATTCATATCCAGGACAACCGAGATTTATCCAATCAGGTTGCCGATCAATTTGAAATTAAACATGAGTCGCCACAGTTTTTCTATGTAAAAGACGGTGCAGTCAACTATCATAACTCTCATTGGCACATTAAATATGATACGTTGAAAGAGGTTGTAAAATAAATCAATCATAAAATAAACCTGCCTACCACATCCTATTGATCGAAGTAGAGCAGGTTTATTTTAATGTTTTTGATTTTTTTCTTTAATTTTCTTCAGATCATTTAACCGTTCAGGATCGGCTTTAAAATACTCGACTAAATCCCCAATCCGGACGATCGTATCCCATTTCAGGTGATGCTCAATTCCTTCAACTTCTTCATAAATGGAGTCTTCATCCGCGCCGATAATATGTAAAAAGTCTTCTAACAGTTTATGACGGTATAATAGTTTTTCACCAAACTCTCTTCCTTTTTCCGTCAGAATCAGGCCTCTATATTTTTCATAGACGACATAACTACTTTCATCCAGTTTTTTCACCATTTTGGTGACGGAAGAAGGGAGTACGTCTAAGTGTTCAGCGATATCTGAAACTCTGGCATAGCCTTTTTGTTCTTTCAGTAGATAAATTGTTTCGATATAATCTTCCATGCTAGGTGTCGCCATGAAACAACCTCCATAATCGTTCTTATACCTATTTTAGCAGATTTCGTAGCTTTTCAAAAGAAACTTGAGTTTTCGGATCAATATATGACTCTTCATGTCCGCATTGAGTATTTAAATTTCTGTTTCGAAAGACTTTGTTAAAGTCCGTTTCGGGTTTTAAAATAATGCCGATATCTAAAATGAATAATTTTACATTTAGTCGAATTTCTCCTGTGTTCTGTGCTGTAAGACTAGTCTATTGCACCAAATTTCGATATAATTGTATACTTAACTTAAATTAATGTGTCATAAAACGACTATACAATAAATAACATTTGGAGGCAGCTATCCATGCAGGAACCGAATTTGGAAGAATTAAGAGAACAACTCGATGAAGTGAATATAGAAGTTTTAAAATGGATCAACAAGCGTGGCGAGCTCGTCAAGAAAATTGGTGAAATCAAAAAAGCACAAGGAATTAAAGTATTTGATCCGGTACGTGAGAGGGAGATGCTCAATCATATCGTCGATCACCATGAAGGTCCATTTGAAAGTTCCACTATTGAGCATTTATTTAAAGAGATTTTTAAAGCCGCTAAGGAATTACAAGAAGATGATTACCGAAAAACACTTCTTGTTTCGAGAGAGCAAAAGCCTCAAGATACGATTGTCTCTGTTGAGGACGTAGAAATTGGAGGTGGAAATCTTCAATACATCATAGGTCCTTGTTCTGTTGAATCAGAAGAACAGGTCGATCAAGTCGCGCAAGCTTTAAAAGAAAGAGATATTCCCATTTTACGTGGTGGAGCCTTTAAACCACGCACCTCACCATATGATTTCCAAGGCCTCGGATTTGATGGATTAAAAATCTTGAAGAAAGTCGGCGATCGATATGGATTGAAGGTCGTCAGCGAAATTGTCAACCCAAATCATATCGAGGAAGCAGCCGACTATTTGGATGTCATTCAAATCGGTGCCCGTAATATGCAAAACTTCGAATTGTTGAAAGAAGCAGGACGGTCAGACAAGCCCATTTTTCTAAAAAGAGGGTTGGCTGCGACGATCAATGAATTTATGAACGCTGCAGAGTATATTATTTCTCAAGGAAATGACCAAATCGTTTTATGTGAACGAGGGATTCGAACATATGAAACAGCTACAAGGAACACATTAGATATTACAGCCGTACCTATCTTAAAGAAAGAGACGCATTTACCGGTTTTCGTTGATGTCACCCATTCGACAGGCAGAAGAGACTTATTATTGCCTGCCGCCAAAGCTGCTATTGCGATCGGGGCGGATGGCGTGATGGCTGAGGTCCATCCAGATCCAGCAACTGCTTTATCAGACGCACAGCAACAAATGGACTTAGATACTTTTCATCAATTCATGAATGAGTTACAGAAGTAAAATTTTGTTCGAATGTGTATATCTATGCAACATACATTTGATGAGAAACAGCCTGTAACCCTCAAGAAACTTTCACAAGTTATCTATTGAATCGATTGATGGAGTACAGTATTCTTACAGTAAAATGAAACGTTATGAAATGAGGTTTTTAAGATGAGCGTAACCATTTATGATGTAGCAAAAAAAGCAAACGTATCGATGGCGACCGTTTCGCGGGTCATCAATGGAAATACAAATGTAAAGCCAATTACACGGCAAAAAGTACTGCATGCTATAGAAGAGTTAGGGTTCCGCCCAAACGCAGTGGCACGTGGGTTGGCCAGCAGAAAAACAACTTCAGTCGGTGTCATCATTCCAGATGTGGCCAATCTCTTCATTGCTGACTTAGCACGTGGTATTGAGGATATCGCAACCATGTATAAGTACCATATTATCTTGAGTAGTTCTGATCAACAAAAAACGAAAGAGATCGATTTATTCTACAATATGTTGGAAAAACAAGTGGATGGCATTATTTTTATGGGGACAACCATAACCGATGAGCATATCGAAGCGTTCAAGAAGGCAAATATTCCAGTTATCTTGGCAGCTACGATCGCCGAATCTGAAGAGCTTGCATCTGTAAATATCGATTATTACCAGGCAATTCAGGATGCAGTTCAGTTCATCGAAGAAAAAGGGGAAGGCGATATTGGATTTGTTACAAGCCCATTAAATAATCGATCAAACGAAATTAGAAAACAATCCTTTGTCGATGCGATGAAAAATTCCGGTAAAAATGAAGCCGATTTAGAGAAACTTATTTTTAATAGTGATGATAGCTATGACTCAGGTATTGAAGCAAGCAATTATTTCCTCGGGTTGGAGAAGCGGCCAGAGACAATCCTTGTTTCTTCAGATGAGATGGCCCTTGGTGTCATTCATGGATTACAAGATAACGGATTGAAGGTTCCGGAAGATGTTGCTGTGGTAGGATTTGATAATACAAGGCTTGCTACGATGGTACGTCCGACATTAACGACCGTGATGCAACCGATGTATGATATCGGTGCTGTATCGATGCGTTTACTAACGAAGTTGCTTCAAGGCGAAGAAGTAGACGAAAAGCAAGTCACTTTACCTCACCGAATCATCGAAAGAGACTCAACAAAATAAAATTGATGCCGATAATAGTAAATAGAGATAGATAAATCGGATGTAAGTAGGGTGAGAGTATGAAGCGAAAAGATTTACTGACACCAATAGGTATTGGTCTAGGTGCAACAATGATTTTATTAGGCATCTATTTTAACAGTGGATTTGGAGGCGTTTCGTCGTTTATTCAAGTTTCTTCCATCGTCGTCGTGATCGGCGGCTTGATTGGTGCCCTATTAATTAACTTTTCTGTCGTAGAAATGAAAATGTTTGGAAAAGTAATGAAGGAAGCTTTCCATAGTCAAAATTATAATCTTCGGGAATTGATTCAGTTATTTATTCAACTTTCAGAAAAGGCCAGAAGAGAAGGTTTACTTGCCCTGGAAAGTGAGATGGATGATGTAGACGATCCATTTATTAAAAAAGGGGTTTACTTGGCAATTGATGGAATTGAACCGGAAGTCATCAATGAAATCATGAATGCAGAGATTGCGGCTATGGAAGAAAGACATCAAAAAGGACGGAATGTCGTAGAGAAGGCGGGAGAATATGCACCTGCCTGGGGCATGATCGGTACATTGATTGGGCTTGTGTTAATGCTCAATAACTTAGAAACTCCAGAGACGATTGGCCCGAGTATGGCGATTGCCCTTCTGACAACATTCTACGGAATGGTATTGGCCAATCTTGTCTTTATCCCGATTGCCGGAAAGTTATACTCACGCACGGAACAAGAAGTATTTATGAAACAAATCATAGTAGAAGGTGTCATTGGCGTTCAATCTGGTCAAAACCCAAAAATCTTGGAAGAGAAATTGAGTGCATTCCTCTCAACTGAAGAGCTTAAACTGAACGAAAAAGAAGAGGAAGAAGAGATGATTGGGGAGACGATTAATGAATCGTAAACGTAGAAAACCACCAAAACGCGAAGCGCCAATGTGGATGGTTACATATTCGGACATGATTACATTAATTCTCGTTTTTTTCATTTTATTATTTTCCATGTCACAAATCGATGCAGTGAAGTTCAAAGCCGTCGCCGAGTCGTATCAAGAGCGTGTGATTTTCGACTTCATGCCGTCCGCAATTGAAATGGACCAACCGACTGAGAATCAAGAAAATCAATTGGATCCTGAAGAATCCGATTTTCAGGCGATGATCCCTGAAGAGAACGAGGAAGCAATGGAAAACGAAGAAAAAATGGATTCCACAGATGAAGAGTCTTTAAATGAATTACATGAAGAAGTGGAACAATTTTTGGATCAAGAAGAATTGAATGGGGTTATTTCGGCGAGCCGAACCGACCAGGGAGTTGTACTCGTTTTGCAAGAGCGTGTGTTGTTTGAATCCGGTGAAGCGGAATTGATTAAAGAAGGATTTCCTTTTTTAGAAAAGGTAGGGGTCTTGTTATCGAACATCCCAAATAACGTAAAAATTGAAGGGCATACCGATAGTCGACCAATCAATACATATCGTTTCCCGTCCAACTGGGAATTGAGTGGAGCACGGGCGAGTAGTGTGGTTCGATTTTTTGTGGAAGATCAGGAGTTGAACCCAGCACGTTTCCAAGCTTCAGGATATGCTGATACCAAACCATACGTTGAAAATAATAGTTCAGAAAATATGCGCTTAAATCGACGGGTGGAAATCACCATTTTGAGAGCAGAAAACCAGTGAATGACGGAAAGTCACTCACTGGTTTTATTTTTATCGTAAGAAGTATAGGAAAAATCAAAAAATTAATGATAAAGATAAGCCTATAAATATAGATTCTAGATAAGATAAATCTATGTTGCTAGCTCATTTCAAAAAATGTATTTTTGCTCGTTTCTAATGATTTCAAGCGATTTTCCTAATGTCAATTGATTTTTTTCCGTGATTTCTTTTTTACGAGGAATCTCTTTATACACACGTGAGAGATCCTGCCAATGTGTTGGTAATTTTACCGGACTCTTTGGTTGCCATTTTTCAAGCCATTCTTCCGGTAATGGACCTTGCAACGTTTGGCCATCTAAATTCGCAACGTTCCATAACTGTGCCCAGGCGCGTGGGACGACTCTCCAAATATCATAGCCACCACCACCCAAAGCAATCCATTTTCCATTACAATACTTATGTGCTAAGCGATGAACGAGCTTAGGAATCTCTTCAAAGATCTTCATGGAACAACATAAATGGGTTAATGGATCGTATGCATGTGCGTCGGCTCCGTTTTGACTAATTATAATGTCCGGACGAAAGTATTCCGTGACTTCTTCCAATGATTTTGAGTATACTTCCAAAAACGAGTCATCTTCGGTGAAAGCATCAATTGGTAAGTTAAAGGAATAACCAAACCCATCATTGTGCCCACGCTCGTTTACGTTCCCTGTACCTGGAAACAAGTATCTTCCCGTTTCATGGATTGAAAATGTGCAAACATTCGGGTCATCGTAAAACGCCCATTGTACGCCATCACCATGATGGGCATCCGTATCAACGTAGAGAACTTTTAAGTTATAATGTTCTCGTATATATTTGATGGCAATCGCCGCATCATTATATATACAAAAGCCAGATGCTTTCCCTTTAAACCCATGATGTAATCCGCCACCAATATTAACGGCATGGGTATAGTCGCCATTCATAACAGCATCAACAGCCGTCAATGTTCCGCCGACTAATTGAGCCGATGCTTCATGCATATGCTCAAAAATAGGTGTGTCTTGCGTACCAATCCCATATTGCATACCTTGTTCCTCTGACAACATGCCGACACTTGCTTTTTGTACAGCCTCAATATAGCTAGACTTGTGAATCAGATTGATTTCTTCATCCGTCGCCATTCGAGGTGCTATTACTTGCTCATCATCCAATGCCCCACTCGCTTTTAGTAATTCACTCGTAAGAACGACACGTTTTTGATTAAACGGATGGTCATCTCTGAATTTATAACTTAAAAATGCTTCTGAGAAAACAAAAGCTGCTTTATGTTCGTTCATTCGCTCATCCCCGGTAGGTTCGGCCAAATGACATGATAGCCTTGTTTTCTCAATTCATCGATGATAGGCATTGGATTCATCGTTTGAACTCGTAAAACAATTATTCTTTCACTGCGATCTTCTTTGGATGGATAGAGGAAAACAGATGAAATATTTGTATTGCGTTCACTGATGATTTGAGCAATTTTTGGCAATGTCCCTATTTTGTTAGGAACTCGAATTTCAATTTGTGAACTTTGTTCGCGAATTCCAGTTACTTGAATTAGTGTGTAGAGAATATCTTTCTCCGTGACGACACCAATGAGTTTATTTGCATGCGTAACAGGCACACACGCAATTTCGTAATCATAGAATAGTGAAGCAATATCTTCAATGAAATCAAGAGGATGTGCGGTAATAACAGGACTCGACATAATGGATTGAATGGGACTCTCCAAAATATCCAAATTTTGTTCAGCGGCCAATATGGAAGGAGCTGCATCACGGATGTCACGATCGGAAACAATGCCGACGACTTGTTCTTCATCATTTGTTATTGGAATATGTCTGATTCGGTGCTCATTCAGTAATTTTAAAGCGCTTTCAATTTTGTCTTGAGGGGAGAGTGTAATCACATCCCTACTCATAACTTCTTCGACTATCATTCTCATTCACGCCCCTTTATTAAAAAAAGAAATCTTCACGACCCATAAAACGCATGGAGTCAAACAGCTTAATCGATTCAGCATCAACATTTTCACCAATCCGGACGAGCAGACAATTCGCAGGGTGAGAAACAATCTCTGGGTCGTCTGTGGACATCGGTTTTAACCCACCATGAGCCATCATTTTCTCCATCACGTTACGATATTGCCAAATACTTAATCCAGTTGTTTTCATGTCCCAATGCCAATGATACTCTGTCGTGATTGTTATATAATTTTCCATATAATCGTCTCTCATAGCGACTTCCAAAATGGTTGAACCAACCTTCATTCCACGGTATTCATGGGAAACTTCAATTGCTCCTAGTTCCAATAAATTATCCATCTTGTAAGTTGCCCAACGCTCCATTGGATCAGGGTGCAAAAAAGTCGCATAACCGATAATTTTATCTTCGTCACGAGCAATAATAATGCGACCTTCTTCAAAATCTGCAATCGATAGAATTGCTTCATATTGCTTTTTTGGTGGCCTAAACGCTTTCAATCCATCATCGAAATAATAATTTTTAAGCTTTTCTGAATCGACAGGCCCCTCAATGATAATTTCTTTGTTGTTTTCACGAATGGTTTGACTGTAATATGTTTTAGAGTGTTCCAAATCGACACCACCTAATGAATTTAACGAATCCAATTTCATTATAACAGAAGATGTTTTGGAAAAATAGAATGAGATGATAAGGAGAGAGAAAGTTGATTATATAGCAAAAAAGGCAAGCGGCGGATGTCGCTGCTTGCCACTAAATTGATGGAGACTAGTGAAAGTTGTTGTCAGATCAAAGAGTGTTAGTTGCCGTCGTCTTTTTTCTCATCTTTCTTGTCGTTCCCACCGTTTCCATTTTCGCTTCCGCCGGAGTCACCGCTATCATCGGAGCCGCTGTCTCCATTTGAATCTCCGCCGCTTGCTTCTTCATCTTCTTTCTTTTTCTCTTCCTCTTTTTTCTTTTCATCTTCTTTCTTTTTCTTTTCTTTTTCCTCTTCTTTTTTCTTACGTTCTTTTTCTTTCTTCTTTTGTTCCTCTTTCTTTTTCTTCTCTTCTTCTTGTTTCTTCTTCTCTTCTTCTGAAGTTACGTTTCCGTATATGACTGTGCTGGACATACTTGATTCTTTACCGTAGAAGTTCACTGCACGAACAGCATAGACTTTATTTTTAGATGGAACACGTATTGAATTATCTGTCGTTGCTTTAATTTGTTTAAAGTCTCCACCTTTTTCATTAGCCATATAGACCCGGTAACCAATGGCGTTACTACTGTCATTCCAAGTCAACGTACTACCACTCATGGAAACACCGCTTGGCGTACCAGGGTTACTGTTTTTCGGTGAATCAGACTCAGGAACGACGAGATCATTCCAAGCTTCGTTATTCGGTAATAATTTACTGAGGTCATCAATCTGGAACCAAGCTGGTCCCATATCTTCAATGAAATCAGGTTTTATGAAATAGCCTTGTTCAGTAAATTCTTCTGGAGTCGAATCGGCAGCTTCATACGTCTTATCACCAATTTTCACATAGTTCCCTTTTACGACACTATCATCTTTTTCGGTCGGAACATGTTCGATATTAAAGAGATCGGTTTGAACCAAGCCGAGCGCTTGACACGCATCACTTGGAAGCTTGCCGGAAATCAAGCAGTAGCTGCGCTGCACGATTCCACCTGGGCTTTCATGTCGTTTGCTTGGCGTTACAAGTTCTGGATCGACTTCAGCTGCTGCATTGACCAATTCAGACCAGTAACCCGTATTACGACTGCTGTAACCAAGCGAACAACCACCAGGACAACTATTCAAACTCATAATATTACTTTCTCTACCCGTAACTTTTCCACTTGCATCTAAATCATATAATCCGTACCCGAACCATGTACCGATTGTGACATTTGGATTTGTACCGACAAACCAGGCGTCGGCAAAGTTTTGAGACGTACCCGTTTTCCCGGCCCAATCAACACTTGTGTTGTTCAAACGACTGTTCACATACGTTGCCGTACCGTTTGAAATAACATCACGCATGACATCTAAGGTTAGGTAGGCTGTCTGCGGTGAAAAGACTTCGGTTTCTTTAACCTCATGCTCAAAAACAGGGTTGCCATCTTGATCTATGATTTTTTCAATCATAAATGGCTCAGGTCGTTTTCCACCATTTGAAAATGCAGTAAATCCACTCGTAACATCTGAAACCGTTGTATAGAAAGAGCCGAGAACTGTTGGCATATGATTCTGACTTTGTTCTTCCGCTGGTTCAGTAAGCCCAAGTTTCGTTAAATATCTTGCAGGGTTATTGTCGACAGCCAACAAACCACGCATGACACGGGTAGCAGGCAAGTTATAGGATTTTGCCAATGCTTCTCTCGCGGTCACAATACCACGTTCTCTACCAGCATAGTTGGATGGTGACCAAGATTTTCCGCCAGGAGGAGTTATTGAAAATCCAATATCAGGAACTGGAGAACCTGGTTGGAAGACTCCAAGTTCAAACGCTGGTCCATATCCGAGCAATGGCTTCATCGTACTCCCGTTTGGTCGCGTATTATAAAAAGCATAGTTGATATTGTCATTTTCATAGCCACGTCCACCAACAAACGAAATAATCCGTCCTGTACTGTTCTCAATCATTGAAGCACCCGTTTCAATCGGAATCTCACGGGTTTCGACTTCGCCAGTTTGTGGATTAGTAACCTGGACCGTTTTCGTCGGATAGAAGTGCCCATAATTTTCGGTAGCATCTTGCCAAGCTTCATAGATATCTTTATTGATTGTTGTATGGATTCTATACCCTTTATGTTTCAAATCACGTTCCGCTTGTTCACGATATTCTGTTCGAGATTCTTTTTCCTCAGCTGAATAAAACTCTTCTTTTGAATACCCGTCGTTTTTGGCTAATTGCAATGCCAGTTTTTCAATGGCACGGCCTTCAATTTCAATTGTCAAATAAGGGTAATCTGAGAAAAGTGATTCTTTTTTGTCTGTCAAACTAGCAATGACATCAAAGTCTCTTGCTTCATTATATTGTTCTTCTGTTATTTTTCCCGCTTCTAGCATTCTGCTTAAAACAATATTTTTACGATCTAAACCGTCTTGTAATGCTTTTTCTGTTTTCTTTTCTCCGCCTTGGAGAAAGGGAGTATAAGCATACGGGTTTTGCGGCATACCTGCTATGTATGCTGCTTGAGCCAAGTTCAGTTCACTTGGTGCTACATCAAACAAACCATCAGCAGCAGCTTCGATTCCGGCAATGTTTCTACCAGAAGAGTCTCGTCCAAATGGCACGATATTCAAATAAGCTTCCAAGATCTGATCTTTCTCGATGAACTTTTCAATTCGAGAAGCAATCAAGATTTCTTTTGCTTTTCGGTCAAAGGAAACTTCACTGGAAAGAATTTGGTTCTTGACAATTTGCTGTGTTAGCGTACTACCACCAGATTGAGTATCTGCGTTTGTAAATTCTTGAAACATCGCGCGCATAATCGCTTTAGGCACGAATCCATTGTGCTCATAAAATAATTCGTCCTCTGTTGCGATCACTGCATCTTTTACATGTTGAGACACTTTATCTAACGTAGTTTCTTCTCTATGAATATCACTACGAAGCTTACCCATATACACATCATTCGCAAAGTACGTATGAGAAGTTTCCTCGTAGTCAAAAACGAGTTGTTTCATTTCTTCTTCATCTTCAACAGGCATATCATCGACCAACGAAGCGAAATAACCTAATCCGACGCCTCCGATCGCGAATCCGCCAACAAGTCCGATGACGATAAAGAATAATAAGATATTCCAACCGACATCCAAACCGATTCGAGTAAAACGAGGAAACTTTCCATCTTGGAAAAATTTTAGGAATTTATTTTTTGAATCATTAGAACCCATCGTCAAACCTCCTAAATAATCTAATTTATTATAGCATAGATTCATAGACTCTACATATTAGAGATTAACGCAGAAAATCAACTCTAAATGACTTTAAAATACAACGTTTTATACTTCCAGTTGAAAAACAAATGCAGATATGCTTAAATAAATGAAAGAAAAGCATATATACATGTATTGAAGAGTGAGAGTAGAGCATGTCTTAGGAGCAATAGAGAGCTGGTGGTCGGTGCAAACCAGTCCGATTCATGTTTCGAATTACGACTTGGAGCATTCTCTAATGAAAATTAGAGACGGTAAATCCGTTATCTGAAATGAGTGACAGCTACGGCTGTAACTAGGGTGGTACCGCGATTCCCTCGTCCCTATGATTGGACGTGGGATTTTTTTGTGGAAAAAATAAATTGCTTAGAAAGCTTAGGAGGATCCGTATGCATATTTTAGATGAGTTGAAACAACGAGGCTTAATCAATCAGGTCACTGATGAAGATGGCTTGAAAAAACACTTGGAAGAGAACCAGGTTTCTTTATATTGTGGATTCGATCCAACTGCAGATAGTCTGCATATCGGGCATTTACTACCGATTTTAATGCTAAAAAGATTCCAAATGGCAGGGCACCGTCCGATTGCACTGGTCGGTGGTGGTACTGGTATGATTGGGGATCCAAGTGGCCGAAACGAAGAACGACAATTAAACGATGCTTCAATCGTGCAACAATGGACAGAGGACATTAAAGGCCAATTATCAAAGTTAATCGATTTTGATGACGAGAAGAAAGGCGCAGTAGCCGTCAATAATTTCGATTGGTTATCAAAAATGTCTGTCATCGATTTACTTCGCGATTATGGTAAACATTTCAGTGTCAACTACATGCTTGCGAAAGAATCCGTTGAAGCTCGAATTAGACAAGGAATTTCTTATACGGAATTCACATACATGATTTTACAGTCATTGGATTTCCAACGTCTCTATCAATTGGAAAACTGCACGCTTCAAATTGGCGGTAGTGACCAATGGGGCAATATTACGGCTGGATTGGAATTAATTCGCCGCACAACTGAAGAAGGGGAAGAGGCGAAAGCTTTCGGCCTGACAGTACCATTGATTACAAAAGCTGATGGGACGAAATTTGGAAAAACTGCCGGTGGAGCCGTATGGTTGGATGCCGATAAAACATCACCATATGAATTTTACCAATTCTGGATTAATGCAGACGACCGAGATGTCGTGAAGTTTTTAAAATCCTTTACGTTCCTTTCACTTGAAGAGATTGCCGAATTGGAAAAAGAAGTGCAGGAGCGTCCTGAGCAACGGAAAGCGCAACAACGACTGGCAGAAGAGATGACAAAGCTCGTTCACAGCGAGGAAGCTTTACAGCAAGCGATTCGTATTTCTAAAGCGCTGTTCGAAGGCGATATTAAAGCTTTGAATGCTAAAGAAATTGAGCAAAGCTTTAAAGATGTTCCTTCCTATGAGCTAGATGAGAATTCAATTGGTCTTGTCGATTTACTTGTCGCCTCAAAAATTTCCTCTTCAAAACGCCAAGCGCGTGAGGATATTACCAATGGTGCTATTTATATCAATGGAGAACGTCAACAAGATACAGCTTATGAAGTAAATGACGAGGATAAATTGGATGGCATGTTTACCATCATTCGCCGCGGCAAGAAAAAGTATTTCTTGATCCGTCATCAGTAAATCCAATAAGGAAACTGGGACAAAAAGTTTATAAAAAAATTAAAACCCGAACAATTTACATATAAATAAATTGTTCGGGTTTTCCGTTTGGATGGCGCTCCATTTATTGGCGATAGGCTAATTCTTGTTTGGAAAACGTGACTTGAGCAGTCTTCGGCACGATTTCAGCAGTGAGCGGCCTATCTTCAACAGTGAGCGGCCCGACTTCATCAGTTAGTGGCCCATCTTCAGCAGTGAGCGGCCAAACATCAACAGTTAACAGCCGCACCTATATTTTTTTACTTCAACATTCTTTTTCTATCTCAGTCTCCTATTCCATGCTGGATAGATTGTTAATATTGTTATGCTACAATGCATGTCGAGAACGTATAGGTGTGATAAAATGGAATAGATCCAGAAGAAAAGAGAGGGAATACATAATGAATTGGACGACGAATGGTTCGAATGGGCCAAATAACAAATCGAAAACGGTTGTTTTTAATCAAAATAAAATGACCTCTACGCAAAAGAAGAAAATTTTTAAATGGGGAACGATCTTTTTCTTCATTTTTCTTCTACTGCTAACGATTCCATTCATTTTTAATTTCTTGACGAATTATATTTGGATGGAGTCATTAGGTTTTGAATCAGTTTATACGACGACATTGATCACGAAAATAAGTTTAGTCGTGGCTGGATTCTTGCTGTTTTTTATCTTCACCTATTTAACCCTTGCCGGGATGCAAAAAATTATTATCGATACGATTGGTAAGGCAAAGTTTATCCAACAAATTGGACCGAAAAAAATGGTTACATGGTCGAATATCATCATTTCCATTTTAATTGGCTTGCTTGGAAGTTTTATTGTCCAAAAGATAGGTTGGGAACCTGTATTAAAGGTGTTCAATCAGGTCAACTTCAACCAGGCAGACCCTCATTTTGGGCATGATCTTTCATTTTACTTTTTCACCTTGCCAGTGTTGAATTTCGTGTTGAATGTTTTGATGATCCTTTCTGTGATTTTAGCGGGTGTCGCAGCATTTAGTTATTTCATGTTTCAAGCGTTTCATCACCGCATTGCTAAAGTCCAGTTAGCTTTTTATATCACTATTTTTGGCTTGTCATTAGCGGCAACCCATTACCTTGGTATGTACGATGCGTTATTTACTAACAAAGTAAACGCGTTTCAAAAAAGTGCTGTTTATGGGGTGAGCTATACAGATGACGTCATTAATATCCCAAGTGCTTATGTATTGGCAGCAGTAACCGTGTTGGCTACTATTTGGGCCGTTGTGACGTTGTTCCGTAAAAATTACATGCGGTTGATCATTCCATTTGGTCTTTATTTACTCGTATTGTTCGGAAGTCAAGCGGCATCCTTTGTCGTTCAGCAATTTGTCGTCTCACCTAATGAATTCCAACAAGAGACACCATATCTAGAAGAAAATTTAGCGATGACTCGGCAAGCTTACGAGTTGGAAGATATGGAAGTGAAAGATCATCCAGGAAATGCTTCTTTAGACGAAGAGATGATTGAGCGCAATGAAATGACCATTAACAATATACGAATTAATGACTCACGTCCATTGAATGATGTTTATAATCAAATTCAAACTTTCCGGACGTATTATGAATTTGAAGATATCGATATTGACCGATATATGATAGATGGTGAGTACGAACAAGTATTTATCGGTGCTCGTGAACTAAGTATGAAAGACTTACCTGAACAAGCTCAAACATGGGTGAACCAAAATTTACGCTACACACATGGTTACGGCGTTGCGATGAGTCACGTAAATGAAGTGACAGCACAGGGGCAACCGGAATATCTCGTGAAAAACTTACCGACCTCGGGTGAAATCGATGTGGAACGGCCACAAATTTATTTCGGGGAACAAAACTACCCAACGGTTATTGTGAATTCAGCAGTTGATGAGTTCGACTATCCGGATGGCGAGTCAAACGTATCCAATCGCTATGAAGCGGATACAGGGATCCCGTTCACTGGTCTTAATCGATTACTTTTTTCATTGAATGAGATGTCATTTCGAATGTTAGTATCCGATCAAGTGACAGATGAAAGTCAAATTCTTGTTACACGTAATATTAAAGATCGTGTAGAACGTATTGCACCGTTCTTTGAATATGAGAAAGATCCGTATATATATGTACGTGATGATGGAAGTCTCGCCTGGATTATCGATGCTTATTTAACAGATAGCCATTATCCGTATGCGGAGAAATATAATGATAAAAATAACTATATTAAAAACTCGGTAAAAATCGAAATTGATGCTTATACCGGTGAAGTGAATTTTTATATCGTAGATGAAGAAGACCCACTTGTTCAAACGTATGCGAATATGTTCCCGGATTTATTTACAGATGACATTCCAGAAAATCTACAAGACCATTTCCGTTATCCGGAGCGATTGTTCAGCATTCAGGCAGAAATGTATGGAACCTATCACATGGAGAACTTGGAAGTCTTTTATAACCGAGAGGATTTCTGGCAGTTCCCGACAGAGAAATATTACGACCAAGACATCGAAATGGATCCTTATTATGTCACAATGAAATTGCCGGAAGCAGAACAAGAGGAATTTGTATTGATGATGCCATACACACCACGACAGCGACAAAATATGATTGCATGGATTGGTGTTCGTAATGACGGCGAGCATTATGGTGAGAAAATTGTGTACCGCTTCCCGAAACAACGGAATGTCTATGGTCCACAGCAGATTGAAAACCGAATCAATCAGGATAGTACGATTTCTCAAGAATTGAACTTATGGTCTCAAGGTGGATCAAAAGTCATTCGCGGAAATTTATTGGCTATTCCAATTGAAGATACCATGATGTATGTCGAGCCAATTTATATTGAATCAAGTAATGAAACATCCTTGCCGGAAGTCAAGCAGGTTGTGATTGCTTATGAAGATTATATTGTTATGGAATCGACATTCGATAAAGCACTGAATCGAATTCTGACTTATATTGAATCCAATGCAGCACCTGATGAAATCGAAGAAGGTGAAGCAGGTGTTCCACTGGAAGAAGCAAATGAATTATTGAATGAAGTATCCGATTTATTTGAGCAGTATCAGAATGCGTTATCCAATGGAGATTGGCAGGAAGCTGCAGATGTCATGACCCAAATCGAAGAACAACTAGCTGAAATGGAATAAATAACAAAAACTCCTCATTCATCACGAATGAGGAGTTTTAATATCGTATTGAATTTACTAGGTCAATCTACAAAACGATTGACGAAAAATTAGTCGAGTGATTTTTTGGATAGATACCAATCAACCACTTCTAAGCTATCATCCTTTTTACGTTCTTCGAGTTCCTGTTGTGTAGAAGGTGGTGGAACGATGACTTTATCGCCAGGCTCCCAGTTTGCAGGAGTAGAAACTTTATGTTCGTCTGTCGTTTGTAATGCTTTAATCAAACGAACGATTTCGTCCATGTTTCTTCCTGTTTGTAATGGGTAGTAGATAATTCCACGAATAACTCCTTTATCATCAATGACAAAGACAGCGCGATTCGTCTCTGTGGAATTATGTTCCGGTGTTAACATCCCGTATTTAGATGCGACGTCTTTGTTCAAGTCAGCAATAACTGGGAATTCAATTTTAATATTGAAATTTTCTTCGATGTTGTTGACCCATGCTAAGTGTGATTGGTTGCTGTCAATACTTAGCCCTAGTAGTTCTGTGTTCAATTCACGAAGTTGTGGATAAATCGCTTGAAAAGCAACAAATTCAGTTGTGCATACAGGTGTAAAATCTGCTGGATGAGAAAATAATACTAAATACTTCCCTTTATAATCTTCTAACCTTTTCATCCCTTGAGTCGTTACGGCTTCAAAATCAGGTGCTTTTTCACCAACACGTGGTATGCGGATCTCAGGTTGCTGATTCATTTCTTCAGACATTTTGTAACCCTCCTAAAATTTAATTCCTATATGTTTACTAGGATTTATATTTTAGTATAATCCCTTGCAAACGATTTGTGAACTAATATACCATATAGATTGAAAATAAATGGAGGTATGATGAATGAATACAACGATTGAAACACTCTTAAATCACCGTTCGATTCGCAAATATACGAGTGAACCCGTCTCTGATGAACAAGTTGAAACAATTATTCAAGCTGCACAAAGTGCTTCCACGAGTAGTTTTGTTCAAGCTTATTCGATCATCGGTATTAAAGACGATGACGGAAAGAAAAAAATAGCTGAGCTTTCTAAAAACACACATGTGGAACATGCCAGCCGTGTTCTCATTTTTTGTGCTGACTTTTACCGCCATGAGTTAATGGCTGAAAATAAAGGAGAATCGATTGCCGACACGTTAGAAAGTACAGAAAAATTCATTGTTGGCATTACGGACACAACGCTTGCCGCACAAAATGCAGCTATTGCAGCTGAGTCTATGGGACTTGGAATCTGTTATTTAGGTGGTATCCGAAATAACATTGAATCGATCGCAGAATATTTGGAGTTGCCTTCACATGTCATCCCGTTATTCGGAATGACGATTGGTTATCCAGCAGACCAGTCGAATCCAAAACCGCGTTTACCTTTACACCATGTGTATCATGAAGGGAAATATAATCAAGACGTTGAAGTATATACGAATCAATTGAAAGAATATGACGAGACCGTCTCCAGTTACTACGATACGAGAACAAGTGGTCAGAGACAGGATCGTTGGTCCGATCAAATGACGAACATGCTGAGCAAGCAAGTTCGTATGAATATGAAAGACTTTGTTCAAGGAAAAGGATTCAACAAAGCATAGTTAATCTTTATCTAGAACTTTTTGAAAGATTGAACCTTGATTACAGTAACTGAATTCATTAACACCCCCAAGCGACGCACAGAGCGTTCCTATGGGGGTGTTTTTTGAATTGAGTATAATTAATTACTAAACAAACGATTGATAGACTTGCCTGTATTGATAATCACACAAATAAATTTCATTCTTTTTAATTAATCAATTTAAAATATTCTAAAATTTTGATATAATGATACAACATAATTAGAAAGGGAGTTGGAACTAGATGAACAAAACAGATTTAATTGCCCCTGCAACTTACAACATTGTAAACGAAATGGAAAAATATGCTGATGGTTCTGGCAAAAAAGCGATTGTTTGGTTGGATGAAGAAGGTAATCGAGAAGAATGTACGTATGATGATTTAATGAAAAACGTTAATAAAATTGGAAACGCTTTTATGAAAAATGGTCTTCGACGAGGAGACAAAGTCCTAGTTATGATTCCTCGCCTGATCAAAGCGTATGAAGTTTATCTTGCTGCCATGAAAACAGGAGTCATCGTCATCCCGAGCTCGGAAATGTTAAAAACAAAAGATTTACAATACCGTGTGAGTCATAGTGAAGCGAGAGGAGTCATTTCTTATTATCCTTTTGTTGACCAATATAAAGGATTGGAAGAATACGATGAATTGGTGAAGTTCTCTGTCGGTCAAGCTGTTGAGGGTTGGAAGTTTCTAGATGAGTTAATGACTGAGGAGTCTGACGAACTGGGAATGGCGAATACGGAAAGAGACGATATTGCATTTTTACCCTATACATCCGGAACAACGGGTAATCCAAAGGGGGTTGTTCATACACATGGATGGGGATATGCCCACTTAAAAACTGCAGCACCAAATTGGCTTTCGATTAATGAAGGCGACAAAGTGTGGGCTACAGCCGGACCAGGCTGGCAAAAATGGATTTGGAGTCCTTTTCTCTCTGTATTAGGTTCAGGTGCAACTGGTTTTGTCTATAATGGTAAATTTAAACCAAGCACTTACTTAACTCTTTTGCAGGATGAAAAAGTCAACGTGCTATGTTGTACACCGACAGAATATCGCTTGATGGCCAAAGAAGATAACTTGGACCAATATGACCTGTCTGCATTGCACAGCGCTGTGTCTGCTGGAGAGCCATTGAACGTTGAAGTCATCAACACCTTTAAAAAGTATTTTGATATTACCGTACGTGATGGATACGGCCAGACTGAAAATACACTACTGTTAGGATTCATGAAAGATATGGAAGTGAAGCCAGGTGCTATGGGTAAACCGACACCAGGAAATGATGTCGATATTATTGATGACCTTGGTCAACCGGTAAAAACAGGAGAGGTAGGGGATATCGCTGTCAAACTTGATACGCCAGCTCTTTTCCGTGAGTATTACAAAGACCCTGAACGCACAGCGGCGTCCAGACGTGGAAATTATTACGTGACAGGTGACCAAGCATCAAAAGACGAAGAAGGTTATTATTGGTTTGAAGGAAGAAGCGATGATATCATCATTAGTTCTGGTTATACCATTGGACCATTCGAAGTTGAAGATGCTCTTGTAAAGCACCCAGCTGTTCAAGAATGTGCAGTAGTCGCCAGCCCACATGAAGTTCGTGGGAATATTGTCAAAGCATTTATCGTATTGAAAGGTGACAATGTACCTTCAGATGAATTGATCAAAGAACTTCAAGATCATGTGAAGGATTTGACAGCACCATATAAGTATCCGCGAGAAATTGAATTTATCGATGACTTACCTAAAACGACTTCTGGAAAAATTAGACGAGTGGAATTACGGAAACAAGAAATGAATTAAAACGAAAGCTAAAATGACTCCTTACCAAGTTGTGGTGAGGAGTTTTAACTTGTATGATAATAAAAATATATTATTGAAATAGTCCATGCATTCTCTTGTCGAACAAAAATGCAGTCGATATACTAAACAATAGTCACTCTTTAAGAAATGTAGGTGTCGGAATGAAAATCTTAGTCATTGAAGATGATAAAAGCTTATTCCATGAAATAAAGGAACGGCTTATACAATGGTCTTATGAAGTATATGGTATTGAGAACTTTTCAAAAGTGATGGAAGAATATAGCGCAATCCAACCTGATTTAATTATCATCGACATCCAATTACCGAGGTTTGATGGATTTCATTGGTGCCGAATGATCCGGTCAACATCAAGTGTACCCATTATCTTTTTATCATCACGTGATCATCCGACCGATATGGTCATGTCCATGCAGCTTGGAGCGGATGATTATATTCAAAAACCATTTCACTTTGATGTATTGATTGCCAAAATTCAAGCCATTCTTAGAAGAGTTTACAATTATAATAATGATCAAGTTCAATTAAAAACGTGGGCAGGTGCAACCATCGATTTTGAGAAAAACTTGGTGTCCACAAATGAAACGTCCATTGAGTTAACAAAAAACGAAGCTTTCATATTAAAAGGACTGCTAGAAAAGAAAAATAATATCGTTACAAGAGAGGAATTGATTCATCGTTTGTGGAATGACGAACGATTTATAAGTGATAATACATTAACTGTTAATGTAAATCGCTTACGAAAAAAATTACATGAAATTGATCTTGGCGATTATATTGAAACGAAAGTCGGACAAGGATATATTGCGAAAGAAGGCAATACAGAATGATGTTGAACTACTTAAACGAACGGAAAAGTTGGATAAGTATATTTGTGCTTTTTGAATTACTCCTTCTGTTTATGGCTTACCTAGATGAAAATTGGTCACTCCATTCTGTCAGATACTTTGTATTTCTGACCTCAATCATCTTTGTCATCTTTCTCATTATTCGTTATCTACGTGAAACAAAATTTTACAAAGCATTGGACAATCAAACAAACCAGTTTGATACCTCGGAAATACCAACACCTTTTAGACCATTTGAAAGAGTGGTCGCACATCGGGTTCATCAGCAATTTGACAAACTCAAATCGATGGAAACAGAAAATCGGATTCAATTGGAAGAAGAAAAAGACGAACTGCTTTCATGGATTCATGAAGTGAAAACACCGCTTAGTGCAATGAGTTTAATCATTGATCGTATTGAGAACCCTGCCTTAAAGTCGGACTTGGACTTCGAGTGGCTACGCATCCATATGTTGCTTGATCAGCAGCTCCATCGGAAGCGGATTGCTGTGATTGAAAGCGACTTGTATGTGGAAGAAGTCTTACTCGAACCGTTGATTCATGAAGAGATTCGTACGATGAAATCATGGTGTATGTATAAGAATATTGGTTTTGATATTGATTTACGAGAAGAGGTCGTTCTGACAGATACCAAATGGCTCTCCTTTATCGTCAGACAATTGCTATCTAATGCAGTGAAGTATAGTGAAAAATCTGATATATATATACAAAGCGAACAACAGAATGGCCAAGTTATTCTTTCAATACGAGATGAAGGCCAAGGGATTTTGTCAAAAGACATACCGAGAATATTTGAAAAAGGATTCACTTCGACGGTGCAGAAAGATCACGGGGCAACTGGTATGGGTCTGTATTTAGCGAAACAAGCCGCCGAATCTCTGCATATTCAAATTAAGGTTGAGTCACAACATACGGTCGGAACGTCGTTTATGTTAATCTTTCCGAAGAGAAATGAAATCGCCGAGTTATGGACATCTTACTAATGATAACGGTTCACGTGATCAACCTGAAAAGCATGTGACAAAAATGTCATATGCTTTTTCTATTTGTTCGTTAAAACAAAGGAGTCTATATGATTGTCACGATACAATAAAGACAGAAATAACGAGAGGGGAATCAGCCATGCATTTATTGAAGGCTCAAAAGATTTACAAAAGCTTTGGTAACAAGTTCAACCGTACGGAAGTGTTAAAAGGAATTGATTTTACCATCGATCAAGGAGAATTCGTGACGATTATGGGACCTTCGGGTTCAGGAAAAACGACGTTATTGAATGTGCTATCATCAATCGATCAAGTGAGTCACGGAACAATAACGATTGATGGACACACAATTACAAACATGAAATCCAAAAAGCTTGCTGAGTTTCGGAAGCATCATTTAGGTTTTATTTTTCAGGAATACAATTTACTTGATACGTTAACCGTCAAAGAAAATATATTGCTTCCTTTATCAATCCAAAAGGTTTCACGGCAGCAAGCAAACGAAAAATTCGACTTGGCTGCAAAGGAATTGGGGATTTATGAACAACGGAATAAGTATCCAAGTGAAATTTCAGGTGGTCAAAAACAGAGAACATCTGCAGCACGGGCATTTATTCATCAACCGAGTATCATTTTTGCAGATGAGCCGACGGGTGCACTTGATTCGAAAGCCGCTTCTAATTTATTGAACAAAATGGTTGAAATGAATGAGAAACACAAAGCAACCATCTTAATGGTTACGCATGATCCAGTGGCTGCCAGTTATAGTGATCGTGTCGTTTTGTTGAAAGATGGAGAGGTGTACTCACAATTAAATAAGGGCGATGAAGACCAACAATTATTCTTCAACGATATTGTGAAAACGCAAGGCGTGTTAGGCGGGGTGCAACATGAACGTTAATCAATTGATCTATCGAAACTTGAAGAATAATCTAAGAAATTATTATTTGTACGTATTTGCTTTAATTTTTAGTGTATCCATTTATTTTGCATTTGTAACGCTTCAATACGACGCTTCAATGGATCCAGCAACTGGAACGATCAAAGGGCAAGCAGCAGTCCGAGCAGGTACGATTGTTTTAATCTTAATTGTTGGTGTGTTTTTAGTTTACGCAAATAACCTATTTATTAAGCGACGCAGCAATGAAATTGCATTGTTTCAACTTATTGGGATGACGAAGGGTAAGGTTTTTCGACTGTTGACGATAGAAAACTTAATTCTTTATCTTGTGTCATTAGCAATTGGAATTGGTGTTGGATTTTCAATTTCTAAGTTAATGGTTATGATTGTGTATAAATTAACCGATGTAACCGATATTGCGACGATGCATTTCTCTACGGAAGCACTTAAACAGACACTGATCGTCTTTGGTATCATTTACTTACTCATTATGTTCGTCAATTATTTGTTTATTAAAAGAGAAAGTATACTATCCTTATTTACGATTCAGCAGTCAACGGAGATCAAGGTGAAGAGGCTATCGATTTTTCAAGTATTACTCGGTCTGTTAGGTATTGGTTTAATCATTTCTGGTTATGTTGTTTCCCAACAGCTATTTAGTGGAGACTTCAGTACAACCAATGAACTGTTCTATGCGATGGCATTTATTTTAGGAGCAGTTATAGTAGGGACATACCTATTTTATAAAGGTTCCGTCACTTTTGTTTTGCAATTGATTCGGAAAAGCCATAAAGGTTATTTATCAATTAATCAAGTCCTATCAACATCGTCGATTATGTTTCGAATGAAGTCAAATGCTTTATTGCTGACAATCATTACGACAGTGTCTGCCCTAGCAATCGGGTTACTAAGTTTAAGTTATATCTCTTACTATTCAGCTGAGAAGCAAGCAGAGAATTTTGTCATTAATGATTTCTCTTTAGTAAATGAGGAAAGTTATAAACAATTTACGTCAATATTAGAAGAGAACGGTATCGATTATCAGGTAAATCAAATCGAAGTATTCAATGTCGAGTTAGATGCAACAAATATTATGGATTTTAACTATGATGAGGACTCTTCAGTGACGATGAATCCAAGTGAACTACAATTACCGATTATCAGTGATGAATCGATCGAGGAAATTGATGTGGATGAAAATCACTTCTTTCTATCCGGTTATTCAGACTTTCTTCAACGATTCATGTCATTTAAAAAATCGGGAGAAGCAACAATTAAGACAGAGAGCGAACAATTCTCGATGAAATTTATAGGATTGAATCGTGAGTACTATGTCTCGAACTACTTTACAAATGGGGGCGGAATGCCGATCGGTATTGTCGATGAAGCGAAATACCAACAATTGAAAACGGATATGGACCCCGAATTACAACAACGATCACAAGATGGAGGTGCTATGACCTTCAGAGGCATCGATGTTAGCGAGCAAGATATTGAGAAAGCAAATGAGCTTTTTCTAACTGAAGAAATAGATCGATGGGCAGGAAATGATTCACAACAAAACATGGCTCGAAATCAAAGGATGAACATGGGCTTAATTATGTTTATCGTTGGATTTCTAGGTCTCACGTTTTTAGTGACATCAGGTTGTATATTGTATTTCAAGCAAATGGATGAAAGTGAAAATGAGAAACCGAGCTATACGATTCTGAGAAAGTTAGGGTTTACACAACAAGATTTAATAAAAGGTATTCAGCTCAAGCAATTTTTCAACTTTGGAATTCCTTTATTGGTCGGATTGCTTCATAGTTACTTTGCTGTTCAGTCTGGGTGGTTTTTCTTTGGAACAGAAGTATGGACTCCGATGTTAATTGTCATGATTGTATATGCAATTCTTTATTCACTGTTTGGTTTGTTATCCGTGTTGTATTATAGAAAAATCATTCAAGAAGCTTTATAAACTTTCTTTGAATACATCAAGTTCTCAATAGAGGGCAAGTTCAAAATAAGCTCCGTTATTTTACAAAAAAATGACGGAGCTTATTTCATTAGCGTTAAAAACTATCTTCACTGAAGCCTGAAGTGAAAATTAAGTATTCTTTGTTAAACACTTGGCCGTTTCTGCCGATATATAAACTGTAACGGAAAAATTTCATAGTAAAATGTAACAAATTTCGCTATACTAAACGTATACAATAGAATTTAATACATAAGGACGGAATTGTTCAGTGGCATACATAAACGAAATTTCTCCAATTAAAAAGCTTAATATATTTCATGTTTTTCAACCCATCATAAATTTGTCGAACGATGAAATCATTGGGTTTGAAGCGCTCATCCGTTCGGAAGAGATCCCGAATCCAGAGGTGCTTTTTCAGAAAGCCAAAAACGAGGGCTTGCTATATGAGTTGGATATGTTATCCATTCGTTTGGCGTGTGAAACGTTTAAAAAGGAATGTTTACAGGAAGAGCCCAGCGCATTTACTCTGTTTATTAACATTTTTCCTTCTACGCTTTGCCACCAACATTTTTACGAAGAGTTTATTAAAATCATTGAAGAAGTAGCATTGGACTTTCAGAACATTGTGATAGAAATCAACGAAAAAGAAAAAACGAATATTTACAGACTCCATAAAAATATTCAACAGCTAAAACAAGTCGGGTTTCGAATAGCCTTAGATGATCTGGGTAAAGGGAATAGTATTTTCAACAGTATCGAGATCGAAACACACATTGCAAAAATCGACCGTTTTTATGCGATGAATTTGAAAACGGATTCGAAAAAGAAGTTATTTATTCAGTCGATCATGGAATCTTTTTCTGCGAATATTTTTATCGTGTTGGAAGGAATAGAAACTGAGGAAGATTGTCATGTAGCCAAACAACTAGGAATTCATTATGGTCAAGGATACTATTTTGGCAGACCAGGCTCATTAAAGAATTTCATATAAATCAGATTAAATTTTTAGGTGAATAGGTTCTAAAGTTTATTTGTCTTTAAATGCCCTTCTTCTAATGAAACATTTGCTGCTGATTTTTTCTTTAAGATAGACACAAAATTGAGAAAACGATCACATCAATATACAGTTGTTTATGTTATCATAAAGGTAAGCAAAGGTAATTGAAGGAGGACAAATAATGTATTTTTACCTATTCCTCACGATGGTTGTTTCTATTATTGCACTTATTATTACGATTATGATCGGTAACCAAGGAAAGAAAGATTATAATTCAAACAAAAGTTTCTCCAGTTTGTCTGTTATGTATGTCATTTTAATTCCTCTGATTATCGTTTTTGGATTTATTGGTTGGTATTTATTTTTATAAGATTTGGCATTACATATTACAATGGAAAAGTTACCCCTATGACGTTGATGGATTCAATATCATTGGGGTAACTTTTTGCAATTTATTAGAAGACAATGTGTGTGATTCTTAATAAAAAAACTCTCGGACTTTATTAAAAGTTCGAGAGTTTTTTAGTTCAACATTTTGAAAGCTAATTAACGAGAGTAGAATTCAACGATTAACGCTTCGTTGATTTCAGAAGGCATTTCTTCACGCTCTGGGAAGCGGTTGAAAGTAGCTTCTTTTTTGTCAGCATCGACAGTTAAATACTCTGGTACGTAGTTATTCACTTCGATTGCTTCAGCGATAATGTCAAGATTTTGGGATTTTTCTTTCAACCCAATAACTTGGCCAGGTCTTACGCGGTAGGAAGGAATGTCAAGACGACTTCCATCTACAGTGATGTGACCGTGGTTTACAAGCTGACGCGCTTGACGACGTGTACGTGCAAAACCAGCACGGTAAACGAGGTTATCCAAGCGAGATTCTAGCAAGATCAAGAAGTTCTCACCATGAACACCTTTCATGTTACCTGCAATAACGAACGTGTTGCGGAATTGACGTTCTGTAATTCCGAACATATAACGTAGTTTTTGCTTTTCTTGAAGCTGTAAACCATATTCGGAAAGCTTTTTACGCTGTGTTGGACCATGTTGGCCTGGTGCGTAAGGACGTCTTTCCAATTCCTTTCCAGTTCCGGTTAAAGAAATACCGTAACGTCTGGATTTTTTCCAGAGAGAGCCTGTGAATCGTGACACGAGCTTCTCCTCCTTTTATGTTATATTTGCATAAAATAGTAACAGTGTGTCCCTCAATCACCATGCGCATTTTGCTTTCATGCATCTTCGCTCCAGCAGCAGAGAGTTACGGGATACACCTCATCGTTGAGGTACAAAATACAACATAGCTGGTACACATAGGCTGCTCTTTATTTTACACAAAGACCATTATAAGTGTAATACTTACTACCGTCAAGGATATTCACTAGAAAGTTTAGTCTATGAAACGGATGAGTGTATCAACGAATTCTTCGAGATATTTTTGATCTGTCTTATCAAAACGATTTTTAATTGGGCTATCGATATCCAACACGCCGTAAACTTTGCCATCTATAATTATAGGAACGACGATTTCAGACTGGCTTTTGGCGTCACAAGCGATGTGACCTGGGAACTGATTCACATCAGCTACCAATTGCGTTTTTCTAGTCTGAGAGGCTGTTCCACAAACCCCTTTGCCATCTGCAATGCGAACACAGGCAGGAAGTCCTTGAAACGGTCCAAGAACTAGTTCACCATCTTTCATTAGATAGAATCCAACCCAGTTAACCTCATTTAAAAATTGATTCAGTAAGGCACTTGCATTGGACAAATTAGCGGTGACATCTTTTTCATCTTCCAATAAGCTTGCAAGTTGTTTAATCAATAATTGATAATTTTCTTCTTTTGTTCCATTATAGGAAATTGTTTCAAACATATGTAATTCTCCTTTTTGTCGTAATCTCCCGAAATGTATGGGAAGGTTTTTCAATCATTCTATCGAATGGTATACTAATATGAGGTGATTTCATGTCAGAAAAAAGTTCCAAAGATAAAATAATGGAATCTGCTGCAGAATTATTCTATTATAATGGCTTTAAAGGGACATCCATTCGGGCGATCACAGCGAAAGCGGACGTCAATGTTTCTTTAATCAGTTATTATTTTAAAAATAAACAAGGATTACTCGAAACGATGACTGTCGATTATTATGAACGGTACTTGGAATTAGTCGAAAATTTACTTGAAGATCGCCAAGATGACCAGCCAGCAGAACGTATATTGAATGTAATTGAAGAAATTATACAATACAAGTATGAGAACTTTCAATTCACATGTTTTATTCAACGTGAATTGTCATTAGATAATATTTTTATCAGGGAAATGTTTTCTACTTATGTGGCGAAAGAGCGATATTTAATGAATGAAATGGTGAATACGGTAGCAAATGTATTAGAATTGAAAGGGGCCTCAAAGGACGCCTTACATATTCAATTAAAAAGCTTATTAAATGCTCCGTTCATGTATGCCAATGATTGGCAAAAAGGCTATACGTGGGATCAGAGTGGTCAATCATTTATCCGAGCTTATATTG
>NZ_VMHF01000002.1:194409-240891 GCF_007559355.1 Allobacillus sp. SKP2-8 | reverse complement strand
ATACATTTAAGAAATGGTTGCCATTATCCGAGCATTCGTCACAAAACCCGATAAACGGATAGAATTTTATATAAAATGCTTAAATTTTTAGCCATTTAATGTCTAAACATGCTATTATATAGGAATAGAGATAGGATTCACGAGTCGTGAGGTTGGAGGGCTTCTGATGGAACTGATTTTAACAATTTTAATCATCATAGTTGCATTAATTTTGGTTGGTGTTTTTATGAGACGTAAAGTATACCAACGCGTAGATGCATTGGAAGAAAAGAAAGTCTATTTGATGAATCGTCGAGTAGCGGAAGAATTGGGTAAAATCAGGCATCTCAATCTATCTGGTGAAACAGAGGAGCTGTTTGAATCCTGGCGGGAAGAATGGGATGAAATCAATCATCAAACATTCGGATCGTTAGAAGACCAATTACTCGCATCAGAGGAAGCAGCTGAGAAGTATCGATTCCGAAAAGCTTTCCTCGTATTACAATCTGCTGAAGAAAAATTAAACCAAGTTGAACATACAATTGATGAAATTTTTGCAGAAGTGGAACGGTTGCTTCATTCAGAACAAAACAGTAGAGAAGAAGCGAAAAAAGTGAATCCACGAATCAAAGAAGTTCGAAAAAAAGTTTTAGAAAACGGCTATCAGCTCGGTAAAGCAGAGGTCGTTTTTGAAGTTGAATTAGATGAAATAGAAGCTGAATTGGCTCGATTTGAAGAATTGAGTGACGAAGGCAATTATACGGAAGCTCAATCGTTGATTCATGATTTACAAGCACGTTTAAATGAAATTGAACGGAAATCAAACGAATTCCCGGAATTGTACAGAGCGTGTAAGCAGTCCCTTCCTGAAGAATTGGACCATTTGCAAAATGGCTTACGTGAAATGAGAGATGAAGGCTTCCGAATCCAACATCTAGGTGTCGATAAAGAAGTCAATCTATTGCATGAAACGTTGTTGGCTTTGATTGAGCAATTAAACCAAGGCAATGACGATGGAGTTAGTGAGAAAATTACCGAAGTCGAATCCAGAATGAAAGAAATTTATGATGATTTAGAAAAAGAAGCCTTGGATAAGAAATATGTTGTGGAACATGTTCCAGAAATGGATGAAAAATTGCAGCAAGCCAAAGAGACTTTTGAGAAAACGAAAGAAAGTGTTGCGGCAGTGCAAGAAAATTATCATCTCAATAGTGAAAAGCAAGAAAAGCAAAAGGAACTTGGGCAATTAATTGATGAGTTAGATCGAGCAACCATTGAAATTAAACAGATGCTAGAAGATGACAACAAGCCATTTTCGACAATTCGCACGGCAATCGAACAATGGTTCAATCAGTATAAAGAATGGCAAGAACCGCAAGAAGCATTTGATCATTATCTGCATAACTTGAGGAAAGATGAACTTGAGGCAAGAGATCAAATTGCAGCATTGAAACACGAAATCCTTGTAGTTAAACAAAAGTTGCATAAACACAATTTGCCTGGTGTGCCAAATTACTTGGTCGAACTCGTTAATCAAGCGAGGGAGCTGATCGAGAAAGGGCATGCGAACATCGAAGAGCAACCACTTGATATGGACAAAGCTACTGAGTTGTTGAATGAAGCAGAAAAATGTGTCAAGAAAGCCGTCGAACAAACGGATTTACTCATTGAACAAGCAACACTTGCTGAACGTGTGATTCAATATGCGAACCGGTACCGTAGCCAATATCCGATTTTAGCTGCAAATATCGCAGAAGCTGAAGCGAACTTTCTCGATTTTGAATACGAGCGAGCATTAGAAAAAGCTGCGAACTCCTTGGAAGAGATTGAACCTGGTGCGTTAAAACGAATCGAAGAGTTTATTGGGTCAGAAGAGACTTCAGTTTCCTAAGTAGGAGCGAGTTTAATGGGAATGCGATATGTGATCATGAGCTTGGTTGCCTGTTTAATGACATGGACGGTTGTATTGTTCGTTTTCTTGAATACGGACGATGAAATTCTCCTCGGTTCATCCCATGATGAAATAGCTGAATCGAATATGGTGGGAAAAGAATATGTAGTCTTTATTGAGAGTGAGTCAGTTGTTACTGCTCCAGTTCAAGACCAATCAGCAAAGGAAAAAACAATTGATCGATACAGTAAAAAACAACGATTCAAAGATGGTATCCCGATTGATGAGTTGTTGAATTGGTTAGAGATTGAACAAGAAGCCGTTCCTTCTTCATAAGGAACGCTTCTTTTTTTGAGAATGACTTTCTAACATTGAATCGAATGCAAGGTCTGCATTCATTTTAGTGATTTCCTTCTACTCAGTCTTGTCAATCGACGAGTTTTTGATAATATACTAAGGTGGAAAGTACGCAGACATTTAAAGGAGTACTGAAGATGATCTATTTAGATAATAGTGCAACGACAAAACCGGACGAATCTGTCGTTCGATCCTATACAAAAGTGGCGACTGACTTTTTTGCTAATCCTTCTTCGATACACATCGCTGGTGGAGAAGTTGAAAAATTGGTAAGTGAATCACGAAAACAAATCGCTTCATTACTAGGGATTCATGAAAAAGAAGTCTTTTTTACATCTGGTGGTACGGAAAGTAATAATATGGCGATCCAAGGAATAGCTTATGCGCATCAAAAACGAGGGAACCATATCATTACGTCTGCCATCGAGCACCCATCCGTTTTGGGAACATGCCAGCAGTTAGAACGAGAAGGGTTCCAAGTCACCTATTTGCCAGTAAATGAGACGGGCAAGATCTCGATTGATGACCTAAAAAACGCAATGCGGGAAGAAACCATTTTAGTTACATTGATGCATGTTAATAATGAAATCGGCAGTATCCAGCCAATCGAACAAGTCGCAGACGTTCTAAAAGAATGGCCAGCCGCTCATTTTCATGTCGATCACGTACAAGGGTTCGGAAAGGTTTCGCTTCCATATTCGCATGAAGGCATTGATCTAATGACGATTTCTGGACATAAAATCCATGGATTAAAAGGGACTGGTCTTTTATTGAAACGGAGAGGTCTAATGGTAAAGCCACTATTTTATGGGGGTGGTCAGCAAGACACTTTTCGTCCAGGAACTGAAAATCCAGCAGGCGCCGTATCTTTGGCAAAAGCGATGCGCTTGGCGTTAGAGCAACAGAGGAATTATCCATCGGTGGCATCATTGAACCGAACATTACGTGATCGGTTGAAAGAGATTCCAAACATTCAAATTAACTCACCTGACGATGCGATTGCCAATATCCTTAACTTTTCTGTATTAAAGTTCAAACCAGAGGTACTGATCCATGCGTTGGGTGAAGAAGGTATTATGGTTTCGACAAAGTCGGCCTGTTCTTCAAAACAAAACGAACCAAGCCATGTGTTGCTAGCCTGTGGTTTTGACACGAATGACACAGCCGCTGCTATTCGTGTCAGCATGCATATGAACCAGTCGAAAGAAGATATTGATACGTTTCTAACTGTTTTATATGAAAAAATAAAAAATATCGAAGAATTAATGGGGTAATTTTATGGAATATAATCATTTATTAATACGGTATGGAGAATTAGCGCTAAAAGGAAAAAACAAAAGGCACTTTATACAACTATTGGAAAATAATATGCGTAAAGCTTTAGTTGACTTTCCGAAAACGAAAATACAGGCCAAAAGAGATCATATGTACATTTTATTGAACGGTGAGTCTGCTGAAGGTGTCAGCGAAGTATGTAAGCAAGTTTTCGGGATTCACTCTTTCAGTTTAGCTTTAAAAGTCGAAAATGAAAAAGAAGCAATTAAAGAAGGAGCCTTGGCTGCGCTTGAAAAAGAGACGGGTCAAACATTTAAAGTGGCAACAAAGCGCCCAAATAAAAGCTTTCCAATCTCATCGCAAGAGATGAATCAAATTCTTGGCGGTCATCTTCTTAGTAATACAGACAAGTGGATGGTCAATGTCCATCATCCAGATGTTGAAATACGTGTTGAAATTAGAAAAGAAGCAACGTATATTACATCGTCAAAAACATTTGGTAAAGGCGGAATGCCCGTCGGTTCAGCCGGTAAGAGCTTATTGTTAATGTCAGGTGGAATCGATAGTCCTGTTGCTGGTTATCTAGCTATGAAACGTGGTGTCGAGCTAGAAGCCATTCATTTTCATTCGCCGCCTTTCACAAGTGACCGTGCGCGTCAAAAGGTTGAAGATTTAGCTGAAAAGTTAACGCGTTTTGGCGGGAAAATTACGCTTCACGTCATTCCTTTTACAGAAGTTCAGCAAAAAATTCATAAAGAAATGCCCGAAAATTATGGGATGACGATCATGCGACGGATGATGCTCCGAATCAGTGAAATGGTCGCGGAAAAACGAGAGATTTTATCGATGATCACCGGTGAAAGCCTCGGCCAAGTTGCCAGTCAGACGATGGAGAGCATGCATACCATTAATGAAGTAACGAATTATCCTGTTTTGAGACCGCTGATCTCTATGGATAAATTAGATATCATCGATATTTCTAAAGAAATCGATACGTATGAGATTTCGATCCGTCCGTATGAAGACTGCTGTACGATTTTTGTGCCGAAACAACCAAAAACGAAACCAAGACGTGATAAAGTAAATGCATTTGAATCAAAAGTCGACTTTACTGAAGAATTACAACGAGCTGTCGATGGCATGGAAACAGTAGTGTTTGAAGGCTCTCGCTCTTCTAAAGAAGATGTTTATAATGACTTGTTTTAAGCACGGTAATCAACGATAACTAATCTGTACCTTAGTTTCCATGATTTACACAGTATTGATTTCCTCCTATGAACCACAATAGGTAACGAGGAGGTGATAGGAATGGCAAACCAAAACTCAAACAATTTAGTTGTACCTGGAGTTGAAGCAGCTCTAGACCAAATGAAAGTTGAAATTGCACAAGAGTTTGGTGTTCAGCTAGGTCCAGATTCAACATCTCGTTCAAATGGTTCTGTTGGAGGCGAAATCACAAAACGTCTTGTACAACAAGCCCAACAACAAATGAAATAAAATAGAATAGTGGATTGAATAAAAGCTGTTCCCGGTTTCATTTTTTGAAGCTGTGGAACAGCTTTTTTATTGAATATCAAATGACCTAGGTCACTTTATATGTGAGTAAAAAAATCGATATTGCTCTAGTTGGCATAGTTTTCCTTGGAATGGATTAACCTAAGTATTTGAGGAGGCTTAAAACGATGGGTATATGGATTGGATTAGGGATTTTTACTTTAGTAATCTTGATCATCATCTTATGGTTATTACATAAACCGGTTGAAATTGCCTTGTTCCTTGTTTACTCAAAGAGTGAGAAAGTAGCTACCATACGCATCACGGGGTTGTTCACGAATTATGAAAAATCCCTTATTCTCCCTCAAGGCGAGCAGTTCCTGGACCAATTGACGGTGATGATGAACGAAAATCATAAACGAAAGAAACAGACTTTCTATCGGCAAACATACGAGCAATTGATGGATTTAGCCTCCTCTTTGAAAATGAAGGAATTTAAATGGAAAACGGTATTCGGTTTGAGTAAAGCGAATGAAACAGCTATTCTTTATGGCGTTGGTTATTCCATTAAGCACGCATGTTTTCATGGTATAAAAAAATATGTGAAATCGACGACGATACCTGAGATTGCGATTGAACCCAATTTTCATCAAACCGAATTTGAAACGAACTTCTCTTGCATATTCTTCGCTCCATTCGGTCACATTATAGGTAACTTGAGAAAATTGAAATCGATAGTTAATGAGGTGGACAATTATGAGTGAGGAACATCCGATTCAAGATTTGATGGCAACGGCACTAGATAGCATTAAAGATATGGTCGATGTGGATACCATTATTGGCGATCCGATTGAAACGCCAGACAAGACAGCGGTCATTTTGCCTGTTTCAAAAGTTGGATTTGGCTTTGCTTCTGGTGGAAGTGAATTTGCCGATTCATCGAGTTCAGGTGACTCTGAATCATCCTCTCAGTCGTTGCCGTTCGGCGGCGGAGCGGGTGGAGGTGTATCGATTACACCGATTGCATTTTTGATTGTTCGGCCAGATGATATTCAAATGGTTCATATGAACGACCAAACCCACTTGATGGAAAAACTTCTTGAATTAGCACCAAAGGCGGCCGATTACGTAAAAAGTCTAATCAATAATCAAGGTGGACAACAGCAGCACAATCATCAATCGAATTCGCAACAAGGACCTCCGCCTTCAGCTCCGGAACAATCTTAAAAACAGATAGTATTTATACAATACACGAGACTAGACCGACAATGAACTTTAATTGTTGTTGGCCTAGTCTCTTTTGTTTGAAAAGAAGCGTTAGAAATAAATGAAATACCTCCTGGATTGAAAACGATACTGCTTATGATTAGGAAAAGACCTTGTTTCTCTGCTAAAATAAACAGAGATTGTTTGAAGCGGAGGAATGAACATGGCGGAGCAAATGGAGAAAATGGAACGTCTATTCGATTGGATTGATCAAACGACAAAAATTATTGAGAGTGAAGAGTCCGTCCCATATTTAGAAGCGTTGATTGCTTCCAGTGGGCTTTTATTTGACCCTGAATTACCTGAAAACATGAAGTCTACATACGAAAAAAGTTTAGTAAATCAATTGGAAAGTATCGACTTGCATGATTTTTCCATGGAAGAAAGACGTAAAGCAATGCAAATCGCGATCTTGAAAGGGATGAAAGGCGCGACGCAACAACATCACTATGTAACACCGGACACCATCGGAATATTGATCGGTTATTTGATTGAAAAATTTATGGAAGGGAAATCAAAATTCCGAATGTTTGACCCGGCAGTTGGAACGGCTAACTTTCTTTTAGCTGTATTAAATCAACTGACGAATAAGCAAGTAGAAGCTTTTGGCAGTGAAGTTGATCCAACATTGATGCGATTAGCATATAACCATACGAACTTACAGGAAAGAGAGATTGAATATTTTCACCAAGACAGCTTGAAGCCAATTCTTTTGGAGCCAGTCGATGTTGTCTTGTCCGATTTGCCGGTTGGTTATTACCCAGATGACGACAATGCGCAAAGATTCCAACTGAAAGCTGAAGAAGGCCATTCTTTCGCGCATCACTTATTTATTGAACAAAGTTTAACCTATACGAAACCTGGCGGCTATTTATTCTTCTTAGTTCCAAACTTCTTGTTTGAAATGGATAAAGATAAGAAGTTAAATCAATTTCTCGCCGAAGAAGCTTATATCAATGGCGTATTGGAATTGCCGACTTCTTTATTCAAAGAAGAAAAGCAAGGAAAGAGTATCTTGATCTTGCAAAAGAAAGGGAATGAAGCGAAGAAACCGAGAAAAGTCATGCTAGCACAGCTTCCGTCTTTTAAAGATGCACAAGGTATGAACCGAACGATTGATCAAATTAATGAATGGTTTGCAAATGATCGGTAGTATGAATTAAGTTCAAAATCGGGAGTGATTCAATGGGAGAAGAACGAGTTTTACGTGAAATTGAGCGGTGGGAAAATGAAATGTCCAACTACGAACTCAATGATTTTGAGAAATTGTATGATGAATGGATGATGCAATATTTTTCAAAGCTTCCAGGTCCACTAAAGAAAAACTTCTTCGAATCCATTGATCAATGGTTTTTATACACGTATACTTTTCTGCAAAATACGAACAGCCAGACGGAAGCGACACAGCGAATTTTGCAGATCGCACGCACTTATGATGAAAATATCGAGCGAATTGAAGATTTACAAGAGTTATCGATTGAAAAGCTGACGTATTTAGCTGATCAACAAGTTGCGAAAAATCGGGTATACAGTTTTGCGCAGGGTGGAATTACTGGTGCGGGTGGTTTTCTATTATTGGCTGCCGATTTGCCGTTAATTGTCGCGCTTAATTTGCGAAGTATCCAACTCATTGGTTCGTCATTTGGCTATAACTTGAACAATCCGATTGAAATGTTAATCGCATTGAAAGTCTTTCATGCTGGATCCTTACCAAAGCGTTTGCAAGGTGCTGCATGGGAAGATTTAAAGGAGCAAGTGAAAGAATTGGAGTCCGTGATGAAAAACAAAGAGTTATTGACGGATGAAAGTTGGCTGAACCAACCGATTCGCCAACTGTTTAAAACATTGTTCATTGTTGGTTTCCGAAAAAAGTTATTTCAAGGTATCCCGCTTGTCAGTGTAGGAATAGGGGCAGCTTACAATTATAAGCTGGCTAAACAATTGACGGATTTTGCAAAACGTTTTTATCAATATCGTTTGATACAAGATTATAAAGAGTAGTTCTTTTTACTAAAAATGGCCTCATTGAGAAGTTAATCTCAAATGAGGCCATTTTCTTTACTCTTCGTTTTCCACAGAGGAGCGAACCACAAGAACATCCGTTGTTGCGAAGCGTGTAATATGCTCAGACACGCTGCCAATGAAGAAGCGCTCTACAGTGTTTAACCCTGTCGCCCCGCAAATAATCAAATCAACATCATTCTTAGGTGCAATCTCTTTTGGTATTTTAACTTTTGGTGAGCCGGTTTCAAGAATGGTTATGACATCTTGACAATCTGCTTTCTCGGCTCGTTCTTTATAGTTATTGACTAACTGTAATCCATCATTCTCAATTCGTTGCGAAATCCCTTGATCATAAGCCTCAATAGAAGAATAAGCGCGCGTATCAATCACGTGTGTAATAAGTAACTTGGCATCATTCCTTTTAGCAATCTCAACTGCTTTTTTGAAAGCTAATTCAGATGTTTTGGATCCGTCGACAGCTACTAGGATTTTATGATATTTCATTGCCATATGAACACCTCCAACGAATTTTCAACTCTATATTCATTATATCATTAGTTGAATCAAATGAAACGCAATGCGCATAGGACGATTATTGCCTTTACATGTATTCTTCGTGTTAAAATGAAAGATATGTAAATGTAGCAATATGAGGTGAAAAAAGTGCGACATGTATTAATTACAGCAGGTTCAAAAGGTCTAGGCAAAATGATGACCGATTATTTTTTAAAGAAAGGATGTAGTGTGACAGCAACTTACCGCTCAGACAAGTCGCGGGCAGATCAATTAGTCGAAATGTACAAAGACAAACAAGACCGACTCCAAGTGCTGCAACTGGATGTTACGGATCAAGAACAAATCGATAAAGTTGTAGAGCAAGCAGTAAGCCGCTTCGGCCGAATTGATTGCTTTGTCAGCAATGCAGGACCATATATTTTTGAACGAAAAAAATTGGTTGATTATGAAGAAGACGAATGGAATCAAATGGTCAATGGCAACTTGAATGTTTCGTTTCATTTTCTGAAAAAAATTATACCATTAATGCGTAAACAGCAATTTGGCCGTGTTATATTTTTAGGTTTTCAAGGTGTGAATAATGCGCCAGGATGGATTTACCGGTCAGCATTCGCTGCCGCAAAGGTCGGAACCGCTTCGTTGATGAAAACCATTGCCTTGGAGGAAGCGGAATATGGGATCACAGCGAATATGGTTGCTCCAGGCAATATTACGGGTGAGATGAAAGAAAGTCCTATCCAAGAGAGCCGCCAAGTTTCTGAGACTGAAACACCGATTGGCCGACCTGGAACAGGAGAAGATATTGCACGGACGGTTGGTTTTTTGTGTGAGGATGATTCTGATATGATTACAGGTTCTGTTATTGAAGTTACTGGAGGTTTGGATGTCATTCATCGTCATTTAACAAAATAGTTTCACATTTTAGAAATCTAATGATATATTTGAATATGTTACATATCTTTTCGTTAGGAGGGGTGGGGTATGAGAATTGGTGTACCCAAAGAGATTAAGAATAACGAGAACCGCGTCGCTTTGACACCAGCTGGCGTTGTTTCCTTTGTGGAACAAGGTCATGAGGTTTATGTAGAAACGAATGCAGGTGAGGGTTCTAATTTTACTGATGATCAATATGCCGAAGCAGGAGCTACGATTGTTTCAACTGCAAGAGAAGCTTGGGAACAAGAGATGATCATGAAAGTAAAAGAGCCTTTGGAAGAAGAATTTGATTATTTTTATGAAGGTCAGATTCTTTTGACTTTCCTTCACTTGGCAAATGAGCCGGAAGTAACGAAGGCATTGATTGATCATAAAGTGGTAGGAATCGCTTATGAGACGGTTCAGTTACCGAATGGATCCTTGCCTCTATTGACACCAATGAGTGAGGTTGCTGGACGAATGGCCTCACAGATCGGTGCGCAGTTTTTGGAAAAAACAAAAGGTGGTAAAGGTGTTCTCTTAAGCGGAATTCCAGGGGTTGCTCCTGGAAATGTCACTGTCATCGGTGGGGGTGGTGTCGGAACGGGTGCCGCGAAGATTGCAGTCGGTTTAGGTGCAAACGTTACCATGATGGATGTGAATGCTTCAAGACTTCGTGAGCTGGATGACTTGTTTGGTAATCAAGTGAACACGGTCATGTCCAACCCGTTAAACATTGAGCAGGCTGTAGCTAATTCAGATTTAGTCATCGGAGCCGTTTTGATTCCGGGTGCTAAAGCGCCAACCTTAGTAACAGAAGAGATGGTGAAGAAAATGTCACCAGGCTCGGTGATTGTCGATGTCGCCGTTGACCAAGGTGGAATTTTTGAGACAATCGATCGGGTGACCACACACGACGATCCAACGTTTGAAAAACATGGCGTAGTTCATTATGCTGTGGCTAATATGCCTGGAGCTGTTCCACGTACGTCAACAATCGGACTGACAAACGTCACAGTACCATACGCTTTACAAATTGCCAATAAAGGGTATAAAAAAGCGTGTGAAGAAAATGAAAGCTTACGAAAAGGAATTAACACATTGGATGGCTATTGCACATTTGAAGCAGTAGCAGAAGCACATCAATTGGATTTTAAAGATATCAGTGAGTTGTTAGCCTCTAAATAAAGTGACAAAAAGCTGCCCACCGTCGATTCGTGACGATGGGCAGCTTTCCATTAAGGGTTTTGTCTACAATCCTATTCGTTACAGTTGTATGAGTTCTTTTGTGAATGTTGTCAAAGGCTCTCCACCTCGATCGGTAACAAAAACATCATCTTCAATCCGAACTCCGCCGACACCTGGTAAATAGATACCTGGCTCAATTGTATAACACATTCCTTTTTGAAGCAGTGATTCAATATTCGAAGCGAGTGATGGAAATTCATGGACTTCAATACCTAAACCGTGTCCGATCCGGTGCATAAAATAGTCCCCATAACCGGCGGCTTCGATCACTTCTCGTGCTGTGCGGTCGATTTTACCTAAAGGAACTCCAATCTGGCTGGCTTCAAGCGCTTTCTCTTCCGCTTTCAAAACGGTTTGATAAATTTCTTTTTGTTGATTGGATATTTCGCCAATCGCAACAGTCCGAGTAATATCAGAACAATAACCTTGATGAACAACACCTAAATCCATTAACACAAAGTCCCCCGACGCCATTGCAGTTAAGTCTGGGTTACCATGTGGTGCCGCCGACTTTTCTCCCGTCAAAACGGTCGTACCAAAGGACATTTCCCGAATGCCTTCTTTTTTGAGCGCATACTCGATTTCTGCAATTAGTGAGAGTTCGGTTTGTCCGGGTGCAATATGCTTCAAAGCTGTTTCGATCGCAAAGTCAGCGTATTCGGCTGCTTCTTTTAAATAACGATATTCTTGGTCGTCTTTAATTAAACGGATATTATTTAAGAGCGTTTGCCCATCCACTAATTCAGCAGTATGGAAAACATTTTTCAGCTGCTCGAATCGATTGACATTCAATACTTCCTTTTCAATCGCAAGACGATTAATTCCGTCTATTCCAGTTAGCTTCTGTTTCAATTTCTCCCAAGGATTTTCGTGATCTCCATAATAGATGACATCCTCTGTAAAGCCCGCATTTTTTACGTCTTCTTTTTCAAGTGAAGGACAAATCAATAAGATATTTCCGTGAACATCTACATACAAAGCAAGTAAACGTTCATGGGCTTCTGCGTAAATGTTCGTGTAATAATAAAGATTAGATTTGGAAGTCATGAAGATGGCATCCATTTGTTCTTTTTTTAATTCATTTGTAAGTCGCTCAATGCGTTCCATTTAATCACCTCTGAAATTTTGTTCTTATGTGTTATCCTATCGTAAGAAGGGGAAATAAGAAATAGTATAGAACCCTTGATGTATGGAATTATTTAAAGGAGGTCTTTTCATGAAAGTATCTTATCATGCACATTCCGTTGTAAAAGTTGAAGCAAATGGGAAAACAATTTTAATTGATCCTTTCATCACAGGGAATGAAAATTGCGATCTCAAATTGGAAAGTGTGAAAGCAGATGTTATTTTGCTGACACATGGACATAATGATCATGTTGGGGATACAGAAGAAATCGCCAAAAATAATGACTCCCTCGTCGTAGCACCATTTGAATTGGCCAATTATCTAGGTGATAAAGGGTTAAACACTCATCCAATGCATATTGGTGGCTCACATGAATTTGACTTTGGAACGGTTAAATTCACACAAGCGTTCCATGGGTCAAGCTATACAGAAGAAGACGGCACGATTGTTTATACAGGCATGCCAGCTGGGATTATGCTGACGATTGATGGAAAAACCATTTATCATCTAGGTGACACGGCATTGTTTACAGATTTGAAAATGTACGGTGAAATGCATGACATCGATTTAGCCTTCGTTCCGATCGGGGATAATTTCACGATGGGGCCAGATGATGCGAAGCTGGCTTCGGAATGGATTCAAGCAAAACAAGTCGTTCCGATTCACTATGATACGTTCCCTGTTATTGAACAAGACCCGAATGCCTTCGTAGAAAAGTTAGGCAAAGGAGTAGGGAAAGTGATGAAGGCTGGGGACATGGTTGAATTATAAATTTTGACGAGACAGATGCCACGAGGTTTGCCTCGTGGCATTTCCATTATCGCGTTCCCTCGGTCGAATAGGGAGGGGCACTCTATACCCCCGAAAGGCGTTCAAATATTTTTCTTCGGTCGAATAGAAGCATTCTATACGCCCGAATGGCACTCAAATATTTTTCTTCGGTCGAATAGAAGCACTCTATACCCCCGAAAGGCGCTCAAATATTTTTCTTCGGTCGAATAGAAGCACTCTATACCCCCGAAAGGCGCTCAAATATTTTTCTTCGGTCGAATAGGAGCATTCTATACGCCCGAATGGTGCTCAAATATTTTTCTTCGGTCGAATAGGAGCACTCTATACGTCCGAAAGGCGTTCGAATGTTTTTCTTCGGTCGAATAGAAGCACTCTAAACACCCGGATGAACGAAATTAAAAGTCCTTCGGTGGAATATAGAAGTTTTTTTGAAAAAAGGCATAAGTTAAAACGTAGCGAAGATCTTTACAAGTTCCTAGAGCCAACTTCGAAAACAATCATCCATCAAACGCTAAAAAATTTCTTTTAATAGGAAAAATTGAACCACATGACCTATTAGGGGTATAATAAGAACAAGAATTTATCTTGAGAATCGGGTGAAATATATGCTGACAAAGCATGAACAAATTTTAAAATATATTGAAGAGCTTCCGGTTGGCACGAAAATTTCTGTTCGATTGATTGCTAAAGAGCTACATGTGAGTGAAGGAACTGCTTATCGAGCAATCAAAGAAGCGGAAAACACAGGGTATGTGAGTACCATTGAACGAGTTGGAACTATCCGAATTGAAAGAAAGAAAAAAGAAAACTTCGAAAAGCTGACGTTTGCTGAAATCGTCAATATTGTGGATGGCCATGTACTGGGTGGAAGAGCGGGCTTACATAAAACATTAAGTAAGTTTGTGATCGGTGCGATGCAATTAGAAGCGATGATGCGCTATACCGAAAAGGGATCATTGCTCATTGTCGGAAACCGTGTTAAAGCTCAGGAAAAAGCACTCAGTGAAGGAGCCGCCATTTTAATTACAGGTGGGTTCGACACAAGTGATTATGTGAAAGCATTAGCCGATGAATATGAGCTGCCGGTGATTTCTTGTACATATGATACATTTACTGTGGCCACAATGATCAACCGGGCGATCTATGACCAACTGATTAAAAAAGAAGTTACGTTAGTCGATGATCTATATACACCTATCGACCACTCAGTGAACATAAGAAGCGGTGACTTGGTCAAGAAATGGCATGAGCTGAATGAAGAAAGTAAACATAGCCGTTATCCAGTTTTGGATGGTAATAATCGAGTAATTGGTATTTTAACTTCAAAAGATGTCATCGGCAAAAATGAGGATATGAAGGTTGACAAAGTAATGACGAAGAACCCGATTACCGTTAAAGCAATGACTTCTTTAGCTAATGCCGCCCATACGATGGTGTGGGAAGGAATCGAATTATTGCCTGTGGTAGATGAGAGTGATGTCTTTTTAGGTGTGATTACTCGCCAGGATGTCATTAAAGGATTGCAGAATTTCCAAAGACAACCACAGATCGGTGAAACAATTGATGACATTGTCCAAAAAGAATTAATTTACGATGAAGAGAAGAAATTGTTTGAGGCAGAAGTCACGCCACAGCTAACGAATAATCTTGGAACGTTATCACATGGAGTATTCGCTTCTTTTGTCTCTGAAGCTTGTAATCAAGTATTAAAAAGAAACAAAACAGGCGACATGGTCATCGAAAATTTATCGATCTACTACATGAAGCCTGCTCAGTTAGGGAATCGTTTAATTATAACGACAGAAATACTTGAATCCGGCCGAAAATTTGCCAAGGTGGACGTTCAAATATCCTCCGATTTAGGCCTTGCCGGAAAAGCAATGGTGATGGTTCAATTTATTGACCGCTAACATTCAGTCACTCAGACGAATGATTTCACCACGGTAATGTTTATATAATCGATATCCATAAACGATTTGGATAATGCCTAGGATCACAAACAACAAGCAAACAAAGAGAGCCAATTGGGTTTGATAGTAAACATATTGGTTCGCTCCGAATGTAGAAATGAAGATACCTAGAGCGATTCGTGCTTTCGCGTTGGTAAATCGCATGGTAAGTGGATCTTTTTGACTGATGATTCGGACTTTAAAATAAATATATAGAATAAATGAAACAACAATCAATGTAATAAATATTGGCATGAAAATTCCTCCTAGAAAGATAACTTCTTTTATTGTACAGATTGTCTTGTAAAAATTCTAGCCACCGAGACGATAAAGGTATGGCGAAAAATTGAATGAACGCAATTGTTTTAGAGAAAGGGTGCTTTATGTGACGGAACAAATCATTGAACTCATCGAAAAATACAACAAAATTATCATTCATCGACACGAACGACCAGATCCGGATGCTTATGGATCACAAGCAGGTCTAGGTGAAATCATCCGCCAATCGTTCCCGGATAAAAAGGTGTTGCTTGCTGGGGAAGAAGAAATGTCTTTGAACTATCTCGCACGCCTAGATGATTTTGCAGATAAAGAGTACGATGGAGCATTGGTAATTGTTTGTGATACGGCGAATGAGGAGCGAATCAGCGATCAGCGTTATTCACTTGGAGAAGTCGTCGTTAAGATTGATCACCATCCAAATCGAGAGCCGTATGGCAATTATATGTGGGTAGACCCATCAGCTTCTTCGACGAGTGAAATGATTTATGAGCTATATGTAGCTGGAAAAGAACGAGGATTCCAGTTGAATCGAGAAGCGGCAAGACTATTGTACGCTGGAATTGTCGGCGATACAGGTCGCTTTTTATTCCCGAGTTCAACAAATCGTACATTTGAAGCGGCAAGAGAATTAGTTCAATATGATTTCGATCGTGACTCATTGTATGACAGCATGTACCAAGTGCCACTTAAAATTGCCCGCTTGAAGGGACATTTACTCCAACAAATGACACCTCGAAAAAGTGGAGCTGCCGTGTTTCGGTTATCAAAAGCATTATTGGCTGATTACGGGGTCACGAGTGAAGAAACCCATTCATTTGTTGGTATCGCTGGAGATATTCAAGAAGTCATTGCTTGGGTATTTTTTATCGAAGAAGATGATGTGATTCGTGTGCGGTTACGTTCGAAAGGCCCTGTGATCAATGAATTGGCTTCTCGGTACAACGGTGGTGGACATCCGATGGCTTCTGGTGCAAAGGTGTATACGTGGAATGAGGCAGGTTTGTTGGTCAAGGACTTAGATCGAATTTGCAATGATTATTTAGCGGAACATGATTTAAAACAATAAACAAAAAACTGGTCGTTTCATTCGACCAGTTACCCATTTATTTATAGGGGAATTCATCTGTTTAAGTAAGAATTACACATATCTTTGTCTCTGGAATAATAGCCAGATTGGACTATTGGGCTTTGTTCACTTGTTCTGGGATGAACCAGCAACCTACGTTGGTCCGTTCTACGATAATGTTTAAATTATTACGATGAATTCTTCGATTTACGAGTCGGATGACTTCTTCAGTTTCAGCAAATGCCGAATAACCATTCATGAGTAAGGCAACTTTGTCGTTGGCGATTCGTTGTGTGTGAATTACTTTCATCATTACCACTCCTTCTTAAAAGAATTCGATTCTCTTACAATTATATTTTATCCCATCCAATTGGTTCCTAATTATTGATATGAAAATTTTCTAAAAATGGACACATTTTTATGACCATTTTATGAACAAACTAAAGCGTTGCCCCTCCAGTTTCCACTTGAACTTCGACCGTGATCACTAAGATCGGAGCGACAGTCAAATGAGAGATGGTAACCGAGTAATCGATATCTCTAACATGATAGGTTTGATTCTCAATCGTCCGAATGAGCAAATCTCGTTGATCCGAAACAGAAGCGATGTTTCTTCCAATCACAGGGTTGAGTTCGTCCTCGATCCGTTCAGTCAATTCATATTCTGTAAACCGATCAAGTTCAAGTTCTTCAGCGTTATCTAAATTGATTTCAAATGATTGGATCGTTAGTTTCTCTTCATGTTCTTCATTTAAATTTTCTTTATCCTGTTTCAAGAGGTCGTTTTCCTGTTTCACTTGCTTTAACTCTGTCCGAATTTCCATGTTTTCTTCAATCCAGCGTTCGGTATGTTTTCCGTAAACAAATAAAAAAAAGATATAACCGACAATGACACCAGCCAAAACACCAAGGAAGAAACTTTGCCATGTTCTTTTTTTGTAGTAAGGAGGAATGTGCATATGCTTTCGTCCAATCATCAAATAAGGTCATTAAAATTCACTTTGGGTAATCCATGAAATAAGCATGAGAGAGGATTTAACGCCTCCCATGGCTGTAATAATCAATAATATTTGTTTGATTAAGTCAATGGTCGATGCTTCAAATATCCCTTTCTCAAATGTCGATATGGCATCGAAAGTCCCGCCGATTGCAGCGACGATTGCCCAAATGCGTAACCGTTTGGCGGCAAGAATCAATTCAGAAATAGGTGGTTCGCCTGTTAAATAAGCACTGAGACTGCCAAAAAGTGCACCACCAGTCACTACGCCAAATGAGATAAAAAAAACTTTGATCATCGCAAATATAACTCGTTCTTCCATTCGTTGACTTCCTCTCAATGCACGACATGTCCTAGTTCCATTCTATGAATTGAATGAAATTGATATGTTGAGATTTCAAGAAGTTCATTGCTCAGCTATAATAGATAGTAATGATTAATTTTTGTACGTAGATAAACAGAAGATAATGAAAGAATGGAAAAGACATAGAAGGTGTGGTTCCGATGGAGTTTGTCCACTTACAAATACATAGTAGTTTTTCGCTAATGGAAAGTACAATTGAGCTCGAATCGTTAGTAAGTGAAGCAAAGCAAAGCGGCATGCACTCATTGGCGTTGACTGATCATGAGGTGTTATTTGGTGCATACCGGTTTTATGAGTTGTGTTCTCAATATGATGTGAAACCGATTATCGGTATGACAGCCGATGTTTACATGGAGTCAGAATATCGACCACTTCGGTTTATTTTATTGGCAAAGAATATACGCGGGTATGAAGAGCTCGTTCAATTATCCAACCGAAAGATGGCGAAGAAAGAACCGATTCGATTGGACGATCTATCGGAATGTACCAACATTTTTTGTGTATTATCCGTTTACAATACCTTTATCGAGGACTTGGTATATCTGGAAGATGATCAAACGATCCAAAATATCTTCCAATCGCTTGATGCGAAGTTGAAAGATTGGTATATAGCCGTGCAACCTTATATTGAAAATGAGCGATTGAATCAATGGGTGGAGCAAATCACTCAGCATTACGCTGATCGAATGATTGCTACGGTGGATGTTAGGTATTTAAAAGAGCGTGACAAAATTGGTTATGAGTCACTGTTAGCAATGAAAAAACAATCCTCTCTGTCTTCCATTCGCCAAAAGAATACAGGTGCTCATCATTTTGTAACTGGCGAACAATTACCGACTGAATTTGTGAATAACTATCCAGAAGCCATTGAACGTACAATGAAAATTGCAAATGAGTGCCAAGTTGAGTTTCCTGATCAATGGTTTGAATTGCCTCATTTTTCAATGGGTGAAGGTCAAAAATCCATCGACTTTCTGCGCGAACTTTGTGAAAAGCAACTGCCAGTTAAATGTGCTGAATCTCAAATGGAACGTGCAAAAAATAGATTGGACGAAGAATTGTCGATTATCGGAAAAATGGATTTTGCTGATTATTTCCTAATCGTTTGGGACTTTATGCGGCATGCGCATAAAGAAAACATTTTGACTGGTCCAGGAAGAGGTTCTGCGGCAGGGTCTCTTGTTGCTTTTTTGCTTGGAATTACGAAGGTAAATCCTTTGACGTATGATTTGTTGTTTGAACGTTTTTTAAATCCTGAACGTAAATCGATGCCAGATATCGATATTGATTTTTCGGATTATCGAAGAGAAGAGATGATTCACTATGTCAAAAATAAATATGGGCAGCATCGTGTTGCCCAAATTATTACTTTTGGTACATTTCAATCTCGTTCAATTATTCGGGAACTCGCAAAGGTTTTCCATATAACCGATGAGCAAATGAATTGGTTGCTGAAGCATTTACCGAAGCAGTCAACGTCCCTTCGAAAGCTTATTCAAGAAAATGAAACGTATCGGAATTACATCCAGGAATCCCAACAACTGATTCACATGTTTCAAGCTGCGCTCGTCATCGAAGGGTTGCCACGTCATCATTCAACGCATGCGGCTGGTGTCGTGATCAGTGATCGGTATCTCACAAATACTGTTCCGGTTATAGAGGGACAGGATGGTGTCTATTTAACCCAATTTCCGATGCAAGACCTAGAAGCCATCGGATTGCTGAAAATTGATTTTCTTGGTTTGAGGAATTTATCATTGCTTGAACGGATGATCCGTCAAATAAGAGAAAAAGAAGGAAAAACAATTTTGTTGGAAAAACTACCGATGAATGATGCGAAAACGTTCCAATTACTGAGATCGGGTCATACGACGGGCGTGTTTCAGCTTGAGTCCAGTGGGATGAAATCAGCCCTTCGACAAATTCAACCGAATCGTTTGGAAGATATCGTAGCGGTTAATGCGTTGTTTCGTCCAGGTCCGATGCAATTCATTGAAACGTATGCCAAGCGTAAAAATGGTCAGGAAGCGGTTTCTTATATACATGATGATTTAAAACAGATTTTACAGGAAACGAACGGTGTACTGATTTATCAAGAGCAAATTATGCAGGTCGTTAGTCTGATTGCGGGCTTTTCTTATGGGCAAGCAGATATTTTACGGCGTGCGATCAGCAAAAAGGATCCAGACGCCATTGCGAAAATGAAGGATCTATTTATGCAAGGAGCTGAAGCGAACGGGTACGAACCAACCATAGCTAAAGAAATTTTTTCATGGATTGAGCGATTTGCTGACTATGGGTTTAATAAAAGTCACGCTGTTGCATATTCGATGATTTCCTATCAAACAGCTTACTTTAAAGCGAATTATCCGGCGTATTTTTACGCGGAATTATTAAGCTCTGTCATCCATGATTCAACAAAGCTCGAAAAATATATTAAAGAAGCCAAACAAGTCGGGTTGAATGTGTTGCCGCCTTCGATTAATAAAAGTTTTGGTAAATTCACCGTTGAAGAAGCGAATACAGTTCGTTTCGGTTTGCTGGGGATTAAGGGATTTGGTCGACAAGCATTGATGGAAGTGTTAGATGCACGTAAACAACAACCGTTCAAGGACTTATTTGATTTTACAAGAAGAGTACACTTGAATGTGATCACTCAGACGGCAATTGAATCACTCATTATCGTCGGCGCATTTGATTATTCCAATCGAAATCGTGCTCAACTATTAGCTTCAACCGTTCAGGCAATCGAGCAAGGAGAACTTTTTTCACATTTCAATGAACAAATGAACTGGAATGAAGATTTGTTTCATATGGATATCGAATATACACCAGCAGAACCATTCTCAACGCTTAAGGAAATTAGTATGGAGAAAGAAGTGCTTGGATTCACGTTAAGCGACCATCCTTTGAAAAGTGTCCGAAGAAGTTTATTGAAACGAGGGCAGGCTACCATCCAACAAGTTCGGAAGCTACCAGTAAAAAAACAAACCAGAACAGTCGCCTCAATTGATGAGATTAAGCAGATCCGCACGAAGCGTGGCGAGCAGATGGCTTTCATTCGAATGCAGGATGAAACAGAAGCCCTCGATGGCGTTATTTTTCCGCAAGTCTATCGAGATGTAGGAAGAAAAATTACGGAAGGTATGATTGTTGAGATTGAGGGACGAACGGATGAACGAAATAATGAAAAGCAACTTATTATTCAAAATGTAACCGAATTGGACATTCAGCAATTACCTAAAGATAGTTCACAGCTCGTTTTCATTCGTATTTACGACAAGGAAAAGGAATATTTACAAATGATTAAACAAATCAGCAAAATGTATCCTGGAACGGCTCCCATTGTCCTTTATCTGGCGAATGAGAAAAAGTCGTACCAGCTATCTGTACAGTACGATCTGAAGTTAAGCGAAGAATCGATTCATTATCTTGGTGAGGTGTTCGGAAACGATAATGTTGTCATACAAAAGCGAAAGCGTTGAATAATATTGAAATAGCAACAATCTTTGTCACAACCAGGTTTATTCGCCAAGTGAACGGGAATACTCCCGTATGTCGTATAAATCTGGTTTCTTTTTTTAATCATTTTTGTGTCTGGATTCATAATGGATCAGCGCGGATAAGATGTACATATAACGACCGAATTGCCAAGTGATTACTTCCACGTATTAAAATTCAACTCTCATTCGATTCATTTCATTTTCGCATGTACGGTTCAGCTGAATTTCTTTACATGTGTTCATGGTTTGTTATAATTAATTAGGTTAATGGTCAGACCAATTTAGTTGTTTCTACGATTTTTATGAAGGAGTGGTATATGTGGCAGATTTACGTGAGGAAGCACTTCACATTCATAAAGTGAACCAAGGAAAACTAACGACAAATTCAAAAATTCCGATCCGTAATGCAAGAGATCTTAGTCTTGCTTACTCACCAGGAGTCGCTGAGCCTTGTAAAGCAATTTATGATAATAAAGAAACTGTCTATGATTATACAATGAAAGGGAATATGGTAGCTGTCGTGACGGATGGCTCTGCCGTTTTAGGTCTCGGTAATATCGGCCCTGAAGCTGCCTTGCCTGTAATGGAAGGAAAGTCAACACTATTTAAAAGCTTTGCTGGTGTCGATTCATTCCCTATTTCGTTAAATACAAATGATGTTGATGAAATCGTGAATACCGTAAAATTAATGGAGCCGACATTTGGTGGCGTAAACCTCGAAGATATCGCTGCGCCAAATTGCTTTGTCATTGAAAATCGACTGAAAAAAGAAACGAGTATACCTATATTTCATGATGACCAGCACGGAACAGCGATCGTTACCGTTGCCGGAATGATCAATTCTTTGAAAATATCAGGTAAAACATTCTCAAACTCTAAAGTTGTGATTAATGGAGCAGGAGCAGCAGGAATTGCCATTATAAAATTATTATTTAGCGTTGGCGTTCGCGATATTATTATGTGTGATTCAAGAGGGGCTATTTATGAAGGTCGCCCATATGGAATGAATGAAGTAAAAGATGAAGTTGCTAAAATGACGAACAAAGATAATATTGAAGGAACTTTGGAAGAAGTCATTCAAGATTCAGATGTGTTTATCGGTGTTTCCGTTGGTGGTGCATTGACAAAAGAAATGGTAGAGAGCATGAACGACGACCCAACGATTTTCGCCATGGCTAATCCTGATCCGGAAATTATGCCTGACGATGCGAAAGAAGCGGGTGCAAAAGTGATTGGTACCGGACGTTCAGATTTCCCTAACCAAGTCAATAACGTACTGGCTTTTCCGGGAATTTTTCGCGGAGCATTGGATGTACGGGCTACTCGGATCAATGAACGGATGAAAATTGCCGCTGCTGAAGCAATCGCAGAATTGGTTGCAGAAGACAAGGTTTCACCGGATTACGTCATTCCTGATCCATTTGATAAGCGTGTAGCGCCTGCTGTTGCAGCTGCCGTAGCAAAAGCCGCAATGGAATCAGGAGTTGCACGAATTGATGTTGATCCAGAAGAAGTACGTAAACGTACAGAAGAGCTTACAATAATCCATGAAAAATAATCGGGCAGATGATTGAGGTGCCTTTTATGACAAAAGACACGAAATCGAAAGTTTATCAAGAAGTATTGGAAGAAATACGCAATTATATTGTCGATCATCAATTACAAGATGGTGATCGACTCCCTTCTGAAAGGGAGTTGGCTGAACAGTTAAATGCTGGGCGTTCTTCTGTCCGTGAAGCTTTACGAGCGATTGAGCTCTTAGGTTTAATTGAAACAAGACATGGCGAAGGAACGTTCCTTCGATCTTATCAGCCCTATTATTCGGTTGAGATTTTATCGACATTTATTCTGCAAGAAACGAGATCTCAACAAGAGGTACTTCAATTGAAATTATTACTTGAATCTCAAGTGCTATCTAATCTCAGTGGCCAAATTTCAACGGATCTTTACGAAAAATTATTATCCGTAATCGTTGAATTGACAAAAGAACAGCTACATACTTTTCTTTTTACAGAGTTGTTCAATGCAGCAGGCAATCGGTTACTCTCGAAGATTTGGCATTTATTGGAGGGGTTCAGTAACCCAATTCCTTTTGAAGAACAAAATCATTCATTTTATGAGCAAATATTGCTTTGGGTTAAAGAAAATAAAACCGAATCAGCAAAAGAAGCACTTAAAAAGGTATATATCCTCGAATAATGAAGTTTGCTCAGTGATGTTTTTTGACAATTTTCAAAGTAGACTTCCTGTATCTTTAAGGTGTGTCCACACAAAGGAGGAATCCCGTTGTTACGAGATATTTTTAATAAAAAAAGGAAATATGCCACAATATCTAAGCAAGCAGAACGAGAAGATGTCCCACAAGGGTTAATGGTTAAATGCCCTTCGTGCCGAAAAATACATTATCGGAAAGAACTCGAGAAAAACAATCTGATTTGTTTACATTGTGATTATCATCATCCGATGTCAGCGAAAGAGCGGATTGATGCATTGATGGATGCCAACACCTTTGAAGAATGGGATGTCCAACTGACTTCTGCGAATCCACTTGAATTTCCAGATTACATAGAAAAAGTGGAAAAGGATCAGAAAAAGACCGGTATGAATGAAGCAGTCATGACAGGTAAAGGAAAAATAAATGGTTATGAATCAGCAATTGCTGTGATGGACTCACGCTTTCGAATGGGTAGTATGGGATCTGTTGTCGGAGAAAAAATCTCGCGAGCGATTGAAAAAGCGAGAGAAGAAAGACTACCAATTATTATTTTCACCGCATCAGGCGGAGCGCGAATGCAAGAAGGCGTACTTAGTTTAATGCAGATGTCAAAAACGTCCGTCGCTTTAGAACGTTTTAGCCGTTCAGGCGGGTTGTTCATTTCTTATATGACCCATCCAACAACGGGTGGTGTTTCAGCGAGCTTTGCTTCTTTAGGTGATTATAATTTTGCTGAACCGAAGGCGTTGATCGGCTTTGCGGGCCGAAGAATTATCGAGCAAACCATTCGGGAAAAACTGCCAGATGATTTCCAAACGGCTGAATTCTTGTTTAAGCATGGTCAGTTAGATCGTGTGGTTCATCGTTCAGAAATGAAAAAAATAGTAACGACGATTCTTGATATTCACCAAGATGGAGGTGATCAGTGATGAAAAAGAATGTCCTCCCATTTGAGAAGCCCGTGGTCGAGCTTAGAGAGAAGATTGCTGAGTTGAAAAAGATATCTGGTGATAGTGAAGTCGATTTATCGGCAGAAATCGATCGATTGGAAGAACGATTGGAACATCTGGAACGTGAAGTATATGAAAATATGGCTCCATGGGATCGCGTTCAAATGGCTAGACATGCCGAGCGACCGACCACCTTGGATTATATCGAACAACTTTTTACTGATTTTCTTGAAATGCATGGTGATCGCTATCATAGCGACGATGAAGCAATTGTCGGAGGGATTGCCAAGTTTAATGGTCAACCAGTAACGGTAGTCGGCCATCAGCGCGGCAAAGATACGAAAGAAAATATTCGTCGCAATTTTGGTATGCCTCATCCCGAAGGTTATCGGAAGGCTTTGCGATTGATGTACCAAGCGGAGAAATTTAATCGTCCGATTATTACCTTCATCGATACAAAAGGTGCTTATCCAGGAAAGGCTGCCGAAGAGCGAGGGCAAAGTGAAGCCATTGCGAAAAACCTTCGTGAAATGGCGGGGTTGACTGTCCCGATCATTTGTATTGTAATCGGCGAAGGTGGTAGTGGGGGCGCTTTAGGTATAAGTGTTGGGGATAAGTTATTCATGTTGGAGAACTCAACTTACTCTGTCATCTCCCCAGAAGGCGCAGCGGCTTTATTATGGAAAGATTCCAATTTAGCTAAAAAAGCAGCTGAATCGATGAAAATAACATCCTATGACCTGAAGGAACTTGGAGTGATTGATGGGGTCATTGAGGAAGTACAGGGTGGCGCACATCGTGATATTGATAGCCAGGCAAGCAAGATTAAAGAAATCATCGAATCTTCTTTGCATGAGTTAAATCAATTGAATGAACAAGAATTATTGGATCAACGTTGGCGGAAGTATGAAAAAATCGGTTCGACAACCTCGGTTTTGGAACGTACGGAAACTCCGGTAAATGAGTAATACCAAGAACTGCCCTACTTGTTATTGGTACAAATAAACAAGGGGGGCAGCTTTTTATTTAAGGGGGAACCTCATAGTAGAACGAAAAGACATCCATTTTTATCAATAGACGTCATGTTTTACAGAGCTTTTTATGGAACAAATGAAATTTATTCAAACTTTACCCCGTATGACATGATTTTTACCTAGCAGTTGATTTAGAATATAGATAGATGATTCAATGATATGAATGACTGATTGCCTATAGAGAGTGAGATGAGGTGAAGTTATGAAACGAATTGGTATTTTAACGAGTGGCGGTGATGCGCCAGGCATGAATGCTGCGATTCGTGCAGTGGTCAGAAGTTGTATTTATCACGATATAGAGGTATATGGGATTTATTACGGTTATCAAGGATTAATCGATGGTGAAATTAAGCAACTGGATATCGGTTCGGTTGGTGATATTATTCAAAAAGGTGGTACAATGTTGTTTTCTTCCCGTTCTGAAGATTTCAAGACGGAAGAAGGTCAACAGAAAGCCATTGAACAATTGAATCACTACGGGATTGAAGGATTGGTCATCATTGGTGGCGACGGCTCCTTTAAAGGGGCAAAAAAACTGACGGAAAAAGGATATCCATGTATCGGAATTCCAGGTACGATTGATAATGATATTGCTGGAACTGATTATACCATCGGATTTGATACCGCGTTGAATACAGTCATTGATGCGGTTGATAAAATTCGAGATACGGCTACATCTCATGAACGTATTTATGTCATTGAAGCAATGGGGCGAGATGCCGGTGATTTAGCATTGTGGGCTGGACTTGCCGGTGGTGCGGAAAGTATTTTAATTCCAGAAATCAAAACGAGTTATGATGAAGTCATTCAAAAAATCAAACGAGGACATGAGCGTGGAAAAAGGCATAGCATTATCATGTTGGCCGAAGGTGCGGGCAATGCTTACGATATTGCCGACCGAATCAAAGACCAGCTGAATTTCTCAACTCGTGTAACCATATTGGGCCATACACAAAGAGGTGGCTCACCAAGCGCGTATGACCGAGTGATTGCAAGTCGTTTTGGCGCTTTTGCCATTGAATTATTGCTAAATGGAAAACAAGGCCGTATGGTCGGATTGGAAAATAATCAGTTTGTCGATCATGATCTCACAGGTAATTTCGACAAAAACAATCAAGAGATAGAAGAACTATATAATTTATCTAGCCAACTATCCATATAACTTTAGGAGGTAGTGACCTTATGATTAAAAACAAGACAAAAATTGTATGTACAATCGGACCAGCATCAGAGTCCGTGGAAACATTAAAGCAATTAATCGAATCAGGAATGAATGTTGCGAGGTTAAACTTTTCTCATGGAGATCATGAAGAACACCGTAATCGTATCCGGAATATCCGCCAGGCTGCTGAAGAGACAGGTCGTTCAGTCGCGATCATGTTGGATACAAAAGGACCGGAAATACGTACAGGCCAGTTCAAAGGTGGCCAAGCATATTTAGAAGAAGGATCGACTGTTTATTTGACGATGGAAGATGTAGAAGGAACTGCGGAACGTTTCTCACTTACGTATAGTGGATTGATTCATGATGTCCACCCTGGCTCAAAAATTTTGCTTGATGATGGGTTGATCGGTCTTGAAGTAAAAGCAATCCATGAAGATAAAAAAGAGATTGAAACCGTCGTACAAAACTCAGGTGAAATCAAAAATAAAAAAGGTGTCAACGTTCCGAATGTCAGCGTAAACCTACCAGGGATTACGGACAAAGATGCAGAAGATATCTTGTTTGGTATCGAAGAAGGTATTGACTTTATTGCGGCATCCTTTGTTCGCCGAGCTTCAGATGTGTTGGATATTCGGGAGCTATTGGAGAAAAACAACGGAGAGTTTATCCAAATTGTACCGAAAATCGAAAACCGAGAAGGCGTCAATAACATTGCTCAAATCCTTCAAGTCAGTAACGGAATCATGGTAGCGCGTGGTGACTTAGGCGTTGAAATTCCAGCAGAAGAAGTGCCGTTCGTCCAGAAAAAGCTAATTCATGAATGTAATGTAGCTGCTAAACCAGTCATTACCGCGACACAGATGCTCGATTCCATGCAACGAAACCCAAGACCAACACGTGCAGAGGCAAGCGACGTAGCGAATGCGATTTACGATGGTACAGATGCAATTATGTTGTCTGGTGAAACAGCTGCAGGTGATTATCCTGTTGAATCCGTTGAAACGATGTATAACATTGCTGTTTATACGGAAAACAAAATTTCACAACTTGATTCATCTAGTAACCGATTTAAAAACGAAGATAAAAACATGACAGATGCAATTAGCCACTCGGTTGCCAATTTAACAGAAGAACTAGAATTAAATGCAATCGTCACACCGACGGAAAGTGGCAATACCGCACGGATGATTTCTAAATATCGCCCAAATGCACCAATTATTGCTATCACATTCCGTGAGAGTGTAAATCGTCAATTAAACCTTGTGTGGGGAGTGCATCCAATCAACGGTGAACGCGTGAATTCAACCGATGAAATGCTCGGTTTGGCCGTAAGTCGAAGTCTTGATTCGGGATACATTCAGCGCGGAGATCGAATCGTAATCACAGCGGGTGTTCCTGTCGGTCAAAGTGGCTCCACTAACTTGGTCAAAGTTCACGTAGTCGGTGATATCGTTCAAAAAGGTCAAGGAATTGGAGACAAAGGCACTTCAGGAAAAGTCATTATTGCAGAAAATGCTAAGCAATTAGAGGAAAATTTCGAAGACGGTGATATTATAGTCGCCACAGGAACAGAAAAAGAAATGATGCCATGGATCAAAAGAGCGGCTGGAATCATCACAGAAGAAGGTGGATTGACAAGCCACGCAGCAATCGTTGGCTTAAACTTAGAGCTGCCAACCATTGTCGGCGCGAAAGAAGTCACAAGCTTATTGACGAATGGAGATGAGATTACGCTCGATTCGGAAACGGGTAATATTTATCTAGGAAGAACTTCGATCATATAGAAGGTGAATACATGTTTCGATTATTATTTTTATTAATTGTTGTTTTCTCAGTCATCGAAATTGCGATCTTTGTTTGGCTAGGCAACGTGACAAGTATTTGGTTTGTTTTAATAGGCATTATTTTGACTGGCGTCATCGGTGCTTTTCTCGCCAAGTGGCAAGGAATCAGCACACTGAACCGAGCCCGTCAAGAAATGGCGCAACGCCGTATGCCAAAGGATGAAATTTTCGATGGAATTGCTATTTTAATCGGGGCTGTATTATTGTTTACTCCTGGATTTCTTACTGACTTACTGGGTTTTCTTTTATTGATTCCAGTAACAAGAAAACCATTTAAGGTTTGGGCGCAAGCACAACTGCTATCCATGATTAAAAAAGGCTCAGTCAAAAGATTTCATATTTACCGGAGATAAAAAACCTGAACGACACATTCGTTATGTGATCGTTCAGGTTTTTTGGTTTGGTAAGTAATCGATGACTAAAATCTGGCATCGGGATAACAAATGGTCGTCGAGAAGGAGAGCATTTATCGAGCACGGAAGAATATCAATTTCTCGCTGTTCCGTCGTTGAGAGCGCCTTTCGGACACGGAAGGCACCGGAATTTTCGCTGTTCCGGCGTTGACAGCGTCTCTCGAGCACGGAAGGCACCCGATTTTTGGCTCTTCCGTTGTTGACAGCGTCTCTCGAGCACGGAAGGCATCGGAATTTTCGCTGTTCCGTTGTTGACAGCGTCTCTCGAGCACGGAAGGCACCGGAATTTTCGCTGTTCCGGCGTTGACAGCGCTTCTCGAGCCCGGAAGGCATCCGATTTTTCACTCTTCCGTTGTTGAGAGCCCCTCTCGAACACGGAAGGAACCCGATTTTTCGTACTTCCGTAGTTGATAGCGTCTCTCGAGCCCGGAAGGCATCCAATTTTTCACTCTTCCGTTGTTGAGAACGCCTCTCGAGCCCGGAAGGCACCCAATTACTCTCGCTTCCCAAATGCTTCACCTAACCATGCTAATCTACTTCGTTAAATACGCTTGAATATCCCGCAAAATACCTGTTTGTTTAATCGTAATCAATAAAATCAAACACAAAGGGGTTAACAAGACACCCATCACACCGAACCATTGAAAAAATAAAAACAATAGTATGATCATGACAAAAGGATGAATCCCAAGGGATGTACCTAAAAGTTTTGGTTCAATGATATTACGAAATATAATCAAGACGAGCAATAGAACACTTAATCCAATCGTCATAAAAAATTGCTGTGTCAAAAAACTATATAAAATCCAAGGGATGAATACGACGCTAACCCCAATCAAAGGGATGAAATCCAAAAGCATGCTAAAAAAAGTGATCGCAAGTGCATGCTTCACATTTAGTAATGTTAAGCCAATCCAGATAATCAAACCTGAGCTTAAAATGATCAAAAGCTGTGCGAAAATATATTTCTTAACCACTTGGAAGCTTTGCATTCTAAGGTCATAAATAAAGTCTTTAACAGGAGCGGGAACCTTTGATAATAAAGACGCTGCCCATCTTGGGCCGTCTTTAGCTAAAAAATAGGTGCTTAATAAAATCAGTATAAAAATATAACTTGACTGTAGCGTGCTTGTAAATATTAAGATGAGTGATTGAACAAGGTCCAATAGGAAGTTTTGACTGTAATCTCGAAACGAATTCGCAAAGTCCATCAAAAGCTGTGTGAAGTAATCTTGTGAAAAATCAGGAGATCTGCTTAGTAAATTAGATAATGTTCCAATCATTTTTTCTGTCCAAGGAAAGATGGTTTCATAAAAATGTTGTAATGTTGTATCGAATATGACAGGTAAGAAATGAGAGAATTGTTGAAGAAAATGAATCAATTCAATCATACTTAAAGAAATGACTGTAACTGAAACGACTAATAACATAAAAATCATCGTAAATATAGCTAGTCCCCGAGGAAAATATAATTTTCTTTCCAATAATTTAGCGAGAGGAAGTATGATGATTGCCAGGATGATACTTATGTAAAACGGATATAAAATGGGTAAGCTAACGTAAAATAACGTGGACAACACGATGAAAGTGACAGTCAGTTGTATAGCTTTTAGCCAATCAATATTCATTCTTGTAATCCTTTCTGCTACAATGAGATAAGGTCTCTAATCAGTACTATCGCTCTTCTGATGAAGAAAGTTCGTTTTCACGTGGGTTCGTGAAGGTTCAATAAAGAGGTGATCATGATGTTCTCATCTTCTACAATATTCTTACTTATTTTATTAGCACTCGGTTTTATTGCAAAAAACCAAGCGATTTTAATTGCTGTATATATTTTATTAGGCATTAAATTGTTCAAGCTGGAAGATCGGGTCTTTCCCTTTCTTGAAGCGAAAGGTATGTTTATCGGTGTTGTCATCATTACGGTGGCCGTACTTGTACCGATTGCAGCAGGTGAAATTGGGTTTACAGATCTAGCGAAAAGCTTTAAATCGTATTATGCTTGGATTGCTGTTCTTGCTGGAATTTTTGTGGCCTATGTCGCAAAAGATGGATTGACTTTGTTGGCCAATGAACCTCATTTGACGACAGCGTTGATTCTTGGAACAATCCTTGCTGTTGTTTTCTTCCAAGGGATTGCTGTTGGACCGTTGATTGGTGCGGGTATTGCTTATCTCGCTATGCGCGTTGTCGATTCTATGGTTGGTTTGTTTAGTTGAAGCTTATGTATGAACTATTTGAAGAAAGAATGATGACGTATTATCCAATTGTATGAACAAATTGTCCAAGCTATGAAGCTTTATACTTCTAATATTTTAAAAAATTTCACATTCGGTAGGAATTTGTTTATAATGAGTGTGGAAGATATACTAGCATTCCGATAGAATTAAATGTGTTCATACACATTTTTGACAAAAAGAAAAAAAGGAGAGAGATACGATGTCAAACACAAAGGGACTTGAAGGAATTGTAGCAACAGAATCGTCTATTAGCTCGATCATTGATGATAAGCTCACCTATGTGGGTTACGATATTGATGATCTTGCAGAAAATTCAAGTTTCGAGGAAGTTGTTTACCTTCTTTGGAATCAAAAATTACCGACAAAAGACGAATTAGACAAATTTAAAAACGATTTAGCAGAGAATATGGACATCCCTTCTGAAATCGTTGATCACTTGAAATCGTATGATTTGAAAACGGTTCATCCAATGGCAGCTTTGCGCACAGCCGTTTCTATGCTTGGTCTGTATGATGACGAAGCAGATACAATGGATGAAGAAGCGAATCGCCGTAAAGCTGTTCGTTTACAGGCAAAAATCTCAACGATCGTTACTGCTTTTGCACGTATTCGTAATGGAAAAGACCCAGTTTCTCCAAAGAAAGAGAATAGCTATGCTGAAAACTTCTTATATATGTTGAATGGAAAAGATCCAGAAGACATTGAAGTAAAAGCTTTCAATAAAGCGCTAGTGCTACATGCTGACCATGAGTTAAACGCATCCACATTCACAGCACGTGTTTGTGTAGCAACACTTTCAGATGTATATTCTGGTGTTACTGCAGCAATTGGGGCACTTAAAGGACCACTTCACGGTGGTGCGAATGAGCGTGTCATGGCGATGCTTTCTGAAATTGGTGAAGTCGACAATGCTATTCCACATATCGAGAAAAAACTAGAGAACAAAGAAAAAATTATGGGCATGGGTCACAGAGTATATAAAAATGGCGATCCACGTGCCAAGCACTTGAAAGAAATGTCCAAGCAATTGACAGAGATTGCAGGCGAAAGTAAATGGTATGAAATGTCAGTTAAGATTGAGGACTATATTAAAGAAAACAAAGGATTACCTGCAAACGTTGATTTCTATTCTGCGTCTGTATATCATAGTTTAGGGATCGACCACGATCTCTTTACACCAATCTTCGCAGTAAGCCGTGTATCAGGTTGGTTAGCACACATCCTTGAACAGTATGCTGATAACCGCTTGATTCGCCCAAGAGCTGAGTGGGTAGGCCCAAGCAAACAGAAGTATGTACCACTTAATGAACGCTAAGTAGCGTGTGAGTTAAGGTACGATAGATTATTCAAAAGCCGGGATTTCCGGCTTTTGTGATGTTGTCTGGATCTTTTAACAATTTTCAGACAACAAATAAATGGATGTAAAAAATGAGGAGGTATTTCAATGACACAAGGTGAAAAAATTACAGTAGAAAATGGAAAAATGAACGTTCCAAATCATGCAATCATTCCATATATCGAAGGAGATGGAACAGGTCCGGACATCTGGGCTGCCGCTTCACGCGTACTCGAACAAGCTGTTGAAAAAGCTTACAACGGCGAAAAGAAAATTGTATGGAAAGAAGTTCTTGCTGGTCAAAAAGCATATGACAAAACAGGTGAATGGCTACCAAGCGAAACATTAGAAACAATTCGTGATTACAAAATTGCGATTAAAGGTCCATTGACTACACCAATTGGTGGAGGAATTCGTTCTCTAAACGTTGCATTACGTCAAGAGCTTGACCTATTTACGTGCCTACGTCCTGTTCGCTATTTCGAAGGGGTACCTTCTCCGGTTAAACACCCTGAAGATGTAGACATGCAAATTTTCCGTGAAAATACAGAAGATATTTATGCGGGTATTGAGTGGCAAGAAGGAACTGATGAAGTGAAGAAAGTCATTGACTTCATCCAAAATGAAATGGGTGTAGATAAAATCCGCTTCCCAGAAACTTCTGGTATCGGAATTAAGCCAGTTTCCAAAGAAGGTACTGAGCGCTTGGTTCGTGCAGCGATTGAGTATGCACTAAACGAAGGTAAAAAGTCTGTTACACTCGTTCACAAAGGAAACATCATGAAATTTACAGAAGGTGCTTTCAAGAGCTGGGGCTATGAATTAGCTGAACGTGAATACGGCGACAAAGTATTTACGTGGAATGAATACGATGCAATTGCTGATGAAAAAGGTCGCGAAGAAGCTGATAAAGCACAAAAAGAAGCGGAAGATGCTGGTAAAATCATCGTTAAAGATGCGATTGCAGATATCTTCTTGCAACAGATCCTCACACGTCCTAAAGAGTTTGAAGTTGTTGCGACAATGAACTTAAACGGTGACTATATCTCCGACGCTCTAGCAGCACAAGTTGGTGGAATCGGAATTGCTCCGGGAGCGAACATTAACAATGATACTGGACATGCGATCTTTGAAGCGACTCACGGTACAGCTCCAAAATATGCGGGCATGGATAAAGTGAACCCATCTTCAGTAATCTTGTCAGGTACATTGATGCTTGACCACTTAGGCTGGAGAGAAGCAAGTGAATTAATCGCAAAAGCGATGGATAAAACAATTGCAAGCAAAGTCGTTACTTATGACTTCGCTCGTTTGATGGATAATGCAACAGAAGTTAAGACTTCTGAATTTGCTGATGAACTTATCAAAAACATGGGTTAATACTTCTTTATTTGTGGAAAGCTAAAATCAATTGGTTGAAATCGAATTGAGGGAGGCTTTGGATGACAATCAAGCGTAGGAAAGTCTCAGTCATCGGTGCCGGATTCACCGGTGCCACGGCCGCTTTGATGATTGCTCAGAAAGAACTGGCTGACGTCGTATTAGTCGATATTCCAGATATGGAAGACCCGACAAAAGGCAAGGCCCTTGATATGTTGGAAGCAAGTCCAGTACAACGATTTGATGCAAATATTGTTGGAACATCGGATTATGCTGATACAAAAGATTCCGACGTTGTCATCATTACTGCAGGAATTGCCAGAAAACCGGGAATGAGTCGAGACGATCTTGTAGCGACGAATTCTAAGATTATGAAATCTGTAACGCAAGAAATTATGCAGCACTCCAAGGAGCCGATCATCCTTGTGCTAACAAATCCAGTTGATGCGATGACCTACACGGTATATCAAACAGCTGGTCTACCGAAAAAACGGGTCATTGGTCAGTCTGGTGTATTGGATACAGCACGTTTTCGTGCATTTGTCGCTGAGGAACTGGATGTCTCCGTAAAGGATGTTTCCGGCTTCGTCCTTGGTGGACATGGAGATGACATGGTGCCAATGCTTCGTTATTCGCATGCAGGAGGTATTCCGTTAGAGAAACTAATTTCAAAAGAACGTCTGGATGAAATTGTGGAGCGTACACGAAAAGGCGGTGGCGAGATTGTTGGTTTACTCGGAAATGGTTCTGCATACTATGCGCCCGCTGCGGCATTGACAGAAATGACAGAAGCAATTTTGAAGGACCAACGACGAATTTTGCCTGCGATCGCTTATCTCGAAGGTGAATACGGTTATCATGATATGTATTTAGGCGTGCCGACAGTTCTCGGTGGTAACGGACTCGAGAAGATCATCGAGCTTGATTTAACAGATGAAGAAAAAACTCAATTAGATCAATCAGCACAATCCGTTCAACAAGTAATGGACGTATTAAACAAAAATAAATAAACGTAAACTGATCCACCTTGGAACATTCATTCCAAGGTGGATTTTTATGTTTTTCAAGATGTGATTCGGGTATCGACTAATGCAACATGAATTTTCAACCAAACAAAGGAGGCTACACACATGTCTGAAAAAGAACGCAAAGAGTTTTTTAAAGAAAGAGCAGGAACGGATGATGCTCGGTATCATGTTGTTCCTTTTGATGAAGAATGGGCAGTGAAGGAAGAAGGAAAAGACGAACCAGAATATACAACAGATTCAAAGGACGAGGCAATCGAAAAAGCAATAGAACTTGCTGAAGAAAATGACACAATTGCTTATGTTCACAGTTCTTCAGGGGAAATTGAAGAGCAATATGATTATGAAACAAAGTAAAAAGCAGTAAAGGATTGGAATCAAAACTAAAATATAAATCGATATTTCTCGGGAAATATATTACTGTTTCTTCTTAGAGATCATTTGTTATTTCTTAAGTAGAGGATCTCTTCGAGTGTCGTTTCACTTCTGCAAAACAAGGCATATTTTCCTGTTTACGAAGGTATATGCCTTGATCCGTCCATACCAAAAGTTTCATAAAATCCAGTATGTTTCCATCTCAATCGGCCAATACTATGACCATCATAAACTCTATTGTAAAGGTGGATTCATATGATTGAATTGGATACAACGATTGAAGGTAAGCGAACCTTTTATGGAAACATGCTCTCAGAAGCTAAAAGACTAAAATTTACACTTGGTGGTTGCTGGGACTACGATCGTGGTTGCATCGATTCGATTTTATGGCGAGAAGCAGGTGAAACCATTTACTTGCGCTTACCCTTTCAAGTAATCGAAGGTGAACTCGATCGCCCCAATGCGTTAATTGAATTTGAAAAACCGTATGTCATTAAACATGTTGTCAATATTGGTTTAGAGAAAGATGCAAATGCTTTAGCAACCATTTCAGGTCTGGGACAATTTCAAAAGCCGCTGGATACGGACGGAAAGATTCATGATAAGAATGAGTGGGAAGAAAATGGCGAGGAAGCTGTTGAAAAAATTGTTTCCCATGTGAACTTTTTAGAAGAAGTTTAAAAAAGTATAGCATGTACTGTTGAATAAGGCGTTCACCATCTTAACTGGCGGGTGAATGCCTGTTTTCTATTTTTGACGTTTATACTTTGTTTGGTCATACTTATAACAGGATAAGATAATAGGATATGAGGGAAACGACTCGTTAAAATCAATTATTGGAGTGACCGCATATGGGAAAACCCAATCACCTAATCGATGAAAAATCACCGTATCTACTACAACATGCATACAACCCAGTCGAATGGTATCCATGGGGTGAAGAAGCATTCGAGAAGGCGAAAACAGAAGACAAGCCGATCTTTCTATCCATTGGGTACTCAACCTGTCATTGGTGCCATGTCATGGCTGATGAAAGTTTCGAAGATGAAGAAACGGCTAAACTGCTAAATGAACGTTTTGTCTCCGTTAAGGTCGACCGGGAAGAACGGCCGGATGTCGACTCGATCTACATGAAAATCTGTCAACAGATGACAGGGCATGGCGGATGGCCTTTATCCGTCTTCATGACACCGGAACATGTACCATTTTATGCAGGAACCTATTTTCCACCGAAGGGACGCTATGGGTTACCGAGCTTCACAGAAGTTGTCACACAGTTATATAAGACGTATAAGAATGACAAAGAGCAAATCAAGGATGTGACGGCCAGTGTTGAGCAGGCGATTAAGCGATCTCAATTGAAGGCGGGTGAGCAGCGCTTGGATCAAACGGCTGTACACAGAGGATATGAGTTGTTTACTCGATTATACGATGAAACAGATGGTGGTTTCGGTGGAGCGCCTAAGTTCCCATCACCACAAAATATCCTTTTTTTACTCCGTTATTATGATCAAACGAATAATGAACAGGCATTGCAAATGGCTGAACACACACTCCAAGCAATGGCTAATGGTGGTTTGTGGGATCATGTCGGATTTGGTTTTACACGTTATGCCACAGATGAAAAGTGGCTAGTACCCCATTTCGAGAAAATGCTGTATGATCAAGCCTTTTTGTTGATGGCTTATACGGAGGCTTATCAAGTTACACGTAAGCCTTTTTACCAACAAATCAGTGAGCAAATCATCCAATTTATACAGAGGGAAATGACGAGTGAAGAAGGCGTCTTCTACTCGGGCATTGATGCCGATTCGGAAGGGCAAGAAGGAAAGTATTATGTTTGGTCTTTTGAAGAGGTCTATCAAATCTTGGGCGAGCAGTTGGGTGATTTATATACAGATGCTTACCAAATAACAAAACAGGGTAATTTTGAAGGAAAGAATATTCCTCATTTAATTGACGTAGATTTAAAACAAGTCGCTGAGCGAAATACGTTGTCGGTTCATGAGCTAAATGAACAGTTGGAAGAAGCGAGAAAACTACTTTTAATTGAAAGGGAAAAACGAGTTTATCCGCATGTGGATGATAAAATCCTAACTTCCTGGAATGCGATGATGATTACCGCGTTGCTAAAAGCAGCCAAGGCATATCAGCAACCTGCCTATGCTGTTATGGCGTCACAAGCACTTACATTTATCGAGGAAAATTTGTTTCAAAATAGACGTTTAATGGCCAGATACAGAGAGAATGACGTAAAATATAAAGCTTACTTGGATGATTACGGCTATTTAATATGGGCCTATCTAGAATTTTATGAAATTGATTTTGACTTGAATTACTTACAAAAAGCCAAGCAATTGATGGATGAACTATTCACATTATTTTGGGACGATGATGAAGGTGGATTCTTCTTTAATGGTGAAGATGGTGAAACATTGATCGATCGTGAAAAGGAGATTCAAGAAGGAGCTATCCCATCAGGAAACAGTGTAGCGGGAGTACTATTAGCCCGGTTGGGGGCATTGACTGGTGAAACTGTTTATATTGAAAAACTTGAAGAAATGTATCACTTATTCTATTCCATTGTTCAGAAACATCCATACGTCACGAGCTTTTTCTTGCAAAGTTTGTTAATGACCGAATTCCCATCCAAAGAAGTCGTCTTGTTAGGTAATAAAAAAGAAGATGGCTTTAGAGAATTCGTTCATCATTATCAACAAAGTTACAGTCCACAAATCTCATTAATTGCAGGTGAGGCAAACGAATTAGTGAAAGTGGCCCCGTTCACGAAAGATTATCAACAAATAAATGATCAAACGACATTATTTGTTTGTGAAAACTTCTCCTGTCAAGCACCGACGACGAATTACCAAAACGTCATTGGTGATTTATTTGGAAAGTAGGTCTACCATTTAATGAACTAAATAAAAAATGGAGCATCGCGCAAATGGATGTTCCATTTTCGTTTCTTTTGTTAAGAGTGTTCATGCCTCTTATTACTTTTCAAACTAGTTAATTATCGATATGATAAATACAACAGAATAGTAGGGGATGACATGATGGACCGACGTATTTTAATTGTAGATGATGAGGATTCGATCACCACATTGATTGAATATAATCTAGAACAGGAAGGTTATGAAACGGTCGTATATCAAGATGGTAAGCAAGCATATGAAGCAGCGAAGAATGATCATTTCGATCTTATCGTGTTGGATTTGATGCTTCCGTCGATGGACGGCATGGAGATCTGTCAAAAGTTACGGCAGGATAATATTCACACACCAATCATTATGTTAACGGCCAAGCGTCATGAGCAGGATATGATCACTGGACTTGAATATGGTGCAGATGATTATATGACGAAGCCTTTTAGTCCTAAAGAATTGGTGACCCGCGTAAAAGTTGTTTTGAGACGAACGCAGCCGGTGGAGGAGTCAGGAAAACAAATTCGACTGGCTCATATTCGTGTAGACCCAGAAACATATGAAGTATTTAAAGAAGATGAACTCGTTGAATTTACAAAAAAAGAGTTTGATTTACTAATCTATTTAGTGAAACGAAAAAACAAACCGGTTCCACGTGCCAAATTACTAAAGGATGTTTGGGATTTTGACTTCGTTGGAGACACAAGAATCGTTGATGTACATATTAGCCATCTACGTGAAAAACTAGAGCTCGATCCCAAAAAACCAACATTGATTAAAACGGTAAGAGGAATTGGCTATAAAATTGAGGGATAAAAAATGACGAAAAGCCGGAAAACTGGAAACCGAAATACATTATATATTTATATTCTATTGATCATTGCTTTTTTCACTGTGCTTAGTTATATATTCTCTCAAATTGCACAGCACTATATTGTTCAGTCGGCTGAACAACAACTAGATAATGATGCGAATTTTATCGGTGAGCAACTTGAGGATGAAGCGGAACAGCGTGGATTGGACAATTCGGACCTTGCTTATTATGCTGAATATTTTCAAGTAGATTTATATTTTCAAGATGACCAACAAGAATTGTCTACGTTTGTTCCTGATAACGATGACTTTTTGGAGGTTTTACGCGGTCAAGCGTCTGAAACCGGGTATTTATTGAAAAATGATCGGTTGATTTATACGTATTCTGTATCTGCTGGTACGACATTGGTTGTCGTAAGCGAAGAACTACCGATACGTGAATTGCAATGGACAGTTTGGCTACTCGTCAGCATTATAGCTGTTTTAATCATTGCTTTTCTATGGAGTTTTGGAAATCGTTTGTATGATAGCTATGTGATGCCGATTCGAAAGGCAGCCGATACAGCGGAGCGGCTAGTGGAAGGTGATTATCAAGTAAGGATCCATGATGCCCCCTATGGGATTGCGTCTGAACTGAGTCATTCAATCAACCGCCTGGCTCGTAATTTGGATTATATTACAGGCAAGTATGAGAATCAAAATGACCGGCTGAAGACTGTTGTCAATAATATGGTGAGCGGTGTTTTGTTGGTCAATGATAAAGGCATTACTCGACTGATCAATGATGCATTTGTTGAATATTTTTCTGTTGACGAGAAAAATATCATTGGTGAAGTTTACTACGAAGTCATTGATCATGAGCATTTAAATGAATTAATTCAAGAGGCTATTTTTACAGAAGAAAAAAAGCATGCACTGATTGAAACGCTAGGCCATTATTTTGATGTACATGTTGCGCCGATTAAAAATGCAGACGACACGTGGAAAGGCATTGTCGTGGTATGTCATGACATAACGGAGATAAAGCAAGTTGAAAATGTAAGGAAAGACTTTGTTGCCAATGTTTCGCATGAATTAAGAACACCACTTACTTCCATGCAAGGTTTTGCTGAAACACTTTTGGAACAAAAAGTCGATGAACAGAAAGAGAAAGAGTTCTTGAAAATCATTGAAAAAGAGAGTAAACGATTGAATAATCTTGTAGAAGATTTATTGGATTTAGCTTTACTCGAGAAAGATTCTTTTCAACTGGATAAAACTGAATTTCGCTTGAAGATGCTGATGGATGAAGTTTACCAAGTAGTTGAAAAGACAATCGAAGCAAAGAATATTCAAACGGATGTTATCGTTCCAACTGATTTAACCGTCTACGCGGATTATCACCGCTGGTATCAATTAGTATTGAATTTATATGTGAACGCTGTTCAATATACGGATGAAGGCGGCCATATTGAATGGCTGGTGGAACAAACGGATGAAGAAATCATCTTACAAATTAAGGATAGTGGTATTGGTATCCCACAAGAACAGCTTCACCGGATTTTTGAACGTTTTTACCGGGTCGATCAGGCGAGAAGCCGGCAATCCGGTGGGACTGGTTTAGGACTATCGATAGTGAAGCATATCGTTGAGGTTCATGAGGGTGAGATCGACATTGATAGTACCCTCGGTGAAGGAACTGAAATTACGGTTCGTTTACCTAGAAACTAACCGAAGCAAGAATTGAGAAATAGAAAATGGGGTGCTTGAATGGCTGATGAAGTAATATTAATTGATGGGAATAGTGTATTATATCGAGCGTTTTTCGCTTTACCACTATTGAGTAATGATCAAGGGGTTCATACAAATGCCGTTTACGGATTCACAACGATGTTGTTGAAGATTTTGGAGGAAAAAAATCCAGAAAATATTCTGGTTGCCTTTGATGCGGGCAAAACGACATTCCGTCATGAGACTTATAAAGAATATAAAGGTGGTCGACAAAAAACACCACCTGAACTTTCTGAACAATTCTTGATTGTACGCCAGTTGTTAGATGCATTTGGTATTAAGCATTATGAGTTGGATCAGTATGAAGCAGATGATATTATCGGAACCATTTCGAAGCAGGCATCTGAGCAGAAAAAGCATACGAACATCATTACAGGTGATAAAGACTTACTGCAGCTGGCTGATGATTATACAACCGTATCGATTTCCAAGAAAGGTACCTCTGATTTGGAAGAATACACACCAGCTACAATTCCTGAGAAAATGGGTGTTTCCCGAGATCAACTGATCGATTTCAAAGCATTGATGGGTGACCCTTCAGATAATATTCCGGGCGTAGCAGGTGTTGGTCAGAAAACAGCAGCAAAACTGTTGAAACAGTTTGATACACTCGAAAATATCTATGAAAACTTGGAAGAAGTAAGTGGCAAAAAGTTAAAAGAGAATTTAACGAACCACAAAGAAGATGCATTCATGAGTAAAGAATTAGTGACGATCAACCGGAATTCACCGATTGAGATCAGTGTCGAGGACATTGTTTATCCAGGATATGAAACGCAAAAAGTCGTCGAGATTTTTAAAGCTTATGGATTTAACTCGTTAATGGACCGAATCGATGGGGAAGCAAGCGAAGAACCGGTTGAACGCGCTGAAGTAAACTTTCAAAAAATCACTGAATTGAATGATGACATTCTTGGTCCGAATGAAAATATTTTCATTATGGAGCTATGGGAAGAAAATTATCACTCATCCGATGTAGTCGGTTTTTCATTATCCAATGAAACCGGACATTATTTCATTCCAACGGAGGTCGCGTTTGAATCAACAAAATTCGTCGACTGGCTCAAAAATCCAGAGAAGAAAAAAATCGTCAGCGATTCAAAAGCGATGAAAGTAGCTCTTGCTTGGAAAGGAATTGAAGTAGAAGGCATCACATTCGATTTATTGCTGGCTTCCTATATCGTCAATCCGCAAAACTCGGCACATGATTTGCCGGGTGTCGCAACATTTTATGGTATCCATGACACGTCATTTGACGAAGAGGTCTATGGAAAAGGGGCCAAACGAAAGCTACCAGAAGAGGATGTCTATGCGGAACATATTGTTCGAAAAGCATTCGTCGGGCATCAGCTTCATGATATTTTACAAAAGGAATTACAAGAAAATGAACAAGAAAACCTTTTTCATCAATTGGAAATGCCGCTAGCCATTATTTTAGGGGACATGGAACATATCGGTGTCCGAGCAGATGTCGAACGGTTGAAAGAAATGAAGGATGATTTAGATCTGCGTTTACAAGAGATTGAAAAACGTATTCATGAGCTGGCTGGACGAGCGTTCAACATCGATTCACCAAAGCAGCTTGGCGTTGTTCTGTTTGAAGATTTAGGGCTTCCAGTCATTAAAAAAACGAAGACAGGCTACTCTACAGCTGCTGATGTTCTAGAGAAGTTGCAGCATGAACATGAAATTGTCGATCAGATTCTTCTTTATCGACAGCTTCGCAAATTACAATCAACTTATTTAGAGGGCTTATTAAAAGTCGTACACAAAGACACGAATAAAATTCATACGCGTTTTAATCAAGTGTTGACACAAACTGGCCGATTGAGCTCTGTTGATCCAAACTTGCAAAACATTCCAATCCGCTTGGAAGAGGGAAGAAAAATACGCCAAGCATTCATTCCGTCTAAGGATGATTGGATCATGCTCGCAGCCGATTATTCTCAAATCGAACTTCGAGTATTAGCTCACATCTCCCAAGATGAAAAATTGATTGAAGCATTCAGACAAGGAAAAGATATCCACACGCAAACCGCAAGCGAAGTTTTTAACGTCAAAGAAGATGAAGTAACGTCTCTCATGAGGCGTCATGCAAAAGCCGTGAACTTCGGGATTGTTTATGGAATCAGTGATTATGGTTTAAGTCAAAGCTTGGGCATTTCCAGAAAAGAAGCTGGCGTGTTCATAAACACGTATTTGAATAGCTATCCAGGTGTTAAGAAATATATGGAGGAAATCGTCAATCAAGCGAAGCGGGACGGGTACGTCGAAACGATAATGAATCGACGACGCTACTTGCCTGAGATAAATGCACGGAACTTCAACCGTCGAAGCTTTGCCGAACGGACAGCGATGAACTCACCAATTCAAGGAAGTGCGGCAGATGTCATTAAGCAAGCGATGATCGATGTCAAACAAGCATTGGAAAACTCCGAAATTAACGCAAATATGCTTCTGCAGGTTCACGATGAATTGATTTTTGAAGTGGCAAAAGAAGATGTCGATGCGCTGAAGAACCTTGTAACAGAAACAATGGAAAATACAGTAACATTGGATGTACCATTAAGTGTCGATGCGTCCTTCGGTGACACATGGTATGATGCGAAATAATCGAAGTACTAGAGATAAAAAGAGATTCAGTAGATGAAATCATGGAAGAGAGGAAGTACAGCAATTGCCTGAACTACCAGAGGTTGAAACCGTTCGTCGTACGCTAGAGCCATTGATAAGTAAAACGACGATCAAAGACGTCGACATTCGTTATGCTGGAATTGTCAAAGAACCTGAAGATACAGAAGCATTCAGGCATTTACTCATTGGACAAGCCTTTCAGCAAATCGATCGACTAGGGAAGTTTTTATTGTTTCGATTAGATGGTTACACACTTGTCTCCCATTTAAGAATGGAAGGAAAGTATGGCATTCACGAAGCAAATGAACCGAAAGATGCCCACACACATATTGTTTTTTCATTATCAAATGGAAAGGAACTCCGTTACCGCGATGTGCGTAAATTCGGAACGATGCATTTAAAGCCGAATGGAACGGAGTTAACGACTGCACCATTAAACAAACTCGGGTTCGAACCATTTGAAGAGGGTTTTTCACCTGAATATTTATATGGTAAATTACAAAAAACAACACGGAAAATAAAGCCAGTCTTACTTGATCAAACGATCGTAACGGGATTAGGGAATATTTATGTAGATGAAGCATTATTCTGGAGTAATATTCATCCTGAACGAATTGCCAATACGTTGACCTTCCAAGAGTGCGAGCGATTACATGAAATGATTATAAAAGTATTGGATGATGCCATCAAAGTTGGTGGCTCATCCATTCGCTCTTATTTAAATTCACTTGGTGAGATAGGTATGTTTCAACTTCAAATTGCCGTTTATGGAAAAGAAGGGGAAGCTTGTAAAGTATGTGGCACTGAAATTGAGAAAATAAAAGTAGGTGGACGTGGGACACATTTTTGCCCGGTTTGCCAACCACCTTCAAAGTAAAAAACAAAAATTGGGACAATGAACGCCCCGGTTAACAAGTACAGCACATGGTTAGAGCTCTTTTCATAAGATAGGTAGACCGCTTATGGAAGGAGCTACTTTTACATGAGCCCTTATTTCATCATGGTATTACTTAGTTTTGCTGTTAGTTTTGATAGTTTTTTCTTCGGCTTCACCTTTCAGTTACGCTCCATTCAGCTAAGTCTTCGATTTGTTTGGCTGATTGGTTTAGTTACTGGTAGCTGTTTTATCATCGGAAGTTGGATTGGAAAGTACTTTTTATATATGCTTCCATTTTCATCTGAATACATTGGTGGGATGATCTTTATCTCCATTGGTCTTTGGGTACTATTCCAATGGGCAACAGAGCAAAAAGAAAAACTAAAATCCATTGAGCCACCATGGACAATTGTAGATATATGGCGAGTGTTAAAAGAACCGCAAGAAGCGGATCTCGATCGTTCTGGTTCCATTCGAGGAGTCGAGGTTTTCGTTGTAGCCATCGCATTATCACTTGATTCCTTAGCGACAGGAATTGGAACCACCTTTACAGAGTTACCCATTTATGTACTTGGCCTTATGGTAGGGATTTTTTCAAGTCTATTTTTACATCTCGGTGCATGGACGGGTAAATGGTTGCGTCAATTTCACTCCACACATCTCTTTGCATGGATTCCAGGAATCATTTTAATCGGAATTGGTATTTCATATTTTATAGGGTAGGGATTATGATGACATTAGTAGTAGGACTTACAGGAAGCATTGCGACAGGTAAATCAACGATATCCAATATGTTCAAAGATGCGGGATTTCCAGTGATCGATGCCGATTCGATTGCACGAGAAGTTGTTAAGCCAGGAGAGACAGCGTTTGAGAAGATTAAGGCACATTTCGGAGATGAAGTGATTGCTGGTGATGGTACACTTGATCGGAAACGTTTAGGAAATATTGTGTTCAATGATGACCAAAAACGTACAGAATTAAACCAAATCATCCATCCAGAGATCCGAAAAAAAATGCTTACACAACGCGACGACTTGATTAATAAGAATGTACCATTAGTTGTCATGGATATACCTTTACTATTTGAAAGTCGTCTTTTTGATTATGTCGACCGCATTCTCGTTGTCTATATACCAGAAAAGCTACAATTGGAGCGTCTGATGGCAAGAGATGGCAGCACGAAAGAAGAGGCACAATCACGTGTAGACGCACAAATATCCGTTGAAAAAAAGAGAGAGAAAGCCGATGCAATCATCGATAACAGTGGCACAATTGAACAAAGTAAACAGCAATTAAGTGATATTTTATCGAGGTGGAACGTGCCACATTCACTTGAATAGTAACGTTTGTCAAAAACAATTCAAAATCCATCTTCCTTTTCGACATGAATGTGTTATACTATTTGTGAGATTTTTAAATTATGTATAACGTTTATGCCTTAGGAGGATGTAATATGACAACAACACGTATAGCAATCAACGGTTTTGGAAGAATCGGCCGCATGGTATTTCGCCGTGCTATGAAAGAAGATCAACTGGATGTTGTAGCAATTAATGCAAGCTATCCTGTTGAGACACTAGCTCATTTAATTAAGTATGATTCAAACCATGGAAAATATGACGGTGAAGTAAAAGTAGAAAATGACAAATTAATGATAGATGGACAATTGATTGAAACAGTTTCCAACCGTAACCCTGCAGAGCTGCCATGGAAAGATTTAAATATTGATGTAGTCATTGAAGCGACTGGAAAATTCAATTCCAAAGAAAAAGCGCAGCCGCACATCGATGCAGGCGCTAAAAAAGTGGTTTTGACCGCACCAGGTAAAGGTGGCGTTGACCGAACAATCGTAATGGGGGTTAACGAGGGCGACTATCAACCTGAAACGGATGAAGTTATTTCAAATGCGTCTTGTACGACGAATTGCTTGGCACCTGTAGCTAAAGTGTTGGAAGATCAATTTGGTATTGAAAACGGGTTGATGACAACTGTTCATGCATTCACCAATGATCAGAAAAACTTGGATAACCCACATAAAGATCTACGTCGTGCCCGTGGTGCAACTCAGTCAATTATCCCTACTTCAACTGGTGCAGCCAAAGCACTTGGAGAAGTAATGCCGACACTTCAAGGGAAATTGCATGGAATGGCACTTCGCGTCCCAACACCAAACGTTTCACTTGTAGACTTAGTTGTAGACGTCAAACAAGATGTGACCGTTGAAGAAGTTAATCAAGCATTCTATGATGCAATGAATGGTTCCATGAAAGGGATTCTATCAATCAATAAAGAACCACTTGTTTCAATGGATTACATGACGGATGCTCATTCTTCGATTGTTGATGGACTTTCGACGATTGTGATGGGAGACCGAAAAGTTAAAGTGCTTGCTTGGTATGATAATGAATGGGGTTACTCCTGTCGTGTAGTAGACCTTGTTAAATATATTGCTGATTC
>NZ_VMHF01000002.1:103461-194386 GCF_007559355.1 Allobacillus sp. SKP2-8 | reverse complement strand
AATGCCGATGAATAACTCAGTCGATACTAGAGCAAAAGAAAATGTTGATATTTAATTAGTAAGTAGATTAGCAAGATAGGAAACCTGAACGATTTAACCATAAATCGTTCAGGTTTTTTTATGGACCTTCTAATCGACGGTAGAGCAGATTCTTTGTTCGCCACCCCTGATTAGAGTACTTCTAATCGAATGTAGAGCATGATTTTTACCTGCCACCCCTGATTAGAGCGCCTCTAATCGATGATAGAGCAGATTCTTTGTTCGCTACCCCTGATTAGAACGCTTCTAATCGAATGTAGAACATAATTTTTGCCGGCTACCCCTGATTAGAGCGCTTCTAATCGAATGTAGAACATAATTTTTGCCGGCTACCCCTGATTAGAGCGCTTCTAATCGAATGTAGAACATAATTTTTGCCGGCTACCCCTGATTAGAGCGCTTCTATCGACGATAGAGCATGATTTTTACCCGCTACCCCTGATTAGAGCGCTTCATAACAGAAGCCGCTACCAAATACCACGTGAATTCGCTACATCCGATTTGAAAAGAAAAGGCCACCTGCATCTAAAGGAGAAAAATCGAAAATCTTCCTAATTCTATTCGTTTCGTTTTATATATACGATTTATTCTTTTTATGACTGAACGATAAGCAATTTTTCCTTATTTGACACGATGTCATTCCTATGGGATAAGTAGTAGAAAGAAAGAGTCGACAGATTTATTGCTTGTTGGCGTTTGCAAGTTCGTCAAGTGTTAAAAAACAACACTAAACTTTAGCAATGCGATTTGTTATAATTAGGAGAATAATAGTAGAAGAAAAAATCGGGGTGGCTATGAATGAAATGCCCAAATTGTGATTATAAAAGTACACGTGTATTGGACTCCCGACCGATTGATGAAGGCAAAACAATTCGTCGGAGAAGAGAATGTGATGAATGTAATTATCGGTTCACCACATTTGAACGCGTTGAAGAAATTCCATTGATCGTTGTAAAAAAAGAAGGTATGCGAGAAGAATTTTCTCGAGAAAAGCTTAAAAGAGGTTTGTTGAAAGCGTGCGAGAAAAGACCGGTATCCGTCGAACAAGTCGAAAAAATTGCTTTCGATGTGGAGCGAGAATTACGCAATCAAGGAAATTCTGAAGTGATGAGCAACGATATCGGCGAAATGATCATGGAACGATTGGCGGATGTCGATGAAGTTGCTTATGTGCGTTTCGCATCGGTTTATCGTCAATTTAAAGATATTAATGTTTTTATGAATGAACTGAACGAAATGATACATCGAACAAAGAAAGAGTAGGTATGGAGGTTATATGAAATGACGATGGAACGGATGAAGCATTTACTACCTAATGACCGTATGAAAGTCATGCAGCAAGATGTTTTTTTCACGGATGCTGATTCCGTTTTGACATTATTGTATCAACCTTTAATCGGTAGGGAAGCTGTCGCATTGTTTCAATTTTTGAAGGAAGAAGCGGCGAAACAAGTAGCAGACGCGTCAGTCTCTCACCATTATGTAATGACGATGTTGAATATGGATTTGGATGAATTCTTCGAGGCAAGAAAGAGACTGGAAGCAATTGGACTATTAAAAACGTTTAAAGAGTCATTGAGTTATACGACGTTTTATTATTTATTGCAGCGGCCATTTTCAGCTAAAGGGTTTTTCGCTGATTCTATGTATTCCGTGTTATTGGAACACCAAGTGGGACAAGATGTAGCCAATCAATTGAAGAAAAAATTAATTCAACCGAGAAAATTACCGGATTCCGTACAGCAGCTGACCACATCATTCGATGATGTGTTTACGACTGTTGCGCCAAAAGAAGAAGCGGAAAATCCTCCGATCAAACAAGACAAGCAAGTCGAGGAATCGAGCTTACCGGTGGATTGGTTGAAAAAAATGCTTTCTCAACAGCAGTTACAACCCCAATCGATCTTAACCCAATCGAATTTGATTTTCATGGAGAAAATGATCAAGATCTATGATGTGAATTTCCTAGAGCTTGAAAAAGCGGTTATGTGGGCAGTGACTGAAGCATCAACACTCGATCGGAAAGAGTTTCATGCGATGTGTAAAGATATTTATTACAAAAAACATGGAACCGTCCCGCCAAGATTATATCGACACAACGCTCAGTCCGAAGAAAATCCATTATCCAATCAGCCTAAAAGTACGAACGCTTCCACAAAAAGTGAAAACCTTTCGAAAAAGGATAAACTGATTCATCACTTTGAAACTATTACACATCGACAGCTATTGGAGGATCATTCAAGTTCGGGAGTAGCTTCGATGAAAGAAATCGACATGATCACTGATATGATGGAGACACACGGACTTGCCCAGCCAGTCATGAACGTCTTAGTTGACTATGTGTTAAAAAGAAATCAAAATAAATTATCGAAAAACTATTTAGAGACGATTGCAGCCCATTGGAGTCGTGAAAAAATTGCGACTGCTGAGCAAGCGATGGATATTGCCAAACGAGAACATCATATGTATCAACAGTGGCAACAGAAAAAACAAAAACAGACGAAAAAATCAAATGAAGTTTTACCAAAGTGGTTTAAAGAACAGAAGGAATCGAATAAAAAGCAACAGCCAGTGAAACAAGAAAAGTCAGCGGATGAAATAGAAAAAGACCGCCAAGAGCTAGAACAATTCATAAAAAGTTTTCAAAAATAGCTGAATGAATAATGTCAGATAATAAGGGTGAAAACGGATGGAACCAATCCAAACGGCTTTAAGCCAGTGGTTAAAAGGCAAAGAGAATTATCAAGCATCGATGAGAGAAATGAAATCTAAGATTCTATCATCTCCAGAGATTCAAAACTTCCTTGCTCAACATCCACAAATCACAAATCAACAGATAGAGAAGCAATTGATCAAATTATATGAGTACGATTATCAATCGAAGGCCTGTGAGAATTGTCCTTCACTTGATGGTTGTGTGAATGTTGTACAAGGATATGCGCCAGAGATCTTGGTTGAAAATGAAAAGATCAAACTAATTTATCACGAGTGCCCACGAAAAGAAAAAGCCATTCAACAACAAAAACAGCGCTCGATGGTCAAGAGTCTTCATATGCCAAGAGAAATACATGAAGCATCGTTTGATCAAGTCCACCTACAAGATGACGGTCGGGTGGAAGCATTTAAGAAAGTACAGAAATTTTATCATGAAAGTAAATCATCTTTACCTTCCCGTGGCCTTTATCTATATGGGCAATTTGGGGTCGGTAAGACATATATGTTAGCGGCACTTGCAAATCACTTGGCTGAACAGAAAATCGATACGTATTTCATTTATATGCCTGAATTAGTCCGTGAAATGAAATCTTCCATATCCGATTCAACGATTAATGAAAAAATCGACCGATTTAAAAATGCGACTGTTTTGATTTTAGATGATATTGGAGCTGAATTTTTATCTTCATGGTTCAGAGATGAAATCTTAGGTGCAATCTTGCAATATCGGATGATGGAACGATTACCAGTATTCTTTACGTCGAATTATACACCAGAAGAGCTTGAAACAATGCTATCCCAATCGGGTAGAGGAAAAATGGAACAACTGAAAAGCGCACGGATTATGGAGCGTATTCGTCAAGTGAGTGAACCCGTTGAAATAAACGGAAAAAATTATCGAGATTTTCTAAATTAATGTCCTTTCACATTTTTTTAATCCCTATTTCATACAATGTATTACCTGAGACAATGCGCAAAGACAAGCAAGACAGGAATACAGTCCGACAACCTTAGGCTTTTGTTTGTTAGCACTACGTTTCAAGCATAAGCCTTAGTTTTTCAATGAAAGAGGGATCTATGTGAAAGAGACATCTTTTTTATTTCGTGAATTGAAAGAAGCCAAGCAGTTTTACTTTTTCTTACTCGGTAGACTTCAAACAGACCAACTGACAATGTCTAATCAAACCATCACAATCCGAACCGACTCCCCCGACTCACCAATCGAACTAGTGGAACTCATTTATCCATTTATCTTAGAGCATTACGGAACAAAAATTTCACACTTCATTTTGGAAAAACATTTTTATTTTGAAAAAGAAGAACGTGATCAAATCATTCCTTACATTGTTACACTCAGTGCGACGCCAAAGTTCGTACATAGCCAATTTCAATACTCTTTATACGAACGGTTGGTTCAATTTTTGTACGAAGAATCTGATGAATTGATCTCAGTCGATAAGATGTATCAGCAATTATTCATCCAAGATCATAATTGGGTTGAGCTCGTTGGTTTCGGCATAGAGGAGTGGAAACAAGAATTAATTTATCAAGAAAAGATGTATGAGTTGAGGAGTCAGTTGGATATTTACGCAAGCGTTTATGACAAAGTAATTGTTTTGTTGGACCATCAACAAGAACCGGTCGTGATGGATAAACAAGCAAGGGTAATTGGCGACAATTCTTTGCTGGACGGTAAGTATCGATTTACACAAGAGACGGAAGACATGTTGAAGCATGCCGAGGTATTGCGGAAGTTATTGCTCATTAATCCTGAAAAAATCATTGTATACACAACGAAAAATCAAACCCATAATTTATATGCAATTATGAATGTTTTTCAGGAAAAGGTAGAAATTCGTTCGCTTGAAAATTTTCCGTTTTTACATGTGAAATAGTTCAATCAAAAGGCTATCAATAGGTTTACCTGTTGATAGCTTTTTGATTGAAATTTTGCAAGCGAGTAACAAGTACAGTACAGTAAGAAAACTTCATCCGAAATCTCATCAATTATGCAAAACCAATCTAGGTTACATGCCAGTTATAATCTTTAAATACATTCTTTCTTGCTTTTCGTCAATCTTACCGATATAATACAAACATAAATAATGATCGAACTGCTTTGAGAAGGACATGGATTCATTTGACACAGCTCAAACAGAGAGGAAAGCCTTGGCTGTAAGCTTTCCGGGTATGCCAATGAATCTACCACCTTTGAGCATTCAATGTGAAAACCAATTCGGTGATTAATATTGAACGTTGCATCAGCGTTAACGATGTCTCTTGAGTGCTGTCACGTATGACAGAATCAGGGTGGAACCACGGGTTAAAACGCTCGTCCCTTTTATGTATAGGGATGGGTGTTTTTTTAATGGGAAGCATTCGATCGTTCGTTCGTAATTTCAATAAAGGAGATGATTTCATGGCAGAAATGATTCAAATTACTTTTCCAGATGGCAATCAAAAAGAATTTGAGAAAGGATCCACAACTGAAGATATAGCTTCATCCATCAGCTCAGGATTGAAAAAGCAAGCACTTGCCGGAAAGTTCAATGGACAGATGGTTGATCTTCGTCAGCCGCTTGAAGATAACGGTGAGATTCAAATCATTACGTATAAAGATCCTGAAGGGCTTGAGGTGTTGCGCCATTCAACAGCACACTTAATGGCTCAGGCTATTCGTCGTCTCTACGGTCAAGACGTGAAGTTTGGCGTCGGTCCGGTCATTGAAGATGGTTTCTATTATGACATGGATATGGAAGAATCCATTACACCGGAAGATCTTCCTAAAATTGAAAAAGAAATGAAGAAAATTACGGATGAAGCGCTCGAAGTTCACCGGATTGAAGTGTCTCGAGAAGAAGCAAAAGAGCGTTTCAAGAATGATGAATTGAAACAAGAATTAATTGATGCCATTCCTGAAGGAGAGTCCGTAACGATTTATGAGCAAGGGGAGTTTGCTGACCTTTGTCGTGGCGTTCACGTCCCTCATACAGGGAAGATCAAAGTATTCAAATTGCTTTCGATCTCAGGAGCTTATTGGCGTGGCGACAGCAATAATCAAATGCTCCAACGCGTTTATGGAACGGCGTTTGAAAAGAAAAGCCAATTGGACGAATACTTAAAACAACGCGAAGAAGCAAAAGAACGGGATCACCGTAAGTTAGGAAAAGAGCTGGATATTTTCACGGTTTCTCAAAAAGTTGGCCAAGGCCTTCCGTTATGGTTGCCAAATGGGGCGACGATTCGCCGGATCATTGAGCGGTACATTGTCGACTTGGAAGAACGTTTAGGTTATAACCATGTTTATACGCCAGTACTAGGTAGTGTCGAGCTGTATAAAACGAGTGGTCACTGGGATCATTACCAGGAAGATATGTTCCCTGCAATGGAAATGGACAATGAAGATTTAGTGCTTCGTCCGATGAACTGTCCACACCATATGATGGTTTATAAAAATAACTTGCACAGTTATCGTGACTTACCTGTACGTATTGCAGAACTCGGTACGATGCACCGTCATGAAATGTCCGGTGCACTTGCTGGATTACAGCGGGTTAGAGGAATGACATTGAATGATGCCCATATCTTTGCCCGTCCAGATCAATTGAAAGATGAATTTATGCGGGTCGTTCGTTTGGTGCAAAATGTTTATAAAGACTTCGGTATTGATGATTATTATTTCCGTCTTTCGTACCGTGATCCTGAAGATAAAGAGAAGTACGTTGATAATGATGAAATGTGGAATAGAGCAGAAGCGTTATTAAAAGAAACATTGGAAGAAATGGATCTTGAATACGTTGAAGCGACAGGCGAAGCGGCATTTTACGGTCCGAAATTAGATGTTCAAGTGAAGACTGCGCTCGGAAAAGATGAAACACTATCCACTGTCCAGCTCGACTTCCATTTACCTGAACGATTCGATCTCACGTATATCGGTAAAGACGGTAAAGAGCACCGTCCTGTCGTCATTCACCGTGGTGTTGTTTCAACAATGGAACGCTTTGTAGCTTTCTTGATTGAAGAGTACAAAGGAGCCTTCCCAGTTTGGTTAGCGCCAGAGCAAGTGAGAATCATTCCTGTTTCATTAGAAGCACATATGGATTACACCAAGAAAGTTGAGGAGCAGCTGCAAGAGCAGGGCGTCCGGGTTCAACTGGATGTACGCGATGAAAAACTCGGGTACAAAATTCGAGAAGCACAGACGAAAAAAGTCCCTTATGCATTAGTATTAGGTGACGCGGAAATGTCTGAAGATGCAGTGAATGTGCGTAAATATGGTGAAAAAGATACCGAAACAATTGGGTTGAGTGATTTTATCGATCAAATTAAGAACCAAATCAGTCAAAAAAGTTGAGACTAAATATACGACTTGACAGTTATAGTGATTATGCATATACTAGGTAAGGTGAATTGAATAAGGTCATGAACTGACAAGTAGAAGCACCCGCTTCTCACCTGCTTGACGCTCGCAATGGGTAGTTAACAGGTCCGAACAGAACCAAAACCGTTGAAGAAGACTTGTTTTAAGTCTTCCGTAGAACGAACTGTTAAAATGTGGGTGCCAAGGTGCCCACATTTTTATTTTTATTGAGAGTGGTTGAACTACTTTCAAAGCAAATCACTTGTCGGATAATGCCTTGATTTAAAAAATTATGGAGGTGGCTAACGATTAGCAAAGATATTGTGAATGAATCCATTCGAGCAAAGGAAGTCCGTTTGATTGATGTCAATGGTGAGCAATTAGGAGTAAAGTCAAGAAACGAAGCCTTGGAGATCGCTGAAAAAGCGAACTTAGACCTCGTGTTGGTTGCTCCACAAGCAAAACCACCAGTTGCTCGTATTATGGATTACGGAAAATACCGCTTTGAACAACAAAAGAAAGAAAAAGAGCAACGTAAAAACCAAAAGGTTATTAATGTAAAAGAGATTCGTTTGACTCCAGTGATTGAGGAGCACGATTTCAATACGAAATTACGTAATGCTCGTAAGTTCCTTGGAAAAGGCGACAAAGTCAAAGTCAGCGTACGTTTCCGTGGGCGTGCGATTACCCACAAAGAATTAGGTCGTGAAGTTCTCGACCGATTCGCTGAACAAACCAATGATATCAGCAATGCGGAATCAAAGCCTAAAATGGAAGGACGCAGCATGTTCATGATGCTTGCTCCTAAAGCAGAGAAATAAATTCGTTCGTTAATTTAAGGAGGATATAGTCATGCCAAAAATGAAAACTCATAAAGGTGCTCAAAAACGTTTTAGAAGAACAGGTACTGGTAAATTTAAACGTGCTCATGCGTTTACAAGCCACATGTTCGGAAATAAAACACAGAAACAAAAACGTAAACTACGTAAAAGCGCAATCGTTGCTAAAGGCGACGAAGGCCGTTTAGAAAAAATGCTACCGAATAAATAAAAACAATAAGATTCGACATAAATAGGAGGGAATTACCATGGCACGTGTTAAAGGTGGAACAGTTACACGCCAACGACGCAAACGCGTTTTGAAACTAGCAAAAGGATATTACGGTTCGAAAAGAACGTTATTTAAAACAGCAAAACAACAAGTAATGAAATCAGGTCAGTATGCATATCGTGACCGTCGTCAGAAAAAACGTGAATTCCGTAAGCTTTGGATCGCACGTATTAACGCGGCAGCTCGTATGAATGACATTTCATACAGCCGTTTAATGCATGGATTGAAGCTTGCTGGAATCGAAGTTAACCGTAAAATGTTAGCAGATCTAGCTGTAAGCGACGAACAAGGATTTACAAACCTTGTTAACCAAGCAAAAGACGCGCTTAAATAATAGACTGATTGAAACCTTGATTGGTGAGTGTGAACACTCATTGATCAAGGTTTTTTGTGTATTGGGATCTTTTTTCAACGTTAATTCTTAAAGCTTCAGTGTTAAATTGCGGTGCTTCAGTGTTAATCTTCGAGGCTTCAGCGTTAATTTGTGAATCTTCAGGGTTAAATCGAAATCCTTCAGTGTTAAATTGTAAATCTTCAGTGTTAACCCGCGAACCTTCAGTGTTAATCCGCAAACCTTCAATGTGAATAGCAAATTCTTTCAACTTTCTTCCGTTAACGTACTTTTGAAATCTAATGAACACATACAATCATGTGCTTAAACTGAGACTTGGCTAGTAATTGACAAAATTATCATAATAATTTAAATTTAAAGATATACTATCAAGAGTTATACATAATTTAAAAAAGGAGGAGTAGCTATGAATAATTTTCAGTTGACGACTACGCAAATGTTAGAAAGAGCTGAGAAGTATTTTTCGCAAAAAGAGGTTGTGTCTAGGACAGACCTAAAAGTTCATCGGTTAAATTATAAAGAAGTTGGACAACGTTGCCGGTCATTATCAGATTCATTAGAGGCACTTGGCATAAAAAAAGGTGATCGAATAGGAACGCTAGGTTGGAATCATCATCGACATTTGGAAGCTTATTTTGCCGTTCCCAATATGAATGCGGTTTTACACACGATTAATTTCCGATTGCCACAAGAACACTTAATTTACGTCATCAATGATGCGGAAGATAAAGTATTGCTTGTTGATGCACAGTTTATTGGCTTAATTGAAGCGATTAAAGATGAAATCCCTTCTGTTCAACACGTCATCTTAATGACGGACGAAGAAAACATCCCAGAAACATCCCTTCCTTCAGTCTATCTCTATGAATCACTCATTGAACAAGGTGATCCCACTTATCAATATCCAGAAAACATCCAAGAAAATGATCCAGCAGGTATGTGTTACACATCTGCGACAACAGGCAAACCCAAAGGTGTCGTCTATACACATCGAAGCACTTTTTTACATTCCATGACATTAGGCTTAGCTGAAACAACAGGTGTACAAGAAGAAGATGTATCATTACCACTTGTACCGATGTTCCACGTAAATGCTTGGGGATTCCCATATGCAGCTACATGGTTCGGTACAAAACAGGTATTACCTGGACCGAATGTTACCCCACAACTGATTCTTGAATTGATCGAGCAAGAAAAAGTGACAATGTCAGCTGGAGTGCCAACAATTTGGTTAGGTGTCGCTCAAGCATTGGAGCAAGGAAATTATGATACATCGAGTTTAAAAGCTGTTATATGTGGAGGTTCCGCTGCACCGAAAAGCTTGATCGCTCTGTATGAAGATCGTTTTAATATTCCATTTATCCATGCATATGGAATGACGGAAACAAGTCCTGTTGCTACATTGTCGAGACCACTCAGCAAACATGAGGATTTAAGCCGTGAAGAACAACTGAATATAAAAGCAACACAAGGACGTGTTGTACCCGGCCTCGAAGTGAAAGTCATCAACGAAGACGGCGAAGTACCTGCGGATGGTGAAACAATGGGTGAATTGACCATTCGTGGACCATGGATTACAGATCAATATTATAATGCACCGGATAAAACAGCTGAATCTGTTAAAGATGGCTGGCTATATACAGGTGACATTGCCACAATCGATGAAGATGGCTTTATTCAAGTTGTGGACCGGACGAAAGACTTGGTTAAAAGCGGCGGAGAATGGATTTCAACCGTTGCACTTGAAAATGGCTTGATGGCTCACGAGGCCGTTGCTGAAGCGAGTGTAATCGGTATCCCGCATGAAAAATGGCAAGAAAGACCGCTTGGTGTTGTTGTTTTAAAAGAAGGAGCGGATGTGACGAAAGAAGAGTTATTCGAGTACATCAAACCAATGTTTGTAAAATGGTGGCTTCCGGATGACATTGTTTTTGTCGATGAAATCCCTAAAACTTCTGTCGGTAAATTCTTGAAACGAGCATTACGAGATCAGCTTTCTGATTATTATTTGCAGGAACAATAGGAATGTTTGTCCCCAGCGGAAAATCTCGCTGGGGATTCAGTTTTTTAGGGTATGTGAAATCCGTGCATTGTTGAATGATACATATACAAAATGGTAAAATCACTGTTTATCTAGTTAACTTATATAATAATATTTGAAGGTCGGCTTTTATATTTGGGAGGTTAGATTAATTGGAAAAGCTAATTTTATTTTTAGTTATATTTTTATTTATGTTAGCTGGCAACTTAATAGGTTATAAAATGCTACCAAGTAAAACTGTAATAAAATCACCTATGATATTTTTAGTTTTGGTAATACAATTAAGTATTATCTCAGGAATTTATATTATTATATAAAAATTAAGGGTACTTTTCGTGAACAAAAGGGGTTACATGAAGTTAGAACGGCTACCTATATGTTTCTATAATAATATAATTAAGTAACATATTCATTAAAGAAAGAGGAATCACATGTATCTATTAGCTGGCTGGTTAGTCATCATTAATTTTATTGGATTCATCGTCATGGGAATCGACAAACGAAAAGCACGCCTCCGACAATACCGCATTCCAGAATCACGGATTTGGACGATCGCCCTCATTGGAGGGGCGCTCGGTGCTTGGGCTGGCATGAATGTTTTCCGCCATAAAACAAAACATATCCAATTTGCTTTCGGGCTACCATTGATTACATTGGTATGGGCTGCAGTCTTTTTATGGGGCTAAGCTTTTCGTCAACTTGTCATAAAGGCTCGTCTATTGTCATATCCTTTAGTAAGCCTATTTGAAAGGAGGCTGCCATGGAGGGTGTTATCGGTTGGATCCAACAGTCGATTGACTCTAATCAGATGATTGCACCGGTGTTGTTTATTGCATTTCATATTATCCGTCCTTTTTTATTTATTCCGGTTGCATTCATATGCATAACGGGTGGTTTGTTGTTTGGGATGACATATGGGGTTGTCTATTCATTGATTGGTGTCACACTTTCTAGTCTTCTTTTCTATTTGGTTGTTCAACAAACACCGAGCCTGTTTAAACGATTTGAACGGCTCAGGGAAAAAATGTTTGGAAGACATAGCCAATTAAACATGCCACAAGTCGTTTTGTTACGCATTACGCCATTTATCCATTTCCACTTAATTTCCTTAATACTGATTGAGATGACACGTAATTTCAAAGAGTATGCAAGAATGTCCATCATCTCCAATCTACCTTTAGCTTTTGTTTACACGACATTTGGTCAATGGTTTCAGTCATTGGGAATCGTACATCTGATCTTGTTTTTATCATTGATCTTGATTTTGATGTATTTGATTCGAAGAAAAGAAATCATTTTGAAATGGGAAGATTTCTTTACGGTTGAGCGAACAGAAAATTGATTTTCTCATGTGGAGGATAAACCTTCTTTGTTATACTGAATAACAGAGGAGGTTTTTTGATGGACTGGAATATGATTATGGAGATGCAAAAAGTGTTAGATGACCGAATCATGGATAAGATTGGTCGAACTCGCGCTGAGGTAAGCGACGAAAAACTACTCGCCTTGTTGGTTGAAGTGGGCGAATTAGCAAATGAAACAAGATGCTTTAAGTATTGGAGCGAGAAAGGGCCAAATGACCGGCAAGATATTTTAGAAGAGTATGTAGATGGAATTCATTTTCTCATTTCTATTGGATTAGATCGTACATATACAATCCAGCCAACGATCAGACCATCTGCGAAATCATTAACGGAGCAATTTCATGGCATTTATGATGGAATTGTTCAGTACAAATCCAACCCGACCGAAAAACGTTATCATCAATTGCTGTCCGATTATTTAAGCCTAGGCGATACATTAGGTTTTAATGAAATAGATATTTTTCAAGCTTACCAGGATAAAAATGAAGTGAATCATGATAGGCAAAAATCAGGGTACTAACTTTTGTCCTCGAAAACGATTAGCGTTATAATGAAAAATGGTTAGTCAGAAAATAAGGAGGATTCAAAAATGACACAAAAAGACAATATGCAGATGTTAAAAGATTTAACAGATGCAAAAGGGATTCCCGGAAACGAGAAAGAACCACGTGAAGTCATGGAGAAGTACATAGCTCCATATGCGGACGAAGTGACAACGGATCATTTAGGAAGTTTGATCGCCAAGAAAGCAGGCGATGAGAACGGACCGAAAATCATGGTTGCCGGTCACTTGGATGAAATCGGCTTTATGATTACACGAATCGACGATAATGGTTTCCTTTATTTCCAAACTGTCGGTGGCTGGTGGAGCCAAGTCATGCTCGCACAGCGTGTAACAATCATGACGAAAAAAGGTGACGTCACAGGAGTCGTTGGCTCTCAACCACCTCATATCCTATCTGCTGAGCAACGGAAAAAGCCAGTCGATATTAAAGATATGTTTATCGATATCGGTGCTGCAAATAAAGAAGAAGCAGAAGAATTCGGAGTTCGTCCAGGCGATTCTGTCGTTCCATATTTTGAATTTACTCAAATGAACAATGAAAAGTTAATGCTTGCCAAAGCTTGGGACAACCGTATTGGCTGTGCCATTGCGATTGAAGTGTTGAAACGATTAAAAGATGAACAGCATCCAAACGTCGTCTATGGCGTTGGAACGGTTCAAGAAGAAATCGGACTACGCGGTGCGAAAACAAGTGCACATGCGGTCAAGCCGGACATCGGATTTGGCGTAGATGTTGGCATCGCAGGTGATATGCCGGGCGTTTCCGATAAAGATGCTGCTGCGAAAATGGGTGAAGGCCCGCAAATTATTTTATATGATGCATCCATGGTTTCTCATAAAGGCGTACGTGATTTCGTTGTGGAAACAGCAGAAGAAAACGACATTCCATTCCAATATGATTCCATGGCGGGAGGCGGTACGGACTCAGGTTCCATCCATTTGACTGCGAATGGTGTTCCTTCGTTGTCCATTACTGTACCAACGCGCTATATCCATTCCCATGCAGCAATGCTTCATTACGATGATTTTGATAACCTTGTGAAGCTACTCGTTGCGGTTATCAAGAAAATGGATCATGAAACGGTTGAAAAATTGACATTTAATTAAATTAAAACAGAGCGATCCTTAAGTGAGGATTGCTCTGTTATTTTTACTTGAAGCAAGGGTGTGAGTGTTTAGCTGTTCGCTTCAAGCGTCATTTGCCAAATAACACTGAAGCTTCACGGAAAAACACTGAAGTTCCGTGAATTGACCCTGAAGCTTCGTGAATTAACCCTGAAGGTTCGCAAATTAACACTGAAGCCGATCGAATTAACCCTGAAGAATTGCAATTTAACCCTGAAGCTTCGTGAATTAGCACTGAAGGATTGCACATTAACACTGAAGCCCCACTTCGATCACTCTCTTTAAAGCTGATTCGTTTCTTGTTCTAAAATATCCAATACATACTTTTTGTCCTTTTCGTTGGCGCCCTGCCAGAGCATTTCAAAAAGTACGCCAAGACCTGGAAGCATCTTTTCTTCTCCACTTTCGACAGCGTCAACAATGGTCGCTTGTAATTGTTCCTCATTATTTCCTGCGATATTGTTTTTGATTGCTTTACGTAAATTTAAATCCATAAGCTCACCTCATAATTGAATTTTGTTGTAGTTTGGTCAAAAGACTTTTAAACTATGTATAGGAAATGTGTGAGGTGTATAAAACATGATTGAATCGAAACAAAATCAACGTGTCAAAGCATGGAAAAAATTAAGCCAGAAAAAACATCGTGATCGTGAAGGACTTTTTTTAGTGGAAGGCTGGCACTTAGTCGAAGAAGCGGTAAAAAGTGATTGGACGATCGATACATTAATTGTGGAAGATGGAGTGGAAGTTACTGATGAATGGAGTACATTACCTCTTGAGTTTGTAAGCTCTCCGGTGATGAAGGAAATATCCCAAACAGAAACACCACAAGGTATTGCTGCAGTCGTTCGTCAAAAAGAGTGGGAGCTTAATCAACCTAAACGTATGTTAATGCTCGATCAAATACAAGATCCGGGCAATGTAGGTACAATCATTCGAAGTGGTTTAGCTTTCGGAGTGGAAGCGATTATTTTAGGCAAGGGTACAGTTGACTTATATAATGAAAAAGTCGTTCGTGCGACACAAGGTGCGCTGTTTCATTTTCCTGTCATTCAATCCGATTTATTTGAGTGGCTAAACAAGCGAGACATCGTCGTTTATGGAACAGCTTTGGATGAACAAGCGAAAGCATTACCTGAAATCGAACCACCTGAAGCGTTTGCAATTATTTTGGGAAACGAAGGTATGGGCGTGCAACCTTCATTGCTGGAACGATGTAATGAGACCATTTATATACCACAAGAAACAAAGGCCGAGTCGCTAAATGTCGGCATCGCTGCTAGTGTAATTTTATATCATTTTCGATATGTCACTTGATATAATTAGGAAAATTATCTATAATAATTGGAGATTTAATCGTTATAAAAGCGTCGAAAGAGCTAAGTAGGCAATACCCGATCATCGATTAAAAGGGATGGAGTATCCTGGACTGAAAATACTCCAATCGATGGGATTGTACGAATTTCACTCTGGAGCTGACACTACAGGTGTCCGGGTCCTTGATCCGTTATTCAATGAAGTGGGTTTGCGTTAAGATAAAGCAAATCAACGAGGGTGGTAACACGGAAATCAACTCGTCCCTTATTTACAGGGAGGAGTTTTTTTATTTTGCTTAAAGAAAGCGGTTGTTGACCAAAAGGAGGATATTTATGAAAGAGCGGCTACAGAGCATTAAACAAGAAGCCATAACTGAAATTGAAGCGGCCGATACGCAAAAATCTTTGCAAGACGTGCGTGTTCAGTTTTTAGGGAAAAAAGGGAAAATCACGGAAGTTCTTAAAGGGATGGGGAAATTATCGAAAGAAGAACGTCCTGTCATTGGTCAGCTCGCCAATGAAGTGCGTGATGAGATTACTGCATCCATCGAAGAAAAAGCGGATTTACTGGAAAAACAAGCGATTGAAGAACAATTGAAAGAAGAGACGATTGATGTCACACTTCCAGGTCGGCCGACGCATACGGGTGGTCCTCATATTCTCATGAAGACCATTCGAGACATTGAAGATTTATTTATCGGCATGGGATATGAAGTGGCAGAAGGACCGGAAGTTGAAACAGACTACTATAACTTTGAAGCGTTAAACTTACCAAAAGGTCATCCAGCTCGTGATATGCAGGATTCGTTTTATATTACAGAAGAGTTGTTGATGCGTACACATACTTCACCGGTTCAAGCGCGGACGTTGAATGCACATGAAGGAAGAGGACCCGTTAAAATTATTTGTCCTGGAAAAGTGTATCGCCGTGATACAGATGACGCGACACACTCCCACCAGTTCACGCAAATCGAGGGACTTTATGTGGATGAACATATTACGATGAGTGATTTAAAAGGAACATTGAATGTTCTTGCAAAACATCTATTTGGTGAAGATCGTGAAATTCGCCTGCGCCCGAGCTTCTTTCCATTCACTGAGCCATCCGTTGAAATGGACATCTCTTGTAAAGTTTGTAACGGAGACGGCTGTTCCGTTTGTAAACATACCGGTTGGATTGAAATTTTAGGTGCAGGACTCGTCCATCCAAATGTTTTGGAAATGGCTGGTTTTGACTCCAAAAAGTATACAGGATTCGCATTCGGAATGGGGCCAGAACGAATCGCGATGTTAAAGTACGGCATTGAAGACATTCGTCATTTCTATACGAACGACGTCAGATTCTTGAAGCAATTTCACCAGGTATAAGGGGGTATGAACGATGTTAGTTTCAATTAATTGGTTAAAAGAATATGTTGATATCGAAGGCATTTCTACAGGAGAGTTAGCTGAAGCCATTACAAAAACAGGTGTCGAAGTAGACGGCATTCACGGTCCGATATTGAACGATGAAAAAATTGTTGTCGGATATGTTGAAGCGTGTGAACAACACCCAAACGCCGACAAGTTGAACCTGTGTCAGGTGAACGTTGGTGAAGAAGAACTCGCGCAAATTGTCTGCGGTGCACCGAATGTGGCGCAAGGGCAATATGTTGTCGTCGCTCGACCTGGCGCAATACTCCCAGGCGGGTTGAAAATTAAAAAAGCGAAACTGCGCGGTGAAGCATCAGAAGGAATGATTTGTTCATTGCAAGAGTTGGGTGTCGATGAAAAGTTCGTGCCTGATCATTTAAAAGATGGCATATTCGTTTTTGATGAAGAGGTACAAATTGGTGAACCGGCTTGTCCGTTACTCAATTTAGACGACCAAGTGCTGGAGCTAGATCTAACACCGAACCGAGCAGACTGCCTAAACATGATCGGGATGGCTTATGAGGTTGCTGCTATTTATAATAAAGAACTTCAATTACCGTCACCGACTGTTAACAAAGCTGATGAGTCGTCCAATGATTACATCGCTGTTCGTATAGAGAACAAAGAAATGAATCCGTATTACGGTGCGTGGATTATCAAGGATTTAGAAGTGAAGCCATCTCCATTATGGTTGCGTAATCGCTTGATCAGTGCCGGCATTCGCCCGATCAATAATTTGGTTGATATCACGAACTATGTTTTGTTGGAATACGGTCAGCCGCTTCACGCTTTCGATTATGACCGTTTTGGCAGTAAAGAAGTCGTCACTCGTCCAGCTCATGAAGGTGAAACGATGACGACACTTGATGGAAAAGAGCGGACACTTCAGCCAGAACACCTATTCATTACGAACGGTGAGAAGCCTCATGCATTAGCTGGTGTAATGGGCGGTCAAGATTCCGAAGTTCAAGATGATACAACGACGATTCTTCTCGAAGCTGCTTATTTCGATCCGAAAACCGTTCGCAAAGCATCGAGTCAACACAATTTACGAAGTGAAGCGAGCGCACGGTTTGAAAAAGGTGTCGACCTTGCACGTGTGAAAGAAGCAGCAATACGTGCAGCTGAGTTATACGAAGAGTTAGCAGGCGGAACAACTTTAGGGGAAATGGTGGAAGCGGGTTCAACTGAACGTGAACCGGTTCAAATCACTTTTGAACGCCATGAAATTAATGAACGCATAGGGACCGAGTTATCCGTTGATCAAATGAATGATATTCTAGAACGTTTACGATTGCCATATGAACAACAAGGGGAGCAATATACAGTGACGCCACCGTCACGTAGAAATGACCTTCGTATTCTCGAAGATATGGTTGAAGAGTTTGCTCGTTTATATGGTTACGACCATATCCCTTATACATTGCCGACAGGTCAATCAAATAAGGGCGGCCTAACGAAACGTCAACGATTAACTCGTGAGGTACATGCTTATTTACAAAAAGCAGGATTAAATGAGGCGTTGACGTATTCACTGACGACAGAAGAAAAATCAAAACATTTCGTTAGCCCGGAAATCCAAACCGATCAAGAGGCTGTAAAATTATTGATGCCAATGACCGATTTGCACAGTCATTTGCGATTAAGTGCTATTCCCGAGTTATTGTCCAGCCTTCAGTATAATGTGGCAAGAAATCAATACAATCTCGGGTTTTATGAACTTGGATCTGTTTATTTGCCGAATGAAGGTGAGGACGTACTGCCAAAAGAAGAGCTTCGGGTTGCGGCTGCAATTACAGGAATCTGGGAGAATCACCCATGGCAAGGAGAAAAGAAACCAGTTGATTTCTTCGTACTAAAAGGCATTTTAGAAGGCTTATTTGAAAACTTCCTTAAAGACAATGTTGTTTTTGAGAAAGCCAGTCTTGATGGAATGCATCCTGGACGGACAGCAATTCTTAAATTGAACGGAGAAACGATTGGTTATATCGGACAACTTCACCCATCTATTCAAAAAGACCATGATTTGGATGAAACTTATATTTTCGATTTAAATCTCGAAATGGTCTTTGCGCACGTTGATGAAACGCCGGATTATGAACCAATTACCAAGTATCCAGCTGTGTCTCAAGACTTAGCTTTCGTAGTTGATTCTGATGTACAGGCGAAAGAACTCGAGCAAACCATTTATCAGTCAGGACAACCGTATTTGAAAACAATCCGTGTCTTTGATGTGTACCAAGGTGAGCATATGGAAGAGGGTAAAAAATCCATTGCCTTTAACCTTACGTTCCAAAACAATGAACGGACACTCAAAGACGATGAAGTAGAGGAACTGAGAGAACGTATTATTCAAGAAGTAAAAGCAACATACAAAGCGGAATTACGTGGATAAAAAATGCCCTTCAGACACTAGCTGTCTGAAGGGTATTTTTAGTTTGAGTATTCACTTATGAACGTAGCCGCTCGACAAACAGTTCCAACCGCTCGACAAACGTAAGCGTAAAGATAACCACACCTATAATTCCACATCTCACTCCTCCATACTATAACTATCTTGATATGAAGGAGGTTGTTTTGTGGAAGAATCCCATAACGCAATTACAACATCGGATGATGTTGAAGTATACTCAAAAGAATGGTGGATTGAAAAAATTCAGGAATGGAAAGCAAGTGGATTGACGGTAAAGGAATGGTGCGAGCAAGAGCAAGTATGCACTTATCATCAATTCATTAATCAACGTCGAAATCTTTGTCCAGAAGAAGTTCAAACAAAGGAGCAATCGGTCTCAGGATGGTCAGCGATTGAGATAAATACGAGCGCTTCTATTGAAGTTGAATGTCGAGATGTACGAATGACCATTGAAAAAGGGTTTGACCAAGAGCTCCTTCAGGAGCTGTTGGAGGTGATTCGAACATGAAGATCAACCTTAATGGAAAACAACGAATTTTTATTGCCCATGGTGAAACAGATATGCGATTATCGATTGACGGGTTAGCAGCACTGGTTCAAGAATACTTCCAACTCGATCCCTTTTCTTCTGATTTGTTCTTATTTTGTAATCGTGGTCGCGATAAAGTCAAAATACTTCATTGGGAACACAATGGCTTTTGGCTTTACTACCGTCGACTCGAAAATGGTCGTTTTCAATGGCCCGAAGGGCTTGAGGGTGAGACCATGGACATCGACATTAGACAACTTCGATGGTTATTAGAGGGGTTAACTGTAGAAGAGGGAAAAGTTCATCCAAAAATTGACGCAAAAAAAGTTGTATAATCCGCCCATTTTTGTAAGCTTTTATAGTAAAATAGAGGTATGACTAATACAACGAATACACCTAACCAAACTGAAGAATTATCACAGCGAGTCAAGGAGCTTGAGGAAGTAAACGCTCAACAAAAGGCGACTATAAAGTGGTATGAGGAACAATTTCGACTCATGCAGCAAAAACGTTTTGCCTCCTCGAGTGAAAAGACTCCTGATAACCAAATAGAGCTTCCGCTCTTTAACGAGACGGAAGTCACTGAAGCACCGGAAGTTGAGGAACCAACGGAGGAAGAGATCACGTATACGCGAAAAAAACGTAAACGTACGAGCTCAGACTCTGTCAATCAGCTTCCGGTTGAAGTCGTGACTCATACATTACCTGAAAGCGAACAAATTTGTTCTTGCTGCTCGGGTCCGATTCATGAAATGACAGTAGAAAAACGTAGAGAAATTGAAATAATTCCAGCCTCGGCTTACATAAAAGAGCACCGTCGGTCGGTTTATTCATGTCGCCAATGTGAAAAGAATGAGGTAGAAACACCCATTACAAAGGCACAAATGCCAGAACCGGTCATCTTTAAAAGTATGGCTTCACCATCCGCTATAGCTCATATTATGACTCAAAAATATGTAGAAGGATTGCCGCTTTATCGCCAAGAAAAACAACTTGAACGGTTAGATTTAACACTGTCGCGTCAAACAATGGCGAACTGGATGATTAAAGCAGCCGCGAATTGGCTAGAACCTGTCTATGAAAGCCTGAAGGCTTTCTTGCTTACTAGACCGACCATGCATGTAGATGAAACAACCATTCAAGTGTTAAAAGAAAAGGATCGATCAGCTACAAACAAGTCATATATGTGGCTGTATCGATCAGGTCGAGAAGACCCTTCATGTGTGCTGTTTGATTATCAAACAACCCGTGCGACTAAACACCCGAAGCGCTTCCTGGATGGATATAAAGGCATCCTTCATGTTGATGGTTATAAGGGTTATGATGGGCTTCCTAATGTTCAGTTGTCTGGTTGTTGGGCCCATGCTAGACGAAAGTTTGATGAAGCCACCAAAGCTGGAAACTTTGGTAAATCAAATGGCCCTACGTTATCTGAACAAGGCCTCGCATATATTAATCAATTATATAAAATCGAACGTTCATTGAAGGGTAAAACCCTTGATGAGATTCATGAAAATCGGCAAGAGAAAAGTGTTCCAGTTGTCGATGCTTTTTTCGCATGGACAAAAAAACATGTGAACACTGTCGCACCGAAAAGCTTACTAGGGCAGGCTATGAAGTACGTCATCAACCAAGAACGAAAATTACGTCGACCATTTGGAAATGCCCAGTTAGACATCGATAATAACCGAGCTGAACGTAGCATTAAACCATTTGTAATTGGTCGGAAAAATTGGTTGTTCGCCCAAACTTTTAAAGGCGCTCGTGCGAGCGCGGTTATATACAGTGTGATCGAAACAGCTAAAGAAAATAATCTAAAGCCATTTGAATATCTCACATACCTTTTTGAGATATTACCAAATATAAATGAACTAACGAGTGAATCACTCGAACCTCTTCTTCCTTGGTCAGATCAACTACCTGATAAAGTGAAGAATTAAATCAAATATTAGTTTAACTCACAAACCGCACTCAAACTAGAGTGCGGTTTATTTGACGCTTACCGACAAACGGCTCCAGCCGCTCAACAAACAGTTCCAACCGCTCAACAAACGATTCCAACCGCTCGACAAACGGCTCCAGCCGCTCGACAAACAGCTCCAACCGCTCGACAAACGATTCCAACCGCTCGATAAACGTTTCTAGCCGCTCAACAATCGAATCCAAACCATCCTACAATAGTTTCTTCGCTTTCTGTGTATTGGCAAAGTGCGTTTTTGCGATTTCATTTAAAGAACTCTCACCTTTTTGCTTAATCAATCGGGCAATTTGCCGATCGACAATGTTGGAAGCTCCTTTTTGAATCGAAAATCCAACGTTTTCAGATATACGATCGATTTCTTGTAAAAAGCGATAGCGAGCAAGCATGGAAGCGGCTGCTACTGGTGTCGAATAACTTTCCGCTTTTGTCATAAACGTTAAATCATCAAAAGATTGTTCACCTGTTTCTCGAACTGCTTTATGGAAGGTAGCTGGTTCACAGAACTGATCGACAACGGTTCCTTCGAAAGATTGCTCACCTAGTTTATTACGGACATTCTTAATCGCATGGTGATGCATCCATGCCTTCATTTTTACTTGAGACCAACCTTTTGCTTTCAGTTGATTATATCTCGGATTATCAAGAACAACGGAACTGTATGTAATGTCAGTTAACAAGACATCTTTCATAACAGAGCGGATTGCATCATCGGTCAACGTTTTCGAATCACGTACACCTAATTCTCTTAGAAGCTCCTGCTGTTCTGAAGTAGCAAAAACACAAGCGACTGTGATCGGACCGAAATAATCTCCCGTTCCTGCTTCATCTGAGCCCATATGTGAATCTTTTAAAAAGGTCGGCAAGCTTCTATTGGTTTTTGTTTTTTTCTTTTTATCGTTAGATCCTGGATTTCCCCATCGACTCGCTTCTTTTTCAGCTTCATTCCCTTGAAACACGACCTTGCCGGATTGATAAGCGGTAATCGTGCATCCGCTAATCTTCGCTGCGAAGTGAGCGTGAGGTGGTGTAGAAGGGAGGATTGCAGATTGATATGTATTCTTCATCTGTTGAATGGTCGATTGGTTTACTTTTAATACAGCGTGTGCCATGAAAATAGAACTCCTTTATGGATTAGCATATTTTCTCCTAGTATATCACGCCATACTGACGTTCGCAGGAAGTAAATGTACTTTCCAAGCGATATGTAAACGTGTTACTATATGGAGTAGAATAACGCGGGAGGAGGCTACTGAATGGATGGTTCTAATCAGACGAAATTAACAGTGGAAATTCACAAGAAAAAATATACCATTGTTGGCCAAGAATCCTCAGAACATATCAAGATGGTAGCAAGCTTGGTCGATCAAAAAATGGATGAAATTCAATACGCAAAGCCTTCGTTGGATACATCCCAATTAGCTGTATTAACAGCCTTGAATACGATGAATGATTACTTGAAACTCAAGCAAGAACATAACGAACTATTGAACCGAGTGAATCGTGGAAATAGACGGAAAGAGGATCGAAGGTAACATGCTGGATATTTTATTATTAATCTTATTGATTTTTGGTTTTTTAATCGGTTTAAAACGCGGGCTTGTCATGCAAGTCCTTCACATTGTCGGTTTTATCGTTGCATTTATCGTTTCTGTTTTATACTACAAACAATTAGCTGGCAAATTGGAATTATGGATTCCGTATCCGGATTTTTCAACAGACCAGTTTTGGGGTACGTTACTAAACTCTACAATACTGGAAAACTCATTCTATAATGCGATCGCTTTCTTCGCAATATTTGTCCTTGTGAAGATTATCATGCAAATTATCGCAAACTTACTGGATTTTGTAGCAAACCTACCGATCTTACATAGTGTGAATAATCTATTGGGTGCCATTCTTGGATTTATTGAGATGTATTTAATTTTATTCGTCATCTTATTCATTTTGTCGCTCGTATCGGTAGAAATGATTCAAAATCTCATACAAAGTTCCGCAATTGCGGGATTCATGATTGAACATACACCTGTTTTGACTGAGCAATTGAAAGAACGAATATTTCCTGAATGAACGAATGGATAAAAGAGGTACACTCAATGCGAGTTGGCCTCTTTTCTTTTCAGTCAATGAATGAATAATTGCTGAGTAGGAGTGCTTATATGGATAAAAAGAAAGTAATCAAACATTTAGAAACGATTGCTATTTATTTGGAATTAAAAGGTGAAAATCCTTTTAAAATATCTGCCTATCGGAAGGCTGCACAAGCATTGGAACGAAATGATCAGTCATTGGATGAGATTGACGATTTTTCAAAACTGGATGGAATTGGTAAAGGTACCAATGCGGTTATCGTAGAGTTCATTGAAGCTGGAGAAACGGAAACGCTGAACGACTTAAAAGAGGAAGTGCCTGAGGGATTAATTCCACTACTAGACTTACAAGGATTAGGTGGTAAAAAGCTAGCGAAGCTTTACAAAGAACTCGGTGTAATTGATCAGGTGACATTGCGTAAAGCGTGTGAAAATGGTGACGTCGAGAAATTGAGTGGGTTCGGGAAGAAATCCGTTGAGAAAATTTTACAAGCATTAGACGAGATCGGTAAACGTCCAGAGCGCTTACCTCTTTCTGATGTCTTGGTGTTACCGCAGCTAATCGAAGAAGAACTGGAAAAAATAGATGACATTAATCAATACTCAATAGCAGGCAGTATGAGACGTCTCCGTGAAACAATCAAAGATTTGGACTATATTATCGCAACGACGAATCCAAAGCAAGTAGCTGACAGTTTGGTTCATTTATCAGCGGTGAAAGAAGTAGTTGCCCACGGAGAAACGAAAGTAACCGTTATTGTAGAGTCGAAGTGGGATGTCTCGGTTGATTTTCGTCTCGTTGCTCCAGATGAATTTTATACAACACTTCATCATTTCACAGGATCCAAAGATCATAATGTAGAAATGAGAAGATTGGCAAAGCAAAAAGGCTTGAAGATCAGTGAATATGGAGTCGAAGAAGAAGAGACGGGTAAAATTCACACCTTTGATTCCGAGCAAGCATTTTTTGAATTTTTGGAGGTCCCTTATTTACCACCTGAAGTGCGTGAAACAGGGGAAGAAGTTTCTGTTAACCATTCGCCTAATTTGATTGAATTGGCTGATATAAAAGGCGATTTGCACATGCACACGACATGGAGTGATGGTGCACAATCCATCGAGGAAATGGTTAAGAAAAATATAGAAAAAGGCTATCAATTTATAGCGATTACGGACCATTCGAAGTTTCTGCGTGTTGCGGATGGCTTGGATGAAGTGCGACTTCGTCAACAACGTGAAAAAATTAAAGAAGTCCAAGCGAAATATCCAGAAATCACAATCTTTTGTGGCGTTGAGATGGATATTTTGCCGGATGGAACGTTAGATTTTTCGGATGAATTTTTAAAAGAGATGGACTTTGTCATTGCATCTATTCATTCAAGTTTTAGCCAATCAGAAGAAAAAATCATGGCTCGTATGCGAACAGCAATGGAAAGCCCTTACGTTGATATGATTGCTCACCCGACCGGACGATTGATTGGACGACGTGAAGGCTATGCATTAGATATAGACACATTCATTGACTGGGCCGTCGAAACAAACACGATTATTGAACTGAATGCGAATCCGAACCGATTGGATTTACATTGGACAGAACTACGAAAAGCACAAGAAAAAGGAGCGCGAATAGCCATTAACACGGATGCGCATAGCTACCAAATGCTTGATGATATGGCGATTGGTGTGAAAGCCGCTCGAAAAGGGTGGATTGAGAGAGATACAGTCATCAACTCATGGACACCAGAGCAGTTACAATCATTTTTGAAGACGAAAAAAGGTGAAGCATAATGGATCAAAAAATATTGAAACAACTGGAATTTCCGAAATTGATCAAACAAATCGTAGATCATGCGGAAACGACACGCGGAAAAGAAGCGGCTGCAAAATTAATGCCTTCAGCTGATTTTGAAGAAGTCATTCGATGGCAAAATGAAACAGATGAAGCTGTGCAAGTTTTACGAACGCAAGGACATATGCCGCTCGGTGGTATTCATGACCTTCGAGGAAGTACAAAGCGTGCAAAAATCGGTGGAATGTTAAGCGCAACAGAGCTGCTCGAGATTTCGGATACATTACGCGGGAGTAAGCGCGTGAAAAACTTTGTTCAAGATATAGATGAAGTGGATACCCCGATTTTAGTGGAGTTAGTTGAACAGATTGAACCGCTCAGCAACCTTGAAAAAGAGATTCATATGTGTATCGACCAGGATGGAAAAGTGATCGATAGTGCTTCGCAAGGATTGAGAAGGATTCGGAGTCAAATTCGTTCGTTAGAAAGCAGTATTCGCGACCGGTTAGAAGGATATACCCGAACTTCAAGCAGTAAGTTATCGGATGCCATCGTTACCATTAGAAACGAACGCTATGTTCTTCCGGTTAAATCAGAACATCGAGGAAGCTTCGGTGGAATCGTTCATGATTCATCCTCATCCGGCCAAACACTATTTATCGAACCACAAGCGGTCGTCGAGTTAAATAATAAGTTACAAGCTTCAAAGGTCGAAGAACAACAAGAGATTGAACGTATTTTGACGCGGCTAACGGAACTGGTTCAGCAAGAAGCGGAACTGTTAGAGCATAATGGTGATATTTTACAAAAAATTGATTTCTTATTTGCGAAAGGAAAATATGCGCAGCAACTTCGCGCAGCCAAACCTGAAATGAACCATGATGGTTACATTAAAATGATTCAGGCTCGCCATCCACTCATTCCAGAAAGTGAAGTGGTCAGTAATGATATCGAAATTGGAAAAGATTATCGCGCAATATTAATCACTGGTCCAAATACGGGTGGTAAAACAGTTACCTTAAAGCTGGTAGGATTATGTACATTAATGGCACAATCTGGTTTGCAAGTCCCCGCTCTTGATGGGTGCCAGCTTGCTGTATTTGATCATGTATTTGCAGATATAGGTGACGAGCAATCAATCGAACAGAATTTAAGTACCTTTTCCAGTCACATGACGAATATCGCATCCATTATTGAACGATTCAATTCCAACTCGTTGGTCCTGTTTGATGAACTTGGTGCAGGTACAGACCCACAAGAAGGAGCAGGCCTTGCGATGTCCATTTTGGACTATGTCGTGAATCGAAACGCCAGAGTCATTGCGACAACGCATTATCCTGAACTAAAAGCATATGGGTACAATCGGGAGCAAGTCATCAATGCTTCCGTTGAATTTGATGTGGAGACCCTACAACCAACCTATCGACTACTGATCGGTGTACCGGGTCGAAGTAATGCTTTTGAGATTTCTGGAAGAATCGGTTTGAAGTCAGAAATTATCGAACAAGCGAAAACGATGATTCATGAAGATAGTCGTTCTGTAGAAAATATGATCGCCTCGTTAGAGACGTCCAGAAAACAAGCAGAGAAAGACTTTGAAGAAGCGGAAGAAATTTTACAAGAATCCGAGGGAATACGTGAAGAGTTGAAACGAGAATATGACCGTTACTTAGCAAAGAAAGAAGATTACCAGGAAGCGGCTAAGAAAAAAGCTCAGAAGATCGTTGATCAGGCAGAGCAGGAAGCAGAGACTATTTTACAAGAGCTTCGTCAAATGAAGAGTTCAGCAGAGATCAAAGAACACCAATTAATTGATGCCAGGAAGAAGATTTCTGATCAAAAAGAAGCTTTGCAAGATACCAATCAAAAACAACAGATTGAGACAACAAATCAACCAGATGAGTTTGAACCAGGTGATGAAGTGCACGTCGCTTCATTCAATCAAAAAGGTCAAATTGTTTCTCAATTGAATGACAATGAGTATGAAGTTCAGCTTGGGATCATGAAAATGAAAGTACCAAAAAAACAATTACAGCTGATCAAACGAAAAGAAAAAGAGAAAAAGACGACGCCGATGGCAACTGTTCGCGGTAGACAGAGTCACGTGAAGACAGAGTTGGATTTAAGAGGTGAAAGATACGAGGATGCCCTACATCGGCTGGAAAAATACCTTGACGATGCCCTGCTGGCCGGATATCATCAAGTATCAATCATTCATGGAAAAGGAACCGGTGCGTTAATGAAGGGTGTCCATGCATTTGCCCGAAAACATCGGTCAATCAACAGTTATCATTTAGGTCATCCAAATGAAGGTGGAAGTGGTGTGACAATCCTTTCGCTTAAATAGATCAACAAGGAGTTTAGACATGGAAACATTAGCAAAAGTGTTAGTAGTCGTAGCGGTTTTGTTTATGATTGTTGGAGTTGTATTTATGGTGATGAATTAACCAATCAATGACGTCCAGGTAATGGGCGTCATTTTTTAAAATGTTCCTGAAGTATAGGTATAATATTGAGAAAGATTGAAGCAATGGTCAAAAACCATAATGCTTTTTCCATACCTGGTACGACATCTGATAAAGCGGCCCAATCTTCCGCCTTTACCCATCGAGATACAAGACGATATTCTGCACATAGAGTTAATGCTGTAAATGATAGTCCGATCGCCATAGCAAGCTTATAATCCTTTCATACTTTATACATATAAAGGTTTATAAACATAGCAACGATCGCAATAGCTCCCAATATTACCCACATAACGATCCCTCCATTTACATGAAAATATCTATTTCCAGAGTTTTCTTATTCTTACATTACCATAAAATTCAGTGTGAGGAATTAATTTTTAAGAATTTATTTTCAATTGACAGGAGACTCCTTCCTCAAAAATAGCACGTTAGGTGGGGGTTATTTAATTTCAGATAATTTACAATTCTATTTTAATTTTTCCGAAATAATGTATATAATAAAGGTAAGTTGAAAAGAAGGAGGAATTATTAATGGGGGTTGACGTAGTGAAACCATGGTTTAAGCATTACCCGGAAGAAGTTTCACAAACGATGGAATATGACAAAAGACCGCTTCATGAGTTTCTTGAAGAATCAGCAAGTCGTTTTCCGGATAAAGAAGCAGTCCATTTTATGGGGACTGAATTAACGTTTCAACAAATCTCTGATTCAGCAAAAAAATTCGCGTCGTACTTACAATCATTGGGTTTGGAGAAAGGTGATCGAGTAGCTATCATGCTGCCCAATACACCACAATCAGTTATTGCTTATTATGGGGCGATGCTCGGTGGAGGAATTGTCGTGCAAACGAATCCTTTATACACGGAGCGCGAGTTGGAATACCAAATGAAGGATTCCGGTGCGAAATTTATCGTTTGCTTAGATATCTTGTTACCAAGAGCGTCGACTGTGAAACCGGAAACGGATCTCGAGCATATTATTGTAACCGGTATCAAGGATTATTTACCATTTCCGAAAAACTTAATTTATCCGTTCATTCAAAAACGTGAATACAATATGGTGGTTAAACCTGAGCATTCTGGCGATACACATGTATGGACGAAGGTAATGGAAGAGGCATCAACGGATTATACACCGGTAGAAGTCGATCCAGAAGAAGATGTGGCTTTACTGCAATATACTGGTGGAACGACAGGCTATCCTAAAGGCGTTATGCTGACGCATTATAATTTAGTTTCCAATACACAAATGTGTTCAAACTGGTTATACAAAACAGAGTATGCAAAAGAAGTTATACTCGGTATTTTGCCGTTCTTCCATGTGTATGGGATGACAACGGTGATGAACTTGACAATTATGCAGGCGCAAAAAATGATTCTTATTCCGAAGTTTGATGTCGATACCGTTTTGAAAGCTATTCATAAACAGCGACCAACAATGTTTCCAGGCGCACCGACGATTTATATTGGCTTGCTGAATCATCCGAAGCTCACCAAATATGACCTATCTTCTGTTGAAGCATGTATCAGTGGTTCTGCACCACTGCCAAGTGAAGTTCAGCAACGATTCGAAGAGGTTACTGGTGGTAGGTTAGTTGAAGGGTATGGTTTAACAGAAACGTCGCCTGTCACACATGCAAATTTAGTTTGGGAGGAAAGACGCTCCGGCACAATTGGATTACCATGGCCTGATACAGATGCCAAAATTGTGGACGCAGAATCGATGGAAGAAATGCCAGTGGGAGAAGTAGGTGAAATTGCCGTAAAAGGACCACAAGTCATGAAGGGATATTGGAACAGGGAAGAGGATACAGCCAAGACATTAAAAGATGGGTGGCTCCTTACCGGTGATATGGGTAAAATGGATGAAGACGGTTATTTCTATGTCGTTGACCGGAAAAAAGATATGATTATTGCCGGTGGATTCAATATATATCCAAGAGAAGTGGAAGAAGTCCTTTATGAGCATGAGGCCATTCAAGAGGCAGTGGTTGCAGGAGTACCAGATCCTTACCGTGGCGAAACCGTCAAAGCTTATATTGTGTTGAAAGATGGTTATGATGTAACAGAGAAGGAATTGAACACCTACTGTCGAGAAAACCTTGCAGCTTTTAAAGTCCCGAGGTTATACGAATTCCGGACAGAACTACCTAAGACAGCTGTTGGAAAGATTTTGCGCCGTAAGCTGGTCGATGAGGAGAAAGAAAAATCGAATTAATTTATTTTAAATCTATGCTTGCTTGTAGTTGACAGCCATGCAATTTATTTATATGATAAAAGGTGAATGACCATTCATTCATTTTTAGGGAGTCAAAACTATGAAGAAAGAAAAACCAAAATACAATCAAATACTAGATGCTGCGGTGGAAGTCATTGCAGAAAATGGCTTCCACCGCTCCCAAGTATCAAAAATCGCCAAAAAAGCTGGCGTAGCCGATGGGACGATCTATCTTTATTTTAAGAACAAAGAAGATCTTCTTGTTTCATTGTTTCAGAATAAAATGGGTAACTTTATCGAGCGAATCCGGAAGGCAACTGAAAATGTTGATAAGGCAGATGAAAAACTTTTTGCGTTAATCGATACTCATTTTCGCCAGCTTTCGGAAGATCCTCACCTGGCTGTCGTTACACAATTAGAATTGAGACAGTCCGATAAACGACTGCGTGCACAAATCAATGATGTGCTAAAAGGTTATTTGCACATTATTGATTCAATCATCCAAAGTGGGATGGAAGAAAAAACCTTCCACAATCATCTGAATATTAAGTTGGTTCGTCAGATGATTTTTGGTATGCTTGATGAGGTAGTGACCAACTGGGTGATGCAGGATCAACGCTACGATTTAAATCAACAGGCAAAGGATGTACATTTTCTAATTTCCAACGGCTTAAAAAAACATACGTAAAGGGGTTGAGTAAATGGATGCACTCTCTTTAACGAAAAAAGAAAACATTGCAACCGTTACCATTCAAAGTCCACCAGCAAATGCATTATCGTCACAGATTTTAAAAGATTTAGCAACTGCGCTGGATGACGTCGAAAATGACTCCACCATCAAAGCGGTGGTGATTCAAGGAGAAGGAAAGTTTTTCTCAGCCGGAGCAGATATTAAAGAATTCACATCCTTACAAAGTGCCGACGATTACGAAGATCTTGCCAGTCAAGGACAAAACTTATTCCGGAGAATTGAAAAATTTAAAGTTCCGGTCATTGCATCCATTCATGGTGCTGCCTTAGGTGGCGGGCTCGAACTGGCGATGTCTTGTCATGTTCGAATTGTTACCAAAAGTGCCAAACTCGGTTTGCCAGAACTGACACTAGGCATTATCCCAGGCTTTGCAGGGACACAACGTTTGCCACAGCATGTGGGGATGGCAAAAGCTTATGAAATGATTTTGACTGGAGAACCAATCTCTGGTGAGGAAGCTGCAGCATTAGGTCTTGCAAATCATGCAGTGGATGAAGATTCATTAGAAGAGTTTTCTATGAATCTAGCGAAAAAATTCGCAGCAAAAAGCGGGCCTTCAATCAATGCGGTTATGAAGTTAATCCCATTCAGTCAAACCTCTCAGTTTAAAGAAGGCGTCAAACGAGAAGCAGAGGAGTTTGGCAAGGTGTTTGGTAATGAGGATGCAAAGGAAGGCATTCAAGCATTCATCGAAAAAAGAAAACCGAATTTTAAAGACCAGTAGAATGAAGGAGGTAATCCAATGAACATTTATGTTCTGATGAAAAAAACATTTGACACAGAAGAGAAGATTCAAATCAGTGATGGAAAAATCGAAACAGATGGTGCTGAGTTCATCATTAACCCATATGATGAATATGCCATTGAAGAAGCGATTAAAGTCCGTGATGAGCACGGTGGTGAAGTGACCGTCGTAACGATCGGTGACGAAGAGTCGGAGTCACAATTACGTACGGCGCTAGCCATGGGAGCAGACAAAGCTGTTCTTATTAATACAGAAGATGATGTTGAAGAGGGCGACCAAGTTACAACTACAAAAATTCTGGAAGCTTACTTCGAAGACAAAGAAGTTGATCTGATTTTAGCTGGTAACGTTGCAATTGATGAAGCCAGTGGCCAAGTAGGTCCACGATTGGCTGCTAAGTTGGATATTCCGTATGTCACAACCATTACATCTCTTGAAATCGATGGAGATACTGTAAAAATTGATAAGGACGTAGAAGGTGACGTTGAAAAAGTAGAAACTTCTCTACCTTTACTAGTTACTTGCCAACAAGGGTTGAACGAACCACGTTACCCATCCTTACCGGGAATTATGAAAGCGAAGAAAAAACCATTAGAAGAACTTGAAATCGATGACCTTGACTTAGATGAAGATGATGTTGAGGCGTCAACTGAAACGGTCGAAGTTTTCCTTCCACCTGAAAAAGAAGCAGGAAAAGTGTTAGAAGGAGAAACAGACGAACAAGTGAAAGAACTTGTATCTCTATTAAAAACGGAAGCAAAAGTACTTTAATCAACAGGTGCAGAAAGGAGAATAGCAATGGGGAAATTTTTAGTAATTAGTGAAGTGCGAGATGGAGAGTTGCGTAACGTATCGTTTGAAAATATTGCGGCAGCCCGCCAAATTGATGAAAATGGTGAAGTTGTAGCAGCTGTTTTAGGCGATGGAGATCTTGAATCTCTTGGACAAGAATTAATTCAATACGGTGCGGACCGAGCGGTTGTCGTCCAGCATGAAAACTTGAAAAATTATACTTCTGATGGATATGTCCAAGCTGCAATGGCTGTCATTGAGCAAGAAGATCCAGACGGCATTGTTATGGGACACACATCTGAAGGGAAAGACTTGTCACCAAGAATCGCAAGTAAATTGGACAGTGGATTAATTTCTGACGTCACGCAAATCGAAGGAAGTGGCGATGATGTAAAATTCATTCGACCAATTTATTCAGGTAAAGCGTTCGAAAAGAAAGTCATTACAAATGGTAAGACATTCATTACCATTCGTCCAAATAACATTGCACCACCCGAAAAAGATGAATCACGCTCAGGAGATGTTCAAAAAGTCGAAGTTGATGTTCAAAACCTTCGCACAGTCATTCAAGAAGTCATCCGTAAAGCTTCTGAAGGTGTTGACTTGTCAGAAGCGAATATTATCGTTGCAGGTGGACGTGGAGTGAAAAGCGCAGAAGGATTCGATCCATTATATGAACTAGCAGATGCGCTAGGCGGAGCAGTAGGTGCTTCCCGCGGAGCTGCAGACGCTGGCTACTGTGACTATTCATTGCAAATCGGACAAACTGGTAAGGTCGTAACACCTGATTTATATATTGCAGTCGGTATCTCAGGTGCAATCCAACACTTAGCAGGTATGTCTAACTCAAAAGTCATTGTTGCAATCAACAAAGACCCTGAAGCAAATATCTTTAACGTAGCTGATTATGGTATTGTCGGAGATTTATTCGAAGTTGTACCAGCATTGACAGAAGAGATCAAAGCGTTAAAAGGTTAATATCAAATAAAGTCAAAACCGGCTATTTCCTATTGGGAATATAGTCGGTTTTTTGATGGATAAAACGATTCTTTGTCGCAACGTACACTCCAGCCGTCCGACAAAGAGTTCCAACCACCCGACAAAGTGTTCGAGCCGCTCGACAAAAGGGTCCAACCGCCCGACAAAGAGTTCCAGCCACCCGACAAAAGGGTCCAACCGCCCGACAAAGTGTTCCAACCGCTCGATTGCTCAGGCTACTCTAATAACTTGATTTCATTTACTCATTCTCAATATTAACAATCACATGAACCGTGTATCCATGCGCATTGACGACTTATAAACAAAGTATTGGAAGTAATGAATAACACCATGATATACTTAGTTTGAATTTGAAATGTGAGGAGGAATAGAAAATGGCTATCGTAAATGCAACTGATCAAACATTTAACGAAGAAGTATCTGAAGGTACTGTGCTTGTTGACTTTTGGGCTACTTGGTGTGGTCCATGTAAAATGATCGCTCCTGTATTGGAAGAATTGGATTCTGAAATGGGAGACGACGTCAAAATCGTCAAACTTGATGTGGATGAAAACCAAGAAACAGCTCAAAAATTTGGAGTCATGAGTATTCCAACATTGATCCTATTTAAAAATGGTGAGCAAGTAGACCAAGCACATGGTTACCAACCAAAAGATGCTTTAAAAGAATTCGTTACAAAAAATGCATAAATCATCGGGTAAGGGCTGACTCATTGAGTTAGCTCTTCCCTTTTTAACTTATGATTTTAAACATGCTTCCTCTAGGAACAAAGAAACTTGTCGAGGTGTACATATATGCATAAAAAAATTCAAGAAAAGTTAGCCGTCCTTCCCGATAAGCCGGGATGCTACTTGATGAAAAATAACAAAGATGAAGTCATTTACGTTGGGAAATCTAAGTTGCTTAAAAATCGTGTGCGTTCTTATTTTACCGGTGCACATGACTTGAAGACGCAGCGTCTTGTAAATGAAATCGTCGACTTTGAATATATCGTTACATCTTCTGAAATGGAAGCATTGATTCTAGAGATGAACTTAGTGAAGAAGTATGACCCGAAGTATAACGTCATGCTCAAAGATGATAAGTCGTATCCTTTTTTGAAAATTACACATGAACAGCATCCTCGATTAATCGTTACGAGAAAAGTGAAGAAGGATAAAGGTAAGTATTTTGGTCCCTACACGAACGTTTATGCAGCAAGAGAGACCAAAAAACTTCTAGATCGGCTTTATCCACTCCGTAAGTGTAATGTAATGCCGAAGAAGGTTTGCTTGTATTATCACATCAACCAATGTTTAGGACCTTGTGAATTTCCGGTCAGCCAGGAAACAAACCAAGAAATTGTACAAAAAATAACGACCTTCTTAAATGGTGGCCATAAAGAAATTAAGCAAGAACTGAAAGATAAAATGCATACCTTTTCCGAAAACCTAGATTTTGAAAAAGCGAAAGAATATCGTGATTTAATTGACCATATTGAATCTGTCATGGAAAAACAGACGATGCAATTGGGGGATTTAACGGAAAGAGATGTTTTTGGTTATGCATATGATAAAGGTTGGATGTGCATTCAAGTATTCTTCATTCGTCAAGGAAAGTTAATCGAACGTGATGTTTCATTGTTTCCGTTTTATACGGATCCAGATGAAGCATTTACAAGCTATATCGCACGTTTTTACTCACATTCAAATCATATTAAACCGAAAGAAATTTATCTTCCAATCGGTACAGATGCCGACTTGATTGGTGAATATTTAGATGTTCGAGCAAAGACGCCATTTAGAGGGCAAAAGAAAAAGCTAGCTGACTTGGCGATGGAAAACGCACAAATTGCATTACAAGAGAAATTTTCTTTAATCGAACAAGATGAAAACCGAACGATTAAAGCTGTCGAAGAACTAGGTGAATACTTGAATATTGAAACTCCTCATAGGATTGAGGCATTCGACAACTCCAATATTCAAGGGACAGACCCTGTATCTGCGATGGTTACGTTCATAGATGGACGACCGAAAAAAAGTGATTATCGTAAATACAAAGTGAAAACGGTCGAAAAACCAGACGACTATGAGACAATGCGTGAAGTCATTCGGAGAAGGTATACACGAGTACTTAAAGATAAATTGCCGCTTCCGGATCTAATTTTAGTGGACGGCGGTAAAGGTCAGATGTCAGCAGCATTAGACGTCCTCGAAGATGAGTTGGGCTTGAGCATTCCTTTATGTGGGATCGCTAAAAATGAGAAACATAAAACGAGTGAATTGCTTTATGGCAATCCGCCTGAACCGGTACCCCTCAAACGAAATGAGCAACCGTTTTATTTGATTCAACGGATTCAAGATGAAGTTCACCGTTTTGCGATTACGTTTCACCGTAATTTGCGAGGAAAATCAGCGACTCAGTCTAGCTTAGACGAAATTGAAGGAGTTGGACCAAAAAGAAAACGGATGTTGTTACAACACTTTGGTTCCATTGAAAAAATTAAACAAGCTGAAAAAGAAGCATTCACAAAACTTGGAATCCCCGACCATATTGCTGAAAATATCCGTCATTATTATATTCAGCAAGAGAATATGGAATTGGAATTGGAAGAAGAGAACAATTAACTTGTCGGAGCATATCAAAATTATGACAAGTTTTCTTGACGCTTTTTCATCCTAGAAGTACAATTGAACTTGTCATGTAACTTTAATAGGGAGTCGTATGAAAACTCTTTCAAAACAATTTTTCATCAGATGAGGGGGGTAACACATGGCGGATCAGGAAAAACGCGAATATAATTTGCGTAGATTGCATTCATTGCTAGGTGTCATTCCAATTGGCTTATTTTTGATGCAGCACTTGGTAGTCAACCACTTTTCCACGTATAGTGAAGAAGCCTTTAATACAGCTGCTGGTTTTATGGAAAATTTGCCACTTCGGATCGTCTTGGAATTTGGGTTGATTTATATCCCGATTCTTTTCCACGGAATTTATGGGGTGTATATCGCTTTGGTATCTGAGATGAATCTAGGAAGGTATGGATGGTTCCGAAATTGGATGTTCATGCTACAACGTCTTACAGGAATCATTACACTTATTTTTATCGGATGGCACGTTTGGGAAACACGTTTGGCAAACGCAATTTATGGAACAGAAGTGAACTTTGATATGATGGCAAGCATTCTTTCATCACCGTTCATGTTCTGGTTCTATGTGATTGGTGTTCTTTCCGCAGTATTCCACTTTGCGAATGGACTATGGTCTTTCTTCGTTACTTGGGGACTGATCATTACACCAAGATCCCAAAAGATTATGACATACGTCGTTCTTGTCGTATTTGTCGTTTTTGGTTATATGGGAATTGCGTCATTAATCGCATTTGCTTCATAACACGTGAAACTGTTCAATAATAAGGGAGTGAAACAAATACAATGAGTAATAAAAATATCGTTATTGTTGGCGGTGGTTTAGCTGGCTTGATGGCTACAATTAAAGCTGCTGAAGCAGGCGTTCATGTCGATTTGATCTCGCTTGTTCCAGTAAAACGCTCCCACTCTGTTTGTGCGCAAGGCGGTATCAACGGTGCAGTAGATACGAAAGGTGAAGGGGATTCTCCTGCTATTCACTTTGATGATACAGTTTATGGTGGGGACTTCTTGGCAAACCAAAAACCGGTTAAAGATATGTGTGACGCAGCACCAAGCATCATACATATGATGGACCGCATGGGTGTTATGTTTAACCGTACGCCAGAAGGTTTGTTGGATTTCCGTCGTTTCGGAGGAACACAACACCACCGTACAGCTTATGCCGGAGCAACGACAGGTCAACAATTAATGTACGCATTAGACGAACAAGTTCGTCGTCACGAAGTCAACGGACTCGTGACAAAATATGAAGGATGGGACTTCTTATCACCTGTTATTGATGAGAATGGTGTTTCAAGAGGAATTGTCGCTCAAAATATACAGTCCCACGAAATAAAAGTTTTCAAAGCGGATGCAACCATTATGGCAACAGGTGGACCTGGAATTATCTTTGGTAAATCCACAAACTCTGTCATTAACACAGGTTCAGCCGCAACTAGCTTATACTTACATGGTGCACACTATGCGAACGGTGAGTTTATCCAAATTCACCCTACAGCTATTCCAGGAGATGACAAGCTTCGCTTAATGAGTGAATCAGCTCGTGGTGAAGGTGGTCGTGTATGGACATATAAAGACGGAAAACCATGGTATTTCCTAGAAGAGAAATACCCAGCCTATGGTAACTTGGTTCCACGTGATATTGCGACACGTGAAATTTTTGACGTGTGCGTGAACCAAAAGCTTGGTATCAATGGCGAAAACATGGTTTACCTTGATTTATCACATAAAGATCCGAAAGAGCTAGATGTTAAATTAGGTGGAATCATTGAAATTTATGAAAAATTCGTTGGTGAAGATCCTCGTAAGGTACCAATGAAAATTTTCCCTGCTGTTCACTATTCAATGGGCGGACTATGGGTCAACGATGATCAAATGACGAATATCCCTGGTGTTTTTGCAGCTGGTGAATGTGACTTTACAATTCACGGTGCAAACCGTCTAGGTGCAAACTCCTTACTTTCTTGTATCTATGGAGGTATGGTTGCTGGACCGAATGCTGTTGATTACATCAATGGTTTGGATTCCTTGGCAGCAGAGCAGAGCACTCAGTTGTTTGATGAGAAGTTGAAAGAAGAGCAAGATTACTTTGAAGAGATCATGAATATGACAACGGGTACAGAAAATGCGTATGATATTCACCGTGAACTTGGTGAGTGGATGACGGCAAATGTTACCGTTGTTCGTGAGAATGACAAACTACTTAAAACGGATGAGAAGATTCAAGAGTTGATGGAGCGTGCCAAAAACATTAACATTAATGATACGAGCCGTTGGAGCAACCAAACAGCAATGTTTATTCGTCAGTTGGATCATATGTTACAATTAGCACGTGTAATCACTATTGGAGCGTATAACCGTAACGAAAGTCGTGGAGCTCATTATAAACCAGAATTCCCTGATCGTAATGACGAAGAATGGTTGAAAACGACTAAAGCTACTTATAATCCAGAAACAAATGCCCCAGAATTTTCTTATGAAGAAGTAGATGTTTCATATATTAAGCCACGTAAGCGTGACTACTCTGCAACGTAAGGTTGAACGGACTACAAAATGGAAGAGGGGGTAATTCAAAATGGCGGAAGATAACAAAATGATAAAATTTATCATTACACGTCAAGATGATCCAGATGGTAAGCCGTATGATGAGGAATTCGAAATTCCATATCGTGAAAATATGAACGTGATTTCTGCATTAATGGAAATCAGAAGAAACCCTGTGAACGCAAAAGGTGAAAAAACAACACCTGTATTTTGGGAAATGGGTTGTTTAGAAGAGGTTTGTGGTGCTTGTTCAATGGTCATTAACGGAACACCGCAGCAATCTTGTACAGCTCTTGTCGATCAATTGGAGCAACCGATCAAATTGGAACCGATGACGACATTCCCTGTTGTTCGTGACTTAGCAGTCGACCGTAGCCGTATGTTTGACTCTTTGAAAAAGGTGAAAGCATGGGTACCGATCGATGGCACATATGATTTAGGACCTGGGCCACGAATGGCTGAAAGTAAGCGTCAGTGGGCATATGAATTATCAAAATGTATGACTTGTGGTGTTTGCTTAGAGGCTTGTCCAAATGTGAATGATCGCAATGATTTCATTGGACCTGCTCCATTGTCCCAAGTTCGTTTATTCAACGCTCATCCAACAGGCGAAATGCATAAAGCAGAGCGTATGGATGCGTTGTTAACAGAAGGTGGACTTCAAGATTGTGGAAACTCACAAAACTGCGTAAAAGTTTGTCCAAAAGGAATTCCTTTGACAACTTCAATTGCAGCTGTAAACCGTGAAGCTACGATTCATTCTTTCAAGAGCTTCTTCGGAAGTGACTACCACAACTAATGGTGAATGAAGGGCTGACAATATAATTGTTGGCCCTTTTTCAACCATTATATTTTTTTAATAAAACTGAATGAGTATTCATTTTAGGTAAATCTTAAAAAGAGGTGCAATAAAAATGAAACAAATTTCCTATATTCCAAACTTTGAAGAATGGAAGAAAGAGTTTTCTTATTATATTCCTATTAAAGTTCGTTTTTCTGAAACGGATATGTTTGGACACGTTAACAATGTATCGACGTTTATTTATTTTGAAGAAGCAAGAACCTCTTTCATCGAAGAAAATAAGATATTTGGTGAATTAACTGGTCCTATAGAAAATGTTCCAGTGGTCAGTGATTTGCAATGTGATTATTTAAAGCAAATGTACTTCGGTCAGACGATTAAGTTATATTGCAAGGTTCATCAACTAGGCCGAAGCTCCATGGATATCCATTATATGGCTACCGACGAAAATGGTGATGTTTGTCTGACTGGAAGAGGACGAGTCGTTCAAATAAATGCAAAAACCGGTAAGTCAACACCGTTTTCTGAAGAGCAATTAAAGGTTATTGAAGAAACGAAAATTAATTAGGTGTACAAAAGCATAGATTAGAAGAATTACGAACAGAAACTCAACCTTTTTCATAAAGTATGGTGACTAGTTAATTTCCTCAGATGAAGAAGTAGCTCACTTCTTGCACAGAGGAGGGGTTGCCGCTTGAATAATGACAAATATCGAGCCAGTAATATATTAACCAAAAGAGAAAGAGAAGTTTTTGAGCTTTTGGTCCAAGATCGAACAACAAAAGAGATAGCAGAACAGCTTTTTATTTCTGAAAAAACAGTCAGAAATCATATTTCGAATACGATTCAAAAACTTCAAGTTAAGGGGCGATCTCAAGCCGTTGTCGAATTAATTCGCATCGGAGAGATCAAATTATAAACCGGCAGATTGCCGGTTTATTGTTTTTTCTTTTCTTAAGTTCGCTCACGTAATGCAATTCATCGAAATGAAACCTCAAATCGACTGAAGCGCAGGCACGTTCTGTTATTCGGTCGAATAGGAGGTCTCTAATCGCCCGAAGCAGGCACGCGTTCGATTATTCGGTCGAATAGGAGGTCTCTAATCGCCCGAAGCAGGCACGCGTTCAATTATTCGGTCGAATAGGAGGTCTCTAATCACCCGAAGCACATACGCGTTCGATTATTCGGTCAAATAGCAGGACTCTAATCGCTCGAAGCAGGCACGCGTTCGATTATTCGGTCGAATAGGAGGTCTCTAATCGCCCGAAGCAGGCACGCGTTCGATTATTCGGTCAAATAGGAGGTCTCTAATCGCCCGAGGCAGGCACGCGTTCGATTATTCGGTCAAATAGCAGGACTCTAATCACCCGGAGCACATACGCGTTCAATCGTCCGGTCGAATAGACTACGTTTCAACAATCAGTTAGAATCTAGCTTTGCAGTTGAATCGTATACCCTTCATGACTCAGTTTCTCTCAGTAAACCACGAGTCAACCGATAACCATCTCGATAAAATATACATATAATAATAAAAAATGTTTATTTAACTTGCTAACGAATAACTAATTTAGTCATGTAAATAACTGTTTCTATATATTAGGACTTGAATTTTGGAGAAAAAACACTGAAAATAAGTATATGGAGCAGTCGGACAGGAGGAGATTGTGTGAATTCGACAGAGCACGCTCAAAAAATTTTGGAGATGGAAAAAAGTTTACGATACATATCACACATCGTTAAACAACGTGGAAGAGAGATACTTAATAACTATCCTATTACACCACCACAGTTTATTGCACTTCAATGGTTAAGGGAATTGGGTGATTTAACGATTGGTGAACTCTCCAAAAAAATGTATTTGGCTTTCAGCACAACAACGGACTTAGTCGATCGAATGGAGAAAAATGAATTAATTGTTCGAATTAGGGATCCAAAAGATCGTCGTGTTGTACGAATACATTTATTAGATAAGGGAAGAGACATTATTAATGAAGTGATTCAAAAACGCCAAGATTATTTGTCAGATATTTTACTATCCCATACAACAGACGAATTCGATTGTTTACATGAATCCATGGCTCAATTACACAAAGTCATGGTCGAACATGAACAGCAAAATTAAACCTACACTAGAAAGAGGCAACTAGAATGAATAAACCAATAGGGGTTATTGACTCAGGAATTGGTGGATTGACCGTTTTAACAGAACTACATCGTCAACTGCCAGACGAGCAATTCATATACTTAGGAGATACATTAAGATGTCCGTATGGGACAAAAACGAAAGAACAAGTGATTCAATACACGTGGGAATTGGTCAATTATTTAATCCAGCATGATATTAAGTTATTGGTCATTGCTTGTAATACAGCAACAGCCATCTTGCTGGATGATTTGAAAGAAAAATTATCTATACCTGTTATAGGTGTAGTGAATCCTGGCGCTCGAGCGGCCGTGCAATCGACAAAAACGAATTCGGTTGGAGTCATAGGTACAACGAATACCGTAGAAAGTGGAGCTTATGCGAATTCACTTGAGGTATTGAATCCAGCTATTGAGACTATGAGCATTGCTTGTCCAAAATTTGTGCCAATGATTGAACATGGGAATGTAACTGGAGATCCGGTAAAGAAAATTGTGCAAGAGAGCTTGCAACCGTTTCAAGAAATGACAAACATGGACACGTTGATTCTTGGATGTACACATTATCCGATTATTCAAGATATCATCGAAGAAGTTGTAGGAGACCATGTGACTGTTTTGTCGTCAGCATTAGAAACAGCGACTGAAGTTCGATCCATATTAACTTATTCCAATACCTTACATGAACCGATGAATGAACCAGTCGAACCGATTATTTACACGACAAAAGAGATCCAATCATTTGAGAAGTTAAAGGTAATCCTCGGTCAATTTGCTCATATACACCTAGCAAAAGTTCAATTAAATGAACAAAGAACTTGGTAAGTCGCCAAGTTTTCTTTATGTTCGGATAGATATTGACACATAGTAAAGTGCAGATGGATCGATTTATCATGAGGAGGCTACTAAATGAGAGTTGATGGAAGACAAGCAGATGAATTACGAAATGTTCATATTGAAACCGAGTATATTAAACATCCGGAAGGTTCTGTGTTGATCACGATGGGTGATACGAAGGTCATTTGCAGTGCAAGTGTCGAAAATAAAGTGCCACCGTTTATGCGTGGTGAGGGAAAAGGTTGGGTAACTGCAGAATACGCCATGTTACCTCGTGCGACAGAGAGAAGAAACATCCGTGAATCATCCAAAGGGAAGGTAACAGGACGGACAATGGAAATTCAGCGGCTGATTGGAAGAGCGTTACGTGCAGTCATTGACTTAAATAAGCTTGGAGAACGAACAATTTGGGTAGATTGTGATGTTATCCAAGCTGATGGTGGGACGCGCACAGCTTCCATTACAGGTGCTTTCGTAGCCGTTTCACTTGCGTGCAGCAAGTTACTGAAAGAAAAGGTAATAAAAGAGATGCCAATCCAGCAATATTTAGCAGCCATTTCGGTCGGATTAAGTGATCGTCAAGAACCATTGCTTGATCTCCAATATGTAGAAGATGCTGCCGCTGCTGTTGATATGAACGTGGTCATGACAGAAGCAAATGAGTTTGTTGAATTGCAAGGCACAGGAGAAGAAGCAACGTTCACTCCCGATCAACTGAATGAAATGATTGAGCTTGCACAAAAAGGCGTAAAAGAACTATTTGATATACAAAAAGATGCACTTGGCGAAGATGCAGCGTTGATCTAAAGGAGAATAACCAATGATTATTTATGTAGCGACCACCAATCAAGGTAAATTAGAAGAAATGAAAGAACTCTTAAGTGGACAGGGTATTGAAATCAAAAGTCTAATGGAGCAATTTCCAGAGGCAGAAGATGTAGAAGAAACAGGCACAACTTTTGAAGAGAATGCCATACTAAAAGCAGAAACCTATGCAAAGAAGTATCAAGTACCCGTTTTAGCAGATGATTCTGGTTTAGAAGTGTATGCACTGAACCGTGAGCCAGGTGTTTATTCAGCCAGATACGCCGGTGAAGCGAAGGATGACCAAGCAAATAACGATAAATTACTGAAAAAATTGCAGGATAAAAAAAGCGAAGATCGTGAAGCAGCATTTGTTTGCGTATTAGCATTTGCTCGTCCAGGTGAGACAACATTGACGACAGAAGGAAGAAGTGAAGGAAGGATTTTAACAGAAAGACGTGGTGAACAAGGTTTTGGTTATGACCCTATATTTCAACCAGACGGATATGATCAATCCTATGGTGAATTAGGACCGGATGTCAAAAACAGAATCAGCCATCGAAAGAAAGCATTGGAGAAAATGCTTAACGAATTGAGATAGCTTATTGAATCGGACGAGACAATTTACCTCTCGTTCGATTTTTTATTAATTGGAAACATAAATAAATCCAGCAACCAACCGGTTACTGGATTCTGGTATGTCCCAGGAGCGATTCGAACGCCCGACCCACAGCTTAGAAGGCTGTTGCTCTATCCTACTGAGCTACTGGGACATTTGACTATTGACATAGAATGGAGCGGGTGATGGGAATCGAACCCACGACATCAGCTTGGAAGGCTGAGGTTTTACCACTAAACTACACCCGCACGAGTCGTATTTTAAAAGCTTTTATTTGAACCAAGAAAGACGATTTATCTTTTTCGGACAAGACCTATTATATAAAAGGATAGCCAGCAATGTCAACCAACTAATTAAAAAAATAAATGATTTTATTTAAATTAAAACAAAGCTAGGCTATAAATAAGCGATAGATCGTTAGGTAATTGACACAATGGCTATAAAAAATAACTTCTCTTTGGACCGAATTAGGCCATTCGCTCAAACACATAGCTGTTGTTCTACATAGTGTATGAATAAAGGAGAAAGGGAGGTATTGTTTATGAGTCAAGGATATGGATACGGTGGCGGTTTCGCCTTAATTGTCGTCTTGTTTATTTTATTGATTATTGTTGGAGCGTCTTGGAGTGGCGGCGGTTACGGCGGTTATGGCTACTAAGATTAACCGCTAAGTAAATCATTTTGATTAAGTCCCCTCAATACTGAGGGGGCTTATTCAAATTAAATAGTAGAAATAAATTCAATCTGTAAATCTCGAACATCATCTGCCAGTTCACCAGAATAATTCATTTCACGGAATATAAACGTCCATGGAGAACTTGTTTGCGGCTCAACATACCACTCAGTTGTCGGAAATTGATGTTGTACCGCTTGGAAGTATGGAGAAGAGACGGATAAATGAATATTGGATAAATGAATCGCTTGTTGAGTTCGATTGTGAAAAAGAACGGTTAGCAAGTAGTCTCCGTTATGATTGATTGCCTGTCTTATTGGTATGATTACCTTCTCTTGATCATCCCTCGTTTGTAAAAATGTTTCTTGAATCTGTTGGTCCAACCCAGAATCCACTTGTTTTTTCCAAGCTGGATGGTAGAGTAATTGTTGCAATTCGAAAAACACCCTTCCGTATTGCTTAAGAATACTATCATTGTACAAGATGGAAACCTTCGATAAAAGAATAAAGGCATATGCCAAAAATATTAGGTAACGATCGCTTTGTGATAAAAGAACTACTTGATTGTTTGGTGGATATGTGCAAATCTCCTTCTGTTTTTCCAACAATTAACATTTATATACAAAATACGACTTATCTTTAGACGGATTGAAATGAAACTGTAATATTTGTTTAATAGTGTTGAAATCTATGAATGTTATACTGGGTAAAACACAAAATCTAACAATCTAGCATTTCGAATTGGGAGGTTCACAATGAAACAAAGGTCGTTAATCCGTTCAGTTTGTTTAGCAATTGGCATTACCGGGATACTAGGAATACATACATATGCTGAGACAATCGAAGACTTAGAAAACCGGGAATCGGAGTTGCAAAACGAACGAGCTGATGTACAGCAAAATATTGAAGAAGCCAAAACAGAAGTGAATCAAGTATTAACTGAGTTAGAAGAGTTAAATCAAGAACTTGAACAGCTGAATGAAACCTTAGAAGCGAACCAACGAACAATGGATGAGACGGAGGAAAAAGTAGACCGAACAGAAGATGAAGTCGAACAATTAGAAGAAGAGATTCAGCAAATTGAAAAAGACATTGAAATCCGTCGAGAAATCATTCAAGAACGTCTTGTTTCCTATCATCGAAATGGGGGAGATATTGCATATATCGAGGTCATTTTAGGCTCGAAAAATATGGGACAGTTTATTAGTCGGTCAAATGCAGTAAAAAAAATCATGGACTCTGATAAACAACTCATACTAGAGCAACAAGAAGATAAAGCCACTGTGAAAAAGAAACAAAATAAAGTTCTCAGTAAGTTACAGGAATTACAAGATATGCAGACTGAACTGCGGGGAATGATTACCTTAATTGAAGACCAAAAAGTTGCAGCAAAAGAAAAACGAAAGTCTTTAAAAGACAAGCAGTCTGAATTATTGGCACTTCAGGATGAACTGCAATTACAAGATAGTGAGTTAGCAAGCATGCAACAGCAGGTGAAGAATAAAATAGCTCAAAAGGAATCAGAGCAAAGATCAGAGACTGTTGTATTAGCTTCTCACCAATCATCTGACAATAATGAGGGTTCTTCTGTTGTACAAGCGTCTAAAAGTAAAAGCTCGAAAAAACAGCAGACGAAAAGTGCTCCAAAAGCCAATGGGAATGTTTCAACAGCCATTAATGCAGGATATGCACATCTTGGAACACCTTATCAATGGGGCGGAAAAACAACAGCAGGTTTTGATTGCTCCGGGTTCATTCATTGGGCTTTCAAACAAGCTGGAATCTCAGTTCCGGGCAGTACAGCCGGGTTGAGTTCAGTCGGTACAAAAATTCCGTATAGTCAAGCGCAACCAGGTGATCTCGTTTTCTTTAACACGTATAAAACAAACGGACATATAGGGATTTATTTAGGAAACGGTAAGTTTATCGGCTCTCAAAATTCAACAGGGCTTGCAGTTGCAGATATGACGCATGGTTATTGGAAAAGCAAATTCGCTGGACATGTACGCCGTGTAAGATAATAATAAAGCTTACTGACTTAATGGGTATCAAGGGCTTTCCTTGATACCGTTTTTCTTTTTGTTTTTGAACATTTTTGAAATTCGTATATAATTGAAACAGCAATTCATTGAAAGGATGTTCATAAAATGTGTTTAGTGAACAAACTTTTTGAACAGACTGGTATAGAGGAGGCGATTCAACAGATTCAATCCGTTTCAGGTGGTTCTATTAACGACAGTTATTGGATCCAAACAGCTAGTCAACAATATTTTATGAAAGTACATACAGATTCGCCGCAAGATTTCTTTCATATTGAAAAAACAGGTTTAGATCAGATTAGAAGTACAAAGACAATCCATGTTCCTGAAGTGATCAATTATTCAGATGAACAAGGAGAAGCATACTTGTTGATGGAGTGGGTCGAAGGTAAGCAAACTTCCAAAACAGATGTCATGTTAGGAAGAAACCTTGCATTGATGCATCAACAAACGAATTCAAAACATGGATTCTATTCCGATACATATATTGGTACACTTCCTCAAACAAATGCAATGTGTGCTTCCTGGGTTGATTATTATCGAGATTTCCGGTTGAAAAATCAATTGGAATTAGGTATACAAACAAAAAGGATACATGGTGTTCGTCGAGAAAAACTAGAACGATTAATGGAACGTTTGGATGAGCTACTTCCTAATGATGTGAGTGCTTCATATTTACACGGTGATCTTTGGGGAGGGAACTGGTTAGTGGGTCCGAAAGGTGTCCCATATTTAATCGATCCGTCATTTCTTTATGGACATCGCCTGTTTGAATTAGCCTTCACGGAGTTATTTGGGGGATTCAGTCAGACATTCTACAATGAATATAACGAAGTTTATCCAATTGATTCCTATTACAAAGATATAAAAGAAATATATCAGCTTTACTACCTACTCGTTCACTTGAATTTATTCGGTGAGATGTACGGAGCTTCAGTCGATCGAATCCTCAACCGATATAGTTAGGAGGAAAATTCGTTTGACCATGTGCTCATTTTTTTACATAACTTTTTACTTTAACGTTTCCCCTCTCCATGAAAGGGGTAATGGAATACGAACCAAGAGAAGATTGGATGGGTGATTATGAATGATAGACAAGAGGTTGTAATGTTCCCAGGTTGGAAAAGAGACTTGGAGGAACAAAGTAAACGAGCAATCGAAAATAAAAATTATGAAGAAGCATTACTGTTTATACATAAGTTAGAAAGCTTTAACGCAGCTTCCAATGAAATATTGATTGCAAAAATTATCTCGCTTAGTGAGTTGGGGCAAAACGAACAAGCTATAGGTTTATGCCGCAAATTGATGAAGGAAGATGAATCGAATTATTATCAATACATACATATCTATTTAAATATTTTGTTTCATTCGAATCAATACTCTGAAGTAATGGATACACTTCATCAGCTCGAAAATGATCCAAAATTACCTCCGGAATATAAGGCGCATTTCCAACTGTTGTATGATCAATGTGAGGAATTTCTAACTACAACGGGAGCTGAAGAGAGAGAAAAAGATATGGATCATTTCATTGATTCGTTGGAGAATGGCCACTTTAAAGAGCAATGGAAATTGTTATCTTATCATCGAACATTTGCCGTGCGACCTTACTTAGAGCTTATTAAACCTTACTTTGTTGATACAAAACTAAACCCCGTGATTAAAACAGGTTTGCTTCAATGGTGTATGGATGAAGAAGTTAATGAAAACCTTGAAATAGAGAAGTTTGAAAAATATATGATCGCGAACCCTACGCTTATCGAAGACATATTAGATACGAATTTTGCAACGAAAGTCTTGAGTGAATTAGAAGAAATTGAACAAGAAGATCCAACTATGTTTTCTTTTACGAAACAGATTTTGTATCGCTATCTATACATTTTGTTTCCTTTCACACCAAAATTAGAACAGGCAACAGATGTAGCCGATGCAGTTCTCGGATTGGCAAAGCAATATTTGACGTTAGATGAGCCATCATCCAAGCAACATGAAACTACCAAGGACCAAGAAGAATGGATGGAAACAATCGAGCGCTATGAAAAGGTTTATTTTTCACAAATTGATGATTGAAACCGTTGAATGCCTTGATGTTGAACCGATTAATTTCTATGTTATAATATAATGGTTGCATATGACAGAATCGTGAAATGCATGAAAAAAATCTATTGTTTTTAAAATGAATGAATAGATGTTGGAGGGAATTATAATGTCAGCAAAATGGGAAAAGAAAGAAGGAAATGAAGGCGTTTTGACGGTTGAAGTCGACGAGAAAAAATTCGACTCAGCGTTGGATCAAGCTTTCAAAAAAGTATCTAAAGATGTACAGGTTCCAGGCTTCCGTAAAGGAAAGGTACCTCGTCCAATTTTTGAACAACGTTTCGGTGTTGAATCTTTATATCAAGATGCAGTCGATATCATCCTACCTGAAGCTTACAGTGAAGCAATCGATGAGGTCGAAATTACACCAGTTGATCAGCCTGAAGTGGATATCGAGCAAATTGAAAAAGGGAAGCCATTCATCTTTACAGCTACAGTTACAGTGAAGCCTGAAGTAAAGCTTGGCGAATACAAAGGCCTTGAAGTAGAAGACAAAGAAGCTTCTGTAACAGATGAAGATGTCAACGATGAATTGAAGACTCTTCAAGAGAAACAAGCTGAACTTGTCGTGAAAGAAGAAGGACAAGTTGAAGAAGGCGACACCGTCGTTATCGATTTTGAAGGTTATCTAGATGGCGAAAAATTTGAAGGTGGATCTGCTGAAAACCATTCACTTGAAGTCGGATCCCAAACTTTCATTCCAGGTTTCGAAGAGCAGCTTGTTGGTAAAACTGCTGGAGAAGATACTGAAGTACAAGTAACCTTCCCAGAAGATTATCAAGCTGAAGACCTAGCCGGAAAAGAAGCTACTTTCAAAGTGAAAATTCATGACATCAAGTCCAAAGAAGTACCTGAATTAGATGATGAATTCGCTAAAGATGTTGATGATGACGTTGAGACACTTGATGAATTAAAAGAAAAAACAAAACAGCGTTTAATTGATGAAGAAGAAAACGAAATTGAAAATCAAAAACGTGAAACATTGATTAATCAAGCTTCCGAGAATTCAGAAATCGACATCCCTGAAGCAATGGTTGATAATGAACTCGACCGCATGGTACAAGAGTTCGAACAACGTCTTCAAATGCAAGGTATGACGATGGAAATGTACACGCAGTTCTCTGGTCAAACACAGGATGATCTAAAAGAACAAATGAAAGAAGATGCACAAAAACGTGTACAAACGAGCTTGACGTTAGAAGCAATTGCTGAAACAGAAGAGCTTGAAGCAACTGAAGAAGATGTTGACAAACAACTCGAAGAAATGGCATCTCAATATCAAATGGAAGTTGATCAATTGAGACAAATGCTCGGAGGAAATACAGATGCATTGAAAGGCGATCTGAAATTGCAAAAAGCAATTGATTTCCTTCTTGAGAATGCAAAGCTGGTCGAGCCTAAAGAAGAGACAGAAGAACAGGAAGACGAAGAATCAAATGAATAATTAACACCCAAACGAAAGGGGCACGTAAGTTTCTTTACGTGCCTTGTTTTTTACATAGTGAAAAAACATTTCACACGGAAGTTTAATTATGGCAGTTTTAAGGTAAGCTATACTATAACCTCTGTGATGGCCGGAGAAAAATAATTAAGTTATTTAAATGACGAATTGGCTTTAGCACAAAAGAAGAAACTGACACTTATGAAGCGAAAAGAAGAAATTAGCTTCTTTCTGTTACAGCTTGTGAAAATAAGATGAGTTAAGGAAACATTCGCGTTTTGTTGCATACGAATAGAAGTAAAGTTTATCTTTTGACTATTTTTCTTTGGCAGTACATAATGGGAAATACGGTATTGGCAACATTCAACGTAAGAAGTTTTCAGATAGATAATTAATACTGATTTTGGGGTGAAATAATGTTTAAATTCAGTGAAGAAAAAGGGCAATTAAAGTGTTCGTTTTGTGGGAAAACACAAGATCAAGTAAGAAAGCTTGTAGCTGGACCAGGCGTTTATATATGTGATGAGTGTATCGATTTATGTACTGAAATCGTAGAAGAAGAATTAGGTACTGTTGAAGAAGAAGATTTGAAAGAAATTCCAAAACCAAAAGAAATTTGTGAAATCCTGGATGATTACGTAATCGGTCAGGATAAAGCAAAAAAATCATTATCAGTGGCTGTTTATAACCACTATAAACGGATCAACTCCAACGTTAAAAACGATGATGTAGAGCTTGCAAAGAGTAATATTTTGTTACTCGGACCGACGGGTAGCGGGAAAACATTACTTGCTCAAACGTTGGCGAGAATCTTAAATGTACCTTTCACCATTGCAGATGCTACATCATTGACTGAAGCTGGTTATGTCGGTGAAGATGTTGAGAATATTTTATTAAAATTGATTCAAGCAGCTGATTACGATGTTGAAAAAGCAGAAAAAGGAATCATTTACATTGATGAAATCGATAAGGTTGCACGGAAGTCAGAAAACCCATCGATTACCCGTGATGTTTCCGGTGAAGGTGTACAGCAAGCCTTACTGAAAATTTTAGAAGGCACGACAGCAAGTGTTCCTCCTCAAGGAGGCCGTAAGCATCCACATCAAGAATTTATTCAAATTGATACGACGAACATCTTGTTTATCGTTGGTGGTGCTTTTGACGGTGTCGATCAAATTGTGAAACGTCGTCTTGGTGAGCGTGTTATCGGCTTTGGCACTGAAGCGAAGAAGCCAGAAATGACCGAATCAGAGTTACTTTCCAAAGTCCTTCCTGAAGACTTGCTCCGTTTTGGTTTAATACCGGAATTCATCGGACGTTTGCCAGTCATTGGAAGCTTGGAGCCGCTTGATCAAGATGCATTAGTCGAAATTTTGACTGCACCAAAGAATGCTTTGACGAAGCAGTATGAGAAGCTATTTGATATTGATAACGTCGAGTTGGAAATTGAAGAAGGTGCACTTCGCGCGATTGCCAATGAAGCAATTGAAAGAAAAACAGGTGCACGTGGTCTGAGATCGATTTTAGAAGCACTGATGCTTGATGTGATGTTTGATCTTCCTTCTCGTGATGACATTGAAAAATGTATTATTACAAGGAAGACCGTTGAAGAGAGCAATGGTAAACCAAAACTCGTACTGAAAGACGGATCTGTCGTTGAGCAAGATATGACACCTAGAGAAAGTGCTTAATTTGATAGGATCTTTAGTTGAAAAAGGTACTCTCATCGACATGAGGAGGGTACCTTTTTTAACTGTTTTCAATCGTGAGATGTTAAATCCTTTACGATATGATTTCGTTTGTCGTACATAATATCTATTAGGTATGTATCATAAAAAGATTTAAGTGGTTTTTATTGAAGGAACATCGGGCCACAACTTGGAGGTACAATAATGAAAGAAAATAACGATCAAAAGATACCACTACTCCCTTTAAGAGGAATAATCGTATATCCATCCATGGTTATGCATTTAGATGTAGGCAGAGATAAATCAGTTGCTGCGCTGGAAGATGCGATGGTTGAAGACAGTCAATTTCTTTTGGCGACACAAAAAAATACAGATGCAGATGATCCGTCACCTGAAGATATTTATCAGACAGGGACGATTGCAACGATTAAACAGATGGTCAAGCTACCAAATGGTACTCGACGAATTTTAGTTGAGGGAGTTGAACGTGCAAAAATCCTCTCCTTTAACCAGGTCGAACCGTATTTTCATGTTGACTATACATTACTTGAAGAAGAACATGGAGATCGTGTTGAAGAACAAGCAATGGTTCGGATGTTGATTAATCAGTTTGAAGAATATACGAAGATATCCAAGAAGTTGAATCAAGAAACATTTGATACGGTGAAGGATATTGAAGAGCCGGGTAACTTGGCGGATTTAATCACATCACATCTCCCACTTCGTTTGCACCATAAACAAAATATTTTAGAGTATGTGTATATACCGGACCGGTTAGATTACCTACTTCAACTGATTCATAATGAAAAAGAAGTTCTAACCATGGAAAAAAAGATCGGTCAGCGTGTTCGCAAATCAATGGAACAAACACAAAAAGAATATTATCTTCGTGAACAATTGAAAGCAATTCAAAAAGAATTAGGAGAACAAGACGGCAAAGGTGGAGAAGTTGAGCAACTTCGTCAAAAAATCGAGGAAGCAAATATGCCTGAACGAATTACAGAAGTAGCCAACAAAGAACTGGATCGCTACGAAAAAGTTCCACAAAGCTCTGCAGAAAGTTCTGTTATCCGAAATTATGTGGAATGGTTAGTCAGTTTACCATGGACAGAGGAAACGGAAGATAACATTGATATTCCTAAAGCACAGAAGATTTTGGATGCTGATCACTATGGGTTGGAAAAAGTGAAAGAGCGTGTCCTTGAATATCTGTCCGTCCAAAAATTAACAGATAAACTCAGTGGACCGATTTTATGTCTAGTCGGACCACCAGGTGTTGGTAAAACATCTTTGGCGAAGTCCATTGCCAGATCCATTAACCGAAATTATGTCCGTGCATCACTGGGAGGAGTCCGAGATGAAGCGGAAATTCGTGGTCATCGTAGAACTTATGTTGGTGCGATGCCAGGAAGAATTATTCGTGGAATGAAGAAAGCCGAAACAATCAATCCGGTGTTTTTATTGGATGAAATCGATAAGATGTCCAATGACTTCAGAGGAGATCCTTCTTCAGCCATGCTAGAGGTTCTAGATCCTGAGCAGAATCATTCTTTCAGTGATCACTATATTGAAGAGCCATATGATTTATCTAAAACGATGTTTCTTGCTACAGCCAATCAGCTAGCAACGATTCCTGAACCTCTCCGGGATCGGATGGAGATTATTACAATTGCAGGTTATACGGAAGTAGAAAAATTGCATATTTCCAAGCAGCATCTGATCCCAAAACAAATTGATGAAAATGGTCTGACAAAAAGCCAAGTCCAATTTCGAGATGAAGCGATTTTAAAATTAATTCGCCAGTACACACGCGAAGCAGGGGTACGTGGCTTAGAAAGACAATTTGCTTCGCTTTGCCGAAAAGCTGCCAAACAAATTGTTTCCGGTGAAAAGAAACGTGTCGTTGTGACGGAGAATCAACTGGAAGAATTTTTAGGTAAACCACGTTTCCGGTATGGTCAGCGTGAAGAAGAACACCAGATTGGCGCGGCAACTGGGTTAGCTTACACACAGTTTGGTGGAGACACATTATCGATTGAAGTGTCTCTTGCTAAAGGTACAGGGAAGTTAACGTTAACCGGTAAACTTGGTGATGTCATGAAAGAATCGGCTCAAGCAGCTCTCAGCTACGTTCGTGCCAAAGCAGAAGAATTTGAGTTGGAAAATGATTTTTATGAAAAATATGATATTCATATCCATGTTCCAGAAGGCGCTACACCTAAAGATGGTCCGTCTGCGGGCATTACAATCGCTACCGCACTCGTTTCAGCGTTTACAAACCGTCCAGTTCGGAAAGAGGTCGGAATGACGGGTGAAATTACATTGCGTGGTCGAGTACTGCCGATTGGTGGATTGAAGGAAAAATCACTCAGTGCCCATCGAGCAGGATTGACGACAATCTTGATTCCTCAAGAAAATGAAAAAGATCTTGAAGATATTCCAGAAAGTATTCGGGATGACTTAACATTTATCACTGTTTCACACTTGGATGAAGTGTTGGAGCACGCCCTTTTAAAGGAGTAAAGTCGCATGAAAATAAATCAAGCAGAATTAATCATTAGCGCGGTTAGCGCAAAACAATACCCAGAAGGAGGCTTGCCAGAAATTGCTCTGGCTGGCCGATCCAATGTGGGCAAATCGTCTTTTATCAATAAAATGATTAACCGCAAAGCGTTAGCCCGCACATCTTCGAAGCCAGGAAAAACACAAACATTGAATTTTTATCAGTTGAATGAAGCATTTTTCTTTGTCGATGTACCCGGTTATGGCTATGCAAAGGTTTCAAAAAAAGAAAGAGAAGCTTGGGGAAAAATGATGGAGGAATACTTTGTGACACGTGAATCACTCAAAGCTACCGTCCTTCTGATTGACTCCAGACACGAACCAACAAAAGACGATCAAGTTATGTATGATTTTCTCAAGCACTATGAAATTCCAGTTATCGTTGTAGCTACAAAAATTGATAAACTATCGAAGTCGAAAAAAGCTAAACATTTAAAAGCAGTTAAAGACGTGCTCGAAATGGAGTCGGAAGATCATTTGGTCGGATTCTCCGCTGAAACTGCTGAAGGCAAAGAAGAAGCCTGGAGATATGTAACATCTTATATTCAATAATATAATGAAATGGTAACCCGAACTAAGATTTAATTAGGAAATCTTAGTTCGGGTTTATTCATGATGTTTGATTTAGATGAGATTTTCAAACCGGCTCTAAAATATTTGTTGGAGTAAATATACAACTTAGTGTAGGTTTCGATGATGGCCGTTGGTGTCAGGCGATCCGCTTACGTCGGGTGCTTGCACCCAAAGGGCATAAGGCGACATCTGCGACAAATCGCAGTGTCTTCTATACCGCCGGGCACGGCTCGAGCCTCCTCGGCCGAGAAGCGTGGCCTGCGGGGTCTCGAGACTCGCGCTTTTCCCGCGGCCGTATATGCGACCATCTTTTGAAAATATGCCCCCTATATGTCGCAATATGTACCCGGTTTCTACACATATGCGCCCGATCAGTCGAGATTTGAGACCGCGGACAGATTATATGCGCCCACTTTTTATTTATATGTGCCCAATCAGATCCCGGTGGAACCGTTCTGGATGATGTAGGTATATGCGCCCAATCCCAGGAAATATGGGCCTATCCTGGCGTGTTATGCCCCCGTTTTCTACATATATGCGCCCGATCAGTCGAGATTTGAGCCCGCGAGCAGGATATATGCTCCCACTTTTTATATTTATGTGCCCAATCAGATCCCAGTGGAACCAATCTGGATGATGTAGGTATATGCGCCCAACCTCAGGAAATATGGGCCTATCCTGGCGTGTTATGCCCTCGTTTTCTACATATATGCGACCCAGGCGTCACCGCCGACGCTCCTCGCCTGACACCAACTAAGTGTTAGATGAGACAAAAAACACGCAAGCTCCTTATTTGTTATCCTTGTTTTATACCACAAAAACAAAAAAAGAAAGGAACTGCGTGCATATGCATCATAAGATGACCTTACCAGGATTGAAAATCTTTCGCGTGACTGAAACACGAGAAGAGAATGGCTATTATCACATCCATGTCTAACTTGTAAAAATTAACTCAAAAGGTTCATGATTATTGCTGGCAAAAAATCAAACATAATCGGGTATTTAACTGTTCTAATGTCTCTGTTCCGGATTAAATTTTATCAAAGCAATCTTGCTGCGAATGACATTAGCATTCTGTACATATAATCCTCTAAACCAGATTCATCTCGACACTATTTTTTGAATAAAAAGAAGGCGCCAAGACCGATCAACAAGAAGGGCCAAAATTGTTCAATTTGCATAAAGAGGTAGTCAACCCAACCAAACCATTTCGGTAGCGTGATGGAAGAAATGCCGATTAGTGAAATGATTACCAATATAAGGCCAATCATAACCCCTTGATTTGTTTTGTGTGCGCGGAGTAAGAATGAAAAACCAACAATCAACGTATACATACCCCAGTGATCAATCCAATTATGCCAATGGTGTAAGGCATGAAAATGGATGCCGAGACCAGTAAGAATACCTCCCGGCAAAATGGATTCCGGTTGTTTATTTAAATATCCTTGTGCTAAAAAAGCCATTCCCAAAATGATTAAAATGGTAGGCCATGTATCAAAACGGGAAAGAATTGGTATAGAATACTGTTGTAAAACAAAAAATAGTCCAAATCCGATTAATAAGACTCCGATAAATGTTTTGGATTGTTTCAAAAAACCACTCCCTAAACGGTTTTCTTGCTGTAACTTATCGGTTATGATAGGCTACTATATGGAATTAAAATCATTCTAATATAATATAAGTTTCATAATTCGTTCAAAGTAGTTAGCAAGTGAGCGATACTTTGTTTGTTATACTGAATTCATAGATGATTGTACGATAAATGAGGGGTGAAAGAAAGATGCATTTTATTGTATTGAGCGTCAACTACCGAACAGCCCCGGTTGAAATCCGTGAAAAACTGGCTTTTTCAGATGAACATTTAAGTGAAACAATGCTCGAGTTAAACCAAGAAAAGAGTATTCTTGAGAACGTAATTGTTTCCACCTGTAATCGAACAGAGTTATACGTCGTAGCGGATCAATTACACACAGGGCGTTATTATGTAAAACGGTTCTTAGCTAACCAATTCTCATTAGAACTCGATTATGTTAAAAAATATATTGAAATTAAAGAAGAGACCGATGCAGTACGTCATTTGATGAAGGTGACAGCAGGACTCGATTCGATGGTCTTAGGAGAAACACAAATTCTCGGGCAAGTTCGAAAAGCTTTTCAGGTTGCTCAAGAAGTTGAGTCTTCAGGTTTGATCTTCAATCAACTATTCAAACAAGCAGTTACGGTAGCGAAGCGAGCTCATCGCGAAACAGCGATCGGTGAAAATGCTGTTTCCATTAGTTACGCCGCAGTAGAATTAGGAAAACAAATTTTTAGTGACCTAAAAGAACAGCATGTTGCCATATTAGGTGCAGGAAAAATGGGCGAGCTCGCAGTAAAGAATCTACATGGTTCTGGGATTCAACAAATTACCGTTATTAATAGAACTTATGAAAAGGCGAAAGAAGTCGCTGATAAGTTTGAAGGCTTTTCTAAGTCTATGGACGAACTTGATGATGTCCTGCAAGAAGCGGATATTCTTATTACATCCGCATCGACGGATTCCTTTATTATTACGCGAGAACAGTTAGCACCATTAGTTAGTCGTCGAAATGGAAAGCCATTATTCTTAATAGACATTTCCGTACCACGAAACATCGATCCATCTGTAAGTGATTTGGACGGTGTGATTGTTTATGACATCGACGATCTTCGAGGAGTCATTAATAAAAACCTGGAAGAGAGACAGAGAGCTGCGAATGCAATTGAACAAATGATTGATACAGAGTTGGATGAATTCAACGAATGGATTCAAACACTAGGCGTCGTTCCGGTGATTTCAGCATTGCGCAATAAAGCTCTTTCCATTCAGGAGACGACCATGGCATCTATTGAACGGAAGATGCCTGACTTAACCGATCGAGAAAGAAAAGTATTGAATAAGCATACGAAAAGTATCATCAATCAAATGTTGAAAGAGCCTATTCTTCAAGCGAAAGAAATGGCTGGCGACGAAGAAGCCGAAGAGATGCTGAAATTATTTGTTAAGATCTTCGGGATCGAAGAAGAGGTCCAAGAAGAATTGGAATTCCAAAATAATAAACATCATAGTCATAAAACAGTTAGTCAATCCCTACCGATTGCTGGCTTGATCAAAGCAATTCAATAAATCTAATGATATGTTTAGCGAATATAGACTAACGATGACAAAACAACCAGGAGGCAGTCTTAGTCTTCTGGTTGTTTTATCTATGCAAGCGTAAAGAATGCCAAGAGAACAAACATGGGATTATCTTTTACAAATAGATATAACTTTATTACTATTAATGATAGATAGTAATTCTAGGAGGAGTTTGACATGCGAAATATTGTCGTTGGTACAAGAAGAAGTAATCTAGCCCTCACTCAAACGGAATGGGTTATTAATGAATTGAAGAAAAAGACAAATGACTATACATTCGAAGTAAAGAAGATTGTGACTACAGGAGACCGTATTCAAAGCGTAACGCTTTCTAAAGTCGGTGGAAAAGGTCTTTTCGTAAAAGAAATCGAAAAAGCAATGTACGACCATGAGATTGATTTGGCTGTACATAGTATGAAAGATATTCCATCTGAGATGCCAGAAGGTTTGACGATTGGATGTATTCCTGAGCGTGAAGACCACCGGGATGCGTATATTGCAAAAGACCATGTGAAGCTAGATGACCTACCAGAAGGGGCAATTATCGGAACGAGTAGTTTACGACGAGGTGCACAATTACTTGCCTATCGACCTGACTTAGAAATTAAGTGGATTAGAGGGAACATTGAAACACGCCTCCGTAAGTTGGAAGAAGAAGATTACGATGCCATTCTGTTGGCTGCGGCTGGACTGAAACGCGTCGGCTGGGACCCTAGCATTGTCACTGAATTTTTAGAATCAGATGTCTGCTTACCGGCTATTGGTCAAGGTGCCCTAGCGTTAGAATGTCGTGAAGATGACACTGAACTACTTGAACTGATCCAGCAAATTAATGACGAATATACTGAAAAAACAGTGAAGGCAGAACGTAAGCTACTCAATATGCTGGAAGGTAGTTGCCAGGTTCCAATTGCAGGATATGCAACGCTTGAAGACGATGAAATTGAGATCCGTGGGTTAGTCGCTTCCTCTGATGGCAAAACGGTCATTCAATCAACAAGAAGAGCGAAAGATCCAATTGAAGCAGGTCGACTAGTTGCTGAAGACTTAATCGAGCAAGGTGCTGAGAAATTAGTTGCGGAAGCAAAAGCGGAAATGGATGAATCCTAATGAGTGCAACACCCAGAGAAGTACGGGTTTTTCTATCCAGACACTCCTCACAGGCAGAAAAATTCACCGAACCGTTGAAAGATGCACCGTGTGATGTTTCCTGTGTACCTGTGATTGAAACGGAGATCTGGAAGAGAGAAGAAAATGTACAGTTTTTAAAGCGTTTCAATGAATTTGATTGGCTTTTCTTTACGAGCGCAAAAGGTGTCCGGTTTTTTTATGAAACAATCGCCTGGTTAGGTTATGACATGATCGATTTGTCTAATAAAAAAATAGCTGCAGTCGGTACAGGTACTGCAGCTGAAATTGAAAAAAAAGGCCTAACTGTTCACTTCATACCGAGTACATTCGATGCTGAACATATGGGAGAAGAATTTCTCGAAATTGACAGACCTAAAAATGTATTATTAATAAAAGGGGAATTGTCGAAAACAACGATTGATGAAAAGTTTGAACGGCAACAACTTTCTTTTGAGAATATGTATGTTTATCGAACGGTGATCAATTTCTCAGCACAGGAGCAATTAAACCAGCTATATAAAGAGCGGCCGTTTGATTACTATGTTTTCACTTCACCATCATCTATTCATGCCTTTTTTACATTATTAGATCAGACGCCAGGAGAAATATACGAAAAGCCATGTTTTTGCATCGGTGCAACTACCCAAGAAGAGGCACTTCAGACAGGTTTTACAAAAACGTATGTACCAGAAGAGTATACACTTCACGGGTTGGCCGACCGTGTGAAGCAAGTGCTTGAGGAGGAATTAAAATGAGTAATACATTTGACCGGCATAGACGGCTAAGAAGAACACCCGCTATGCGTGATTTAGTAAGAGAGACACAATTGCATAAAGAAGATCTTATTTATCCGTTGTTTGTTTTGGAAGAGAACGGACAACGAAATGAAGTATCATCCATGCCAGGAGTGTATCAAGTTTCACTGGATCGGTTAGCAGAAGAATTGAAAGAGATTAACGCGCTAGGAATCCAAGCTGTGCTTTTGTTTGGCATACCCAAAGAGAAGGATGAAGTTGGTTCACAGGCATATGACAGTGAAGGGATCATCCAGCAAGCAACCCGTTTAATCAAAAAAGAATACCCTGAAATGCTCGTCGTTGCGGATACTTGCTTGTGTGAATATACTTCACATGGACATTGCGGTGTCATTCACGATGAATATGTCGACAATGATGCCTCTCTACCATTACATGTACAGACTGCTGTATCTCAAGCTGAAGCAGGTGCTGACATTATTGCCCCGTCAAACATGATGGATGGTTTCGTTAAAGAAATTCGGAAAGGATTAGACGAAGCAGGATTTGAAAACATTCCGATTATGTCTTATGCAGTAAAATATGCTTCTGCTTTTTACGGTCCGTTTCGCGATGCGGCCGATAGTACACCACAATTCGGCGATCGGAAAACGTATCAAATGGACCCGGCTAACCGCATTGAAGCATTGCGTGAAGCAGATTCGGATGTTGAGGAAGGGGCAGATTTTCTCATCGTCAAACCGGCACTTAGTTACCTTGACATTGTCAGAGAGGTAAGAGATCGGTATACATTGCCTGTTGTAGCTTATAATGTGAGTGGTGAATATTCATTGATCAAAGCAGCGGCACAAAATGGCTGGGTCGACGAAAAAGCCATTGTTATGGAAAAGATAACTTCCATGAAGCGGGCAGGTGCTGATTTGATTATCACTTATTTTGCAAAAGATGTCGCAAAATGGTTAAGTGAATCCTAAGGAGGTCTTTCAATATGAATCGTTATGAAAAATCCCAGAAATTATTTGAAGAAGCAAAAGATTTATTACCAGGGGGAGTCAACTCTCCGGTTCGTTCGTTCAAATCAGTCGATATGACACCTATTTATACGGAAAAAGGTAAGGGTTCGCGCATATTTGATGTGGATGGTAATGAGTATATTGATTATGTGCTCAGTTGGGGACCTTTAATTGTTGGACACGCTCACGATGCGGTTGTCTCCAAGTTAAAAGAAGTGATGGAAAAAGGAACGAGTTTCGGTACAAACGTCGAGTATGAAAATGAACTGGCGAAGATTGTGATCGATCGTGTACCTTCTATCGAAAAAGTCCGGATGGTTAACTCGGGTACAGAAGCTACAATGAGTGCACTTCGTTTAGCTCGGGGATATACAGGAAGAGATAAAATTTTAAAATTCGAAGGGAACTACCACGGTCACGGTGACTCGCTTTTAATCAAGGCTGGTTCCGGCGTCGCGACGTTAGGATTGCCGGATAGTCCCGGAGTACCTAAGTCAATTGCTCAAAATACCATTACTGTTCCATATAACGATATGGAAAGTGTGCGCTATGTTTTTGAACAATACGGCGATGAATTAGCAGCAGTCATTGTTGAACCGGTCTCTGGAAATATGGGTGTTGTACCACCAGTTAATGATTTCTTACAAAACTTACGCAAAATTACCGAAGATCACGGAACATTACTCATTTTTGATGAGGTCATGACAGGTTTCCGTGTTGGTTATAACTGTGCGCAAGGTCATTTCGGTGTCACACCAGATTTAACATGTCTCGGAAAAGTTATTGGTGGCGGACTTCCTGTAGGTGCCTACGGCGGTAAAAAAGAAATTATGCAACGAATCGCTCCAGAAGGCGATATTTATCAAGCAGGCACATTATCCGGTAACCCACTTGCTATGGCAGCAGGTATTGCAACCTTAAATCAATTGACAGAAGAGTCATATGATGCGATTAATGAAAAAGCCGACCGCCTTGTTGAAGGACTTCAGGAAGCGGCTAAAGAATATGGTGTTCCATTACAAGTAAACCGTGCAGGCTCTATGCTTGGCTTCTTCTTTACTGATGAAGAAGTGATCAATTTCGAAAAAGCACAAACGTCTGATCTCAAATGGTTTGCTACGTATTATCGTTTAATGGCAGAGCAAGGAATTTTCCTTCCACCTTCACAGTTCGAGGGAATGTTCCTATCGACTGAACATACAATGGATGAAATTGAGCAGACCATTGAAGCTGCACGTAATGCATTTAAAAAATACAATAAGTAAGTAATGAAAGACCGAACGATTTGGATAAATCAATCGTTCGGTTTTCTTTATTTTACTGACACTTCGTAACACTTTGCCTCGACCCACAGAACATAAGAAGACAACTGCGACCATAATAAAGTTTTCTATGGCTCGAGATGTGTGTTTGTTGATCCATTATGAAATTATATGACATTGGTGTCTGACAATTAATAGGCTAGCTCCAATTTGGCAGATCCAACATCAACAGTCATCAGCCGCACTTCAGCAGTGAGGATCGAAACATCAGCAGTCATCAGCCAGACTTCAGCAGTGAAGAGCGAAACATCAGCAGTTATCAGCCGGACTTCAGCAGTGAAGAGCGAAACATCAGCAGTTATCAGCCGGACTTCAGCAGTGAAGAGCGAAACTTAAGCAGTTATCAGCCGCACTTCAGCAGTGAAGAGCAAAACTTCAGCAGTTATCAGCCGGACTTCAGCAGATAAGAACAAAACTTCAGCAGTCAGACTCAACCATCAATAGTCGTCCGTTGCATTTGCATTCACTTGACTGCAAACGTCTGCATGTTTTGATTCCATCTTCGACAATGTTAATAAAACATTCCTCTTAGCATCAAAAAGATCAATTAATCCCTTTTTCTAATCCAGAACATAACTGAAAATTACTCTCGAAGTCGCTTTCTTTCATGAAGTTTTCATTTTATCGAATATGAATCATATAGATTAGAGAAAGGTTCTGTTTTCTTTGATGCGAATATCAAATCACTCAGGATTTGAAAAAAGGATATAGGGAGGATGCTTATGACCAACAATAAGGAACCATATGCATTTAAAATTTATGAAAAAATTAATTTTCGACAAGGAGAAGAGGTGGATGACCTTTACAGTATCTCAATCGATCCCGAGGTAGATGTCATCCAAGAATCGAATTATATTCAGTTAAGAGGAGTACTGATTGTTTCGGGGGATTATCAAACTATGCCAAAAAAAGAACCCCTGTACATTGTTGATGATGAAGAGGAGAATGTTGTACAGCAAGTACGAACGTTGGACAATGGATTTATGACTTTTCAGTATCCAATTCCAGTGGATATTACGGTTCCGACAGATCGTGTGCAAACGGATCATCGTGTTGAAGTAAAGGTAGATTTTTTTGATTATGAACTTCCGGAACCTCATACACTAAATATTCAATCAAGCATTCGAATCGATGGGATCTCCGAACGGGAAGCAGAAGATACCTATCCTGAACAATCAGCACCATCTGATTTTGAATTAAAAGAGTTCCCAACCTTTCAAGATCAACAAGAAGATTCCAACCAATCTGATGAGCAGGAAGTAAATGCGGAAGCAGAACAAACGGCAGAACAAGAAACAGCCCAACCGGCAGAAGAGCCATTTGAAGAAGTCGCCAATACAACGGATTCTGAAGAAGAACAAAAAGGAAGAGAATTTTTCAAAAAAGATAAGTCACAAACATTAGCTGAGTTCTTCAATAAAAAGAAATCCAATGAAGATGAATTAGAAGAAAAACATGAAGAAAAAACAGAGGCTAAGAAAACTGACACAGACTTGTACAAAAAAGAACATGCGGAATCGACTGAAGTAGATCACGAGGACACTGACTTTGATGATTATGAAGTGAGCGCTGCTGACCCAGAAACAGAAGAAACTGAAGTAGGTCAGAAAAAAGAAGCCAGTGGGTTAAGTTATTTGTCCAAATTCTTTCGAAACGACGAGCCTACATCTTCACAATTGACAGTTCGTTTTGTTCAAAAAAATGAAACATTGGAATCAATAGCTGAATTTTATAACTTACCTTCTTCGAAACTGGAACGAGTGAACAATTTAGATGATTCTACTGCGCTTGAGGAAGGCGATGTTATTTATGTTCCGAAAACAGCAAAAAAGAGTTAAATCCATTTGGACCGAAACATAATGAAGATTCCTATAAAAATAATGCACAAAAACATATCCAATGTCGTAGGTAAAAACAGTGTACGTAAAACCTGATAGCAGACGACTGGGAGAATAGAGTATTCCACAACGATAATGACTCGGCGAAACCCATGAGGGAACCGGTAGCGATGATATTTACCCACTCGGATGACCTCCTTTTGTATAGAATATGAAAAATGCGGTAACACTGTGTATTAATTCATTGATTTTGATGCATTCGTTGTTTATAATAATGATAATCGAATAAACGTAAATGCCGTAGGAGAAGAGTACAGGTTGAACACCGACAGAGAGGGAAACAATTGCTGAAAGTTTCCTCGGATTGAAAACTTGGAAGGTCGCTCTGAATTGGCAGCTTCTTTGAAATGATAGTAGAAGAAGACGGGAAAACCGTTAACAGGTGAGATGCACAGTGTAATTATGCTGTGAACAAAGGTGGTACCGCGAAATTTAAATCTTTTCGTCCTTTTTATAAGGATGGAAAGATTTTTTTATTTTCATAATAAAAAAGGAGGAAATGAAATGGGTGAACAAAGAGAAACCTCAATGGCGCCAAAATACCATCCGGAAGAGGTAGAGAAAGGCCGCTACCAATTTTGGATGGAAGGAAAGTTTTTTGAAGCGGAAGAAAATGATCAAAAAGAACCGTATACAATTGTCATTCCACCGCCAAACGTTACGGGAAGACTGCACTTAGGTCATGCGTGGGATACGACATTGCAAGACATTTTGACACGCTATAAGCGCATGCAAGGATATGACGTTTTATGGTTGCCTGGCATGGATCACGCAGGAATAGCAACTCAAGCAAAAGTCGAAGCCAAGTTAAAAGAAGAAGGCAAAAGCAGATATGATCTTGGACGAGAAAAATTTCTTGAGCAAGCCTGGGATTGGAAAGAAGAGTATGCGAGCTTTATCCGAAGCCAATGGGAAAAACTTGGATTAGGTCTGGATTACTCAAAAGAACGATTCACACTTGATGAAGGTCTATCCAATGCTGTCAAAGAAGTTTTCGTATCCCTTTATGAACAAGGACTGATTTATCGGGGACAATATATTATTAATTGGGATCCAAGTACAAAAACAGCTTTGTCTGATATCGAAGTGATTCACCAAGAGGTCAAAGGTGCATTCTATCACATGAGATATCCACTAAAGGATGAAGATGGATTTATTGAAATCGCGACAACTCGGCCAGAGACGATGCTTGGCGATACAGCGGTCGCTGTTCATCCAGAGGACGACCGGTATAACCATCTAATTGGTAAAAAAGTAATTCTACCAATTGTTGGCCGAGAAATTGAGATTATTGGTGATGATTATGTCGATATGGAATTCGGTTCTGGGGCGGTAAAAATTACACCCGCACACGATCCGAATGACTTTGAAATTGGAAACCGTCATAACCTTGAAAGAGTCTTGGTTATGGATGAGGGTGGCCAGATGAATAAAAACGCGGGCAAGTATGAAGGCATGGATCGTTTCGAATGCCGAAAACAGCTCGTAAAAGATCTACAAGAGGAAGGTGTTCTTTTTCATATTGAAGAACATATGCACTCTGTAGGACATTCCGAACGTAGCGGAGCTGTCGTTGAACCTTATTTATCAACTCAATGGTTCGTCAAAATGGGTCCACTTGCTGAGGAAGCAATCAAATTACAACAGACTGAGGATAAAGTCAATTTTGTCCCAGAACGTTTTGAACAAACGTATCTCCATTGGATGGAAAACATCCGCGATTGGTGTATCTCGCGTCAATTATGGTGGGGACATCGAATTCCAGCTTGGTACCATAAAGAAACAGGTGAGTTATATGTCGGTCGAGAAGCTCCAAAAGATCTAGAGAATTGGGAACAAGATGACGATGTCTTGGATACATGGTTCTCCTCTGCTTTATGGCCTTTCTCAACGATGGGCTGGCCAGATGAATCCAGTGAAGATTACAACCGGTATTTCCCAACGAGTGCACTTGTGACAGGTTATGACATCATCTTTTTCTGGGTATCCCGAATGATTTTCCAATCTAAGCATTTTACGGACCGTCGACCGTTTAAAGATGTGTTGATTCATGGATTAGTTCGTGATGCAGAAGGTAGAAAAATGAGTAAATCACTAGGAAATGGTGTCGATCCGATGGATGTCATTGAAAAGTATGGTGCTGATTCATTACGCTACTTTTTATCGACAGGTTCTTCACCAGGACAGGACTTGCGTTTCCACTGGGAAAAAGTTGAGTCGACTTGGAACTTTGCCAATAAAATTTGGAATGCTTCAAGATTCGTTATTATGAATTTAGAAGATTTCGCTTATGAGGATCTTGATCTTTCGGGCGAAAAATCAGTTGCCGACAAATGGATCTTGACTCGATTGAATGAGACAATCGAACAGGTAACAAGAAATATCGATAAATATGACTTTGGTGAAGCGGGAAGATATCTATATAACTTTATTTGGGACGATTTTTGTGATTGGTATATAGAGATGGCGAAGCTTCCGTTGTATGGTGAGGATGAGAAACAAAAACGTACGACTAAATCTGTCCTCATTCATGCATTGGATTCAATCATGAAATTACTTCATCCATTTATGCCATTCATCACAGAAGAAATTTGGCAGCACATCCCACATAAAGGAAAATCCATTACCGTAGCAGCATGGCCACAAGTGAATGAAGCATACACTGACCAAGAAAGCGCCAAACGGATGGAACGACTTGTTGCAATCATCCGTGCTGTCAGAAATATTCGAGCAGAGGTCAATACACCGATGTCGAAAGAGATTCGTATCCTAGTTAAAGCGAGTGACGAATCAATCGTGAATGAGCTGGAAGACAATCGTCATTATTTAGAGAAATTCTGTAATCCTGAAGACTTACAGATTAGTACAACCATTCAAGCACCAGAACAGTCCAAAACAGCAGTCGTCAGCGGTGCTGAGCTATTCTTCCCTCTTGAAGGTTTAGTGAATTTAGAAGAAGAATTAAGTCGATTACAAAAAGAACTTAACAAATGGCAATCTGAAGTAGAATTGGTTCAGAAAAAATTATCAAATGAAAAATTCGTTCAAAAAGCCCCTGAAAAGCTTGTGCAACAAGAAAGAGACAAAGAAAAAGATTACTTGGAAAAACGCAAGCTTGTGGAAGAACGTATTCAAGAACTCGAAGAACTCAAATAATTTTTGTTATAACATAAACTGTCTGACACAATGTAGGCAGTTTATGTTATTTTAAATACATAAAAATAAAAGGATGAATAATGTGAATGGAAATGAAGCAATTGAATGGATTCATCAACAATTAAAATTTGGTATTAAACCAGGTTTGGATCGAGTTCAACAGTTATTAGAATACTTAGGACATCCTGAAAAGGGATTGAAGCTTATTCACATAGGAGGAACGAACGGGAAAGGTTCTACCGTGACTTATTTACGAAATCTACTTCAGTGTCATGGGTTTAAAACAGGAACATTTACTTCTCCTTATATTGAGCGGTTCGAGGAACGCATTTCGATTAACGGCCATCCAATTGATCCACAAAGATTAGCAAGCTATGTGGAACAGGTTAAGCCAATTTGTGAAAAAATCAGTCAAACAGAGTTGGGGGCACCGACGGAATTTGAAGTCATTACGGTTATTTCATTGATGCATTTTCAAGAAGAACGTGTGGACTTTGGAATCATGGAAGTAGGACTTGGTGGTCGATTGGACTCTACGAATGTTATTACACCGATTCTTTCAATGATTACTTCCATAGGTAAGGATCACACGAACATTCTCGGCAATACAATCGAAGAGATTTCTTATGAAAAAGCAGGCATCATCAAGACAGGAATACCGGTTATTACAAATGTACATCAAAAAAAAGCACTTGGTGTAATCGAGTCAAAAGCTAAGCTGCACAATGCCTCACTCTATCAATTAAATATTGATTATAATTACCAAGTAAATAATTACATTGATTGGGGAGAGTCTTTTGACTTTTTGTCTAAAGATATGTGTTTGCATAATCTCGAACTTAGCATGAAAGGGAAGCATCAAATCGAAAATGCCACACTTGCTTTATATGGACTGATTTTAATAAGTAAAAAAGAAAAGTTTAAGCTACTCGATGAGGAAATAAGAAAAGGGCTTCTTCAATCCCAATGGCCAGGACGTCTAGAGGTCATCCGTGATCAGCCAAAAATCATATTAGATGGCGCACATAATGTAGAAGCAATGACTCAATTAGTTACCGCGATTAAGAGCCAATGGGAATCGAATCGGGTCACCGTTTTACTGTCTGTCGTAAAAAATAAACCAATCGATCAAATGCTAGATATCCTTGAACAAAACTTTCAAAAAATTTACTTAACGCCGTTTGACTTTTCAACAAGCTATGAGTACAATGAACTATATAAAAATTTCCAGAAAACTCACACATATGTCCAGGAAGACTGGGAAACTGTTATTGATCAGTTTATTGAAAAGGATTCAACCGAAAACATTCTTATCGTTACAGGATCGCTTTACTTTGTATCTCAAGTGAGAGCTTATGTCTTACAACATAAATAGGGAGAAGGGAAGGCTCCATGACAAAGAAAAAACAGCTTTTAATATGGCTTATATGGTTGGTTGTTTTTCCAACTTCCATATTTTATGTCTATACCACATTTGAGCCATCTTATACCGGAGAATGGGCCGACCTAGTTTCGTTCGCGTTAATTATGTGTGCGGTTTCCTATTTTCCTATACAAATCGGACAGATTTCAATTTTTGTGGCTAATGGTATCAGTTTTGCTGCATTTCTTTATTTTGGGTTATTCGCTGAGATTATTTTAACACAGCTGGCTTTATTAACATTAATCTATAAACTGCGGATCAGCAAAGATGAAATATTTCGGATTGCCAGCAATTCGTTGATGATGTTAATCACATCCATTGGCTCAGCAGCTGTCTATTATTGGCTCGGTGGCGAACATGGAGTACTTCAATTAAATACGTCCACTGAAAGTATTGCATTAGTCGGTTATATTGCAACTGGGTTGATTTTAAACCAAATTGTATTAGTTATTTTAAATGTATTTTTTTACGACGAACGTCACATGAAAATAGGAAAGTCTTTATTCGCCGATGTTTTTCTCACATTAATTGTCTTTCCATTAGGTTTAGTACTTTATTTACTCTATATCGATCTGAAAATTGCAGCAATCTATTTCGTAGGAATCCCATTTATCCTTCTATCAATCGCTATTAGCCTTTATTATAATGGGCGTCGAGTGAATCACTATTTACGTAAAACAAGTGATATCGGTCAAGAATTATCAAGAAGATTAAATGTTAAAAATGTGTTAGATACGTTTGTTGAAGAGGTTTGTAAATTAATTCCAGCAAGTTTCATTTATATCTACGATGTTTCAAATGCTAGTCAAACATTGACTTTAATTCGCTTTGTAAAGGATCGGCAAACGGTTAAACATCCGGAAGAGGTATTGTCGACAAACAGTGGATTGCTTGGGAAAATTTATGCTCAAAGAAAAGCAGTATTGTTCAATACTCGTGCTCCATTAGATCAGTATACTGAAAACAGTTTGCCAAGCGATGTGCAAAGTGTTTTAGGCATCCCTATTATTCGGAGTGAAAAAGTCGTTGGTGTCTTGGTCATTGGTGACCGAAGCAGGCGTGCTTATCAGGACTATCACTTAATGCTTATGAGAATTCTAGCAAATTTCTTATCCATCGCAATGGAGAATGCTAGACACTATGAACAGGAAAGACGAAAAAGTTTGCATGACCAATTGACGAATTTATACAATTATCGTTATTTGACGGATCATATTGAACAGTATGCGCTTGATTTACAAGCGAAAGAGATTGATGAAAATCTTTCCATTATCATTATCGATTTAGATTCTTTTAAATCTGTGAATGATACATATGGCCATGAAGCGGGAAATGAAGTGTTAGTCGAGCTTGCCAGGAGATTGGAAGATTTCATCAGTGACAGAGGAATTGTTTCCAGATATGGAGGAGAAGAATTCACTATTTTGGTCAAAGGGATGAATCACGAGGAAATTCGTGAATTGGCTGAAGAGGTTCGTAGCCTGATTTCTTCCGAGCCTTTTGTATTGATGAAAAACATTGAGGATGGGCAGCCGGTAGCCATACCGATTACAGCAAGTTTAGGCATTGCTACTTATCCAGACCATTGTGAATCACCGAACGAGTTAATTCGCCAGGCGGATCGGGCGATGTATGTAGGTGCAAAACGAAGCGGAAAAAACAAAGTTGCATCAATTGTATAAAAAGCTAATGAACGGAGTGAAAAATCCGTATGATGAGTAAGGAAGTCAGTCATCATACGGATTTTTTTATGAGGTCAAAATAGCTCTAAAATATTTGTTAGGATAAGTACGCAACTTAACGTAAGATTCGCTGACTGCCGTAGTCGGAGATATCGTCCAAAAAGGACACGCATTACCTTCCGTGCTCGAGAGGCGCTATCAACAACGGAAGCGCGAGAAATTGTAATCCTTCCGTACTCGAGAGACGCTATCAACGACGGAAGCGCGAGAAATCGGGAGCCTTCCGTACTCGAGAGACACTCTCAACAACGGAAGCGCAAGAAATCGGGTTCCTTCCGTGCTCGAGAGGCACTCTCAACGACGGAAGCGCGAGAAATCGGGTGTTTTCCGTACTCGAGAGACACTCTCAACAACGGAAGCGCGAGAAATTGTAATCCTTCCGTACTCGAGAGACGCTGTCAACAACGGAAGCGTGAGAAATCGGGTGCTTTGCTTTTTTTGTTGTCTAAAAAGAGAACCAGAAGGCGAAACAATCATGAACCAAAAGACAATGATAATTATGTCGAAAATCTTTGCTTTTCAACAGACAAAATTCCACTTATTTTTTCATAGGCTTGTGCTAGGATGAGAATCACTAGAAACAAAGGTGGTAGAGAGCATGGAAGAAGAAAGAAAAGTAAGAGTGGCCATTACTAAATCTGACGACTACGATGACCAACAAAAAAAGCATGATCTTGAACATTTTCTCACCCCAAAACAAAAGAAAAGGCCCACTTTTCAGAAGATAGAACTTACGAAGTGGTTAAAACCGATCCTATTTGCTATTGTACTTGGACTTGTATTTGGGGCGGGTTTAATGTATTTCTTCTCGGATTATACAGCTGATGACCCAACAGGATCAGAGGGACAACCTGTTTCGAACGTAACAAACGACGACGAGTCAAATGACGCGGAAGGCAAATCGAATTTCGCTATTGGCGAACAACAATTCCAACTCATTCAATATGGAATATTTTCTTCGACGGACAATGCTGAGGAGCATGTGACTTCCATTCAGCAAACTTATGATGTTCCGGCGATTTATGTAGAAAACGAAGGTCAATATTTTGTTGTTGGTGGTTATATAACATCAAGTGAACAAGAGTCACAGTCAATCGAGTGGCTTGAAAATAGGGGGCTTGTTCGATTAGAAGATTTCTTAGTGAAGAATTGGCAATTACCGGCTGTTAAGATGCAAGTCTCTGAAAATGATCAATCCTGGTTAGAAGCGGGAGAAGCATTGATCGATAATTTTTCAAAAGGAGATTTCCAACAGTGGGTACAAGAAATGCCTGGTAGATTTGAGAGTAACCCATATGCAGCCCGATTAACTCAGTTAATCAATGAGTCCGGTGATCGTTTTATGGATGAAAAAACAATGCAGCTAAGTTTAGCATTCTTTTTAGCAGAACTCTCTTAATGAAGTTATCTTCTTTATTTAGTATAGATTGAGTCAAAAGACAATAACAAATTGATGTTTTCCAGTGCGTTCGTTGCTTTTTCGCTTTTTGTCTTTTAATAAGGCACCAGATACAATAAAGAAGCGTAATCTTGAAAGGAGCGAATGTTTTGGAAACCGAATCGTTATTAATTAAGGATGTACCAAAGGATGACCGACCTCGAGAGCGTCTGATGAAGGCTGGGCCAGAAGCGTTGTCTAATCAGGAGTTAATGGCAATACTAATTGGTAGTGGGACACGGGGAAATTCAGCCCTGTCACTTGCTATTCGTGTATTAAAACATTTTGAAGGGATTTATTTATTGAAGGATGCAACGATTAATGAATTAACCTCCATAAAGGGAATAGGAGAAGCGAAAGCGATTAATTTATTGGCTGCCTTAGAATTCGGGCGAAGAATTCATAACTTCAGAGTGACTGATCGGTATGTCATTCGGAGTCCAGAAGATGGAGCCAATTATATTATGGACGAGCTGAGACACCTAAAACAGGAACACTTCGTTTGCTTATATTTGGATACTAAGAACACCGTCATACACAGACAAACGATCTTTATCGGAAGCTTGAATGCTTCGATTGTTCATCCACGTGAAGTTTTTCGGGAAGCGGTTCGTCGATCAGCCGCTTCAATTATCTGCGCCCATAACCACCCTTCCGGCAACCCTTCGCCATCTCAAGAAGATATTCAAGTAACCAAACGATTATGTGAAGCCGGAAAATTAGTAGGCATTGAAATCCTGGATCACCTGGTGATTGGTGACCGTAAATATGTTTCTTTGAAAGAAAAAGGATATGTCTGAGTGTTCATACTTTATAAGCTGAAATGATTATACTAAAATCATATCAATCCACACAATTACCTTCCTTTCTATCAATTTCCTTTCTGTTCAAGAACTTTCATTTATTGAATACAAAAAACAATGAATATGAGTCTCATTAACCTATCTATTTTCTCTGGAATTGCGTATAATATAAATACAAAATGGATAGCTAAGCGCCTACCAGCAAATGGTCATTTTGTTGGGGCGCTTATTCATGTTTGATACGAACGGAACGTACCCTTTATTAAAAAGGGATGAAGAAAGGACGATCATGATGGCAACATCGATTTTTACGAAAGACTTTGGCATTGACTTAGGGACGGCCAATACATTGGTTTATTCAAAAGGAAAAGGAATTATCTTGCGTGAATCCTCCATGATCGCTCAGGATAACAATACAAATGAGGTCATTGCAGTCGGTAATGAAGCAAAACAAATGATTGGCCGGACGCCGGGAAGATTATCGGTCATTCGCCCAATGAAAGATGGTGTGATTGCGGATTACGATACGACAGCAGAAATGATGAAATATTATATCGAAAAAGCACAAGGAAAACCTTCCTTGTTCTCCAGAAAGCCGAATGTTATCGTCTGTGTACCTTCGGGAATTACGATGGTTGAAGAGCGTGCAGTTTTGGATGCGACTAGGCAAGCAGGTGCAAAAAATGCTCTTCCAATCTCAGAGCCGTTTGCAGCTGCGATTGGGGCAGGTTTGCTTGTTTGGGAACCCACCGGCAGTTTAATTGTGGATATCGGTGGTGGTACGACAGAAGTAGCAATCATTTCTCTAGGTGGAACGGTGACGAGCACATCGATCCGAATAGCTGGCGATGAGATGGATGAGCAAATTATTCAATATATCCGGAAAAACTATAGCTTATTGATTGGTGAGTCCACAGCTGAGATGTTAAAGACAGAACTTGCATCTGCAAAGAAATTAGATAATAATGAAGAAATGGATGTTCGAGGAAGAGATCTCGTTTCCGGTTTACCGAAAACAGTGACAATCGGCAATGACGAGGTCGTTTATGCCATCCAAGAAACTGTCTACGCAATTGTCGAATTAATAAAGCAAACGTTAGAAACTGCTCCTCCGGAATTAGCTGCTGATATTATGGACTTCGGAATTGTTTTGACCGGTGGTGGAGCGTTATTGAATAAGATTGACGAAGTGATCAGTGAAGAAACAAATATGCCTGTATTCATTGCTGAAAACCCATTGGATTCCGTTGTAATCGGTACTGGGAAAGCTTTGGAACACATTGAATTCTTTAAACGATCACCATATGTCGCAAAACGAAACACATTAAGTTAAGTAGGTGCTAGTGTTATGCCTTCGTTTTTTCGAAGAAGAAAATTAATCGTTTTATTAACTGGTTTAATCATTATTGTTGCATTGATTGGTTATTCCATGCGAACAGAATCCAATACAAACATCGTCAGTGAATTTGTATTGGATACAGTCGGTTTTTTTCAAAATATCATTTACACACCGATTAATCTGGTGATGGATGTGATTGAAGATATTGATGATGTACAAGACGTCTATGAGCAGAATGAGCTTTTAAAAAATGAATTGCAACAATTTAAAACACAAGCTTTTCAATTAAATGATCTAAAAAGAGAAAATAAAGATTTACAAGCTTTGGCGGATATTGAAGAGTCATTAAGCGACTACAGTCAAGTGAAAGCAACAGTGATTGCGCGGAGCCCCGAAAGATGGTTTGACCATGTAACCATCAATAAGGGTGAGCAACACGGAATTAAACGAAATATGGCCGTCACAAATGGTGAAGGCATGGTCGGAAAGGTTATTGAAGTGTCTCAGTTAACGTCCACTGTTCAATTATTGAGTGGTTTTGATGAACAAAATCGGATCAGCGTTGAAGTCGATCAAGAAGAGCCGATATTTGGATTGATTGAAGGCTATGACGAAGAATCTGAATCTTTAATTTTCCGAGACTTAGAGAATGAGGATGATATTGAGAAAGGCCAAACGATTGTCAGTTCTGGAATGGGAGGCGTTTTCCCAAAAGGGCTGTTGATTGGGACGGTCGAACGTGTTGAAATGGATCAATACGGGCTGACTAAAATTGCGTATGTAAAACCAGCTGCGAATTTATATGATATCAATCACTTGATGGTTGTTGATCGGGATTTACATTCACCAGTAATCGATGAGGAGGAAGAATAGTATGAAAGGTTTATTCCTTCCTCTGATTCTTTTTGCTTTATTGATCGCAGAAAGCATTGCAACGGAGCTTTTACCGAATAATATTCTACTGGAATTATATTTTATCCCACATTGGATTCTTGTCTTTTCGGTCATGATTACTTTATATTATGATAAAGAACATAGTTATGCAGGGATTTATTACGGTGCCATATTTGCTTTTATTTCTGAGTTGGTTTATACAGATTTGTTAGGTGTTTATTTACTTGCTTATGGACTGTCTTTATATGGCGTTCACTTGTTTAAGAAGTTATTACATGTTAATTTTTTAGTTACTTTACTACTCGTGTTTTATGCTTTGATTGTTTGTGAGTTCTTAATTTATGGAACCTATCTTTTAATCGGTGTCATTGACTTACCGATCAAAGAATATTTGATGGAACGGTTAACACCGACTGTTCTGATGAACCTATTATTTTTCTTGTTGATATTTCCGTATTTCTCAAAGAAATTAACAAAATGGAAAGAAGAGCCGAAACGATGATTTTTTGGTAAAATAGATTGAGAGAGATAAAAGATTGGAGGGTGACCTCTTTGAATGATAGTATGCAAAGTGTTCTGATGAAAGGGACGCAGGAAGGCATAACGGTCTATTTAAATGACGAATGTTCATTTGAACAGCTGTTGAATGAGCTGAAAACAAAGCTAGAAACAAGCAATAAAGAAGACCGGACCGAATTGATTTTACATAGTCAATATCGTTACTTGCGAACAGAACAGAAAAAGCAAATCCATGAGATTATTGAAAAGAATAGCAGTTATCGAATTAAGCAATTTCAATCTTATGTATTGACAAGTGATGAAGTGACGAAACAAATCAATAATATGTCTGTCAGACCTGCGATTCGAAACGTTCGTTCTGGACAAGTTCATCAGGTAGAGGGTGACGCTCTAATTCTTGGAGATATCAATCCTGGTGGGATGGTCATGGCCACCGGAAATGTTTATGTTTTTGGTAAACTAAGAGGAATTGCTCATGCAGGTACCGATGGAAACAAGGAATGTGTCATCGTGGCTTCTTATATGAATCCGAGCCAACTCAGGATTGCCAATAAAATCAGTCGGTCTCCAGACTATGATGTCGAAGGCTCTGACCGAGAGTTTGCTTATATTAATCTCGAAAATGATATGATAGAAGTAGAGAAAGTGAACTACTTGCCAAAGGTACGACCAAATCTCATCGATCGATTGGAAAGGGGTATCGAGAATGGGTGAAGCAATCGTCATTACTTCCGGAAAAGGTGGTGTCGGAAAATCGACAACCACTGCAAATATTGGAACTGCATTAGCGTTGAAGGATCAAAAAGTATGTCTTGTTGATACTGATATTGGTTTGCGTAATTTGGATGTCGTATTGGGATTGGAAAATAGAATCATTTTCAATATCGTTGATGTGATTGACGGAAATTGCAAATTGCAAACAGCGTTGGTGAAAGATAAACGGTTCGATTGTCTACACTTATTGCCAGCTGCGCAAACCAATGATAAAAATGACATTACTGCTGAAGCGATGAAAGACCTAATTGCACAATTAAAGCCAGATTACGATTACATATTAATTGATTGTCCGGCAGGAATTGAACAAGGTTTTTCTAACGCTGTGGCAGGAGCCGATAAAGCAATCGTAGTAACAACACCAGAAAAATCGAGTGTTCGGGATGCGGATCGTATTGTTGGTTTGTTGGAAAAAGAAGGTTTACAAGATCCTCATTTAATTATAAACCGCATACGGAAGCACATGATCGATAGTGGTGATATGTTAAGTGTCGATGACATTGTTTCAACGCTTTCCATCGATTTACTCGGTGTTATTTTAGACGATGAAGATGTGATCAAAGCATCACATCACGGTGAGCCTGTAGCTTTCCAACCAGATACAAAAGCATCGATCAGCTATCGGAATATAGCTCGAAGAATCTTAGGTGAATCGGTTCCGTTGATGTCTTTTGACGAAGAAAAAGGTTTTATGTCAAAAGTGAAAAAAATATTTGGAATGAAAGCAAAATAGTATATGAGGCTCCTTCACGTCAATTACGTGAAGGAGTTTTTGTTTGTTCGGGAGCGGAGAGTCCCACTATTTTGGAGACAAGTCTCAATAATATAAATAATGCCTTAACCACTATTAAGTCGTTGGAGTCTCCTTCCTGTCAAAAAATTCTCGCTTTATAACCCCCTATCAAAATTGAACCTATTCATAATCGAAAGCCCGTCCGAATATGCTAGTACAAAAGAAAAAAGGACGGATGATTATGAGTAAAAAATTAGATGAAATTAGAAAAAATATCGTTAATCGAAAGAACATGAAAGCAGGTACAAAAGTCAGTATCAATCATTCCCCCTTGCTCAGTGATGACGAACGATATGGAAACCAGCCAACAGGGCTATCCAACTCGAACGATCGAGGAACCATTCGATTGAAGTCAACTTGGTTTCCGAAGTTTTTATTGTCTATTTTTATCTTCTTTCTCACTTTTTTAATCTACAATTCTGAACTGCCAGTGATTAAACAATCAAAAGAGACCGTTCATTACGCACTGACAGAGGATTTACCGTTTGCCACAATGCACTCTTGGTATGAATCCCATTTTGGCGGTTCTTTCGTATCGTTAGGCTTTGACCAAGCTGAACCAAATGATTTACCTGGTAATGTTTTATCCATCCCTGTATCTGGATTGGATGAGGACCGTATTACCGCAGAGGGCGAAGGCATACATATTGAAGTGACCGCAGAAGAAGCCGTTTATTCTTTAGATAAAGGGACAGTTTTATTCGCCGGTAATAAACCGGATACAGGACGGACCATCATTTTACAGCACGACGATGGACGAAAATCAATTTATGGTCAATTGGATGAAATTGATGTATTTCATTACCAAACAATTCCGGCAAATCAAACGATCGGCTCTGTTCGTCCAGATGAATTAGGCACATCGGCATTGTATTTTGCGATTCAGGATGGGAGTAAATACCTGAATCCACTCCAGGAAATCTTAGGAGAATAGAATGATTATTCAATCGGTTCGAACGTTTAAATCCGTCATTCAGATTCATCCATTGCTGATTATTTTACTATTGCTTAGTTACTTTTTTGGATTATTCATAGAAATGGCTGCATTGTTTTTGCTCATATTTATTCATGAATGTGGGCATTTGGCTGTTGCACGATATTTTAAATGGGAAGTGACTCGGTTAGTTATTTGGCCATTTGGTGGTGTCATGGAAACAAAGGATTTTTATAATCGACCGACTTATGAAGAATTGTGGGTCACCATTGCTGGACCGATTCAACATATTTGGATTTTTGGTGTGATCCATCTTCTATCCTTTTCTTCAATCCCAGTTTTTTATATCGATCAATTCATGTGGATGAATACGATGCTTCTTGTTTTTAATTTATTGCCAATCCTCCCTCTTGATGGAGGAAGGTTCCTTTTCTTTTTAATCAGTCATTGGCTCCCTTTTCATCGTTCCATTCTTTTGGCCACAAGTTTCTCAATATTTATGATTATCGTTGCTAATGGTATACTGCTAGTAAATGGATGGGTCAGTCCGCCATTAATTGTCTTATCATCGATTTTATGGTTAGATAACTGGTTTACGTATCGGCGACATCATCTTTACTTAATGAAACATATGCTTGCCAGATACATGTATCCAACCGTCAATCGCAACAAAATCCATAAGCTGGAGTTTCCAATCCAAACTTCACTTCAGGAAATGATGAAACGATTCAAAAAAAATCACTATCATTTTATTCAGATTGAAAATCGAGCTTTGTTATCAGAAGATGATTATTTATCTCTTTTATTTTCGGCGGTCCCTCCTAAATCATGATTGGTGGACAAGTAGATGCGAACGTTTTATTTTCAAGTTCAGTCAGATAAACAATATTGTCTAGAGCTGACGAATGGAAATGCGACACAGTTTTTCTTCCAAACAGCATCCGCCTACCGTGTAGGTGATTTGGTCAGTGGTGTTGTTCAAGATATCGATCCTCGTATTCAAGCTGCATTTATCGACCTTGGAAACGAGATCGCTTATTTGCCATTAAAAAAACAAGCCCAGTCTATTTATAAAGGTAGACGCCTTGTGGTGAAAGTTGAGAAGACTGCCACCACTTCTAAACGAATGACAGTCAGCGATCAACTCGAACTTTCAAATGACTATATTGTATTTTTTCCGACTGAATCGGTATTAAAAATCTCTTCAAAAATTCCAAAGCAAAAAGCTGGTTATATTAACACATTACTCAATGAGCAATTAAACGACTGTGAAGGCGTGCTCGTCCGAACAGTAGCCCAGCATATGACTGATGAACTGCTCATTGAATCGGTTCGTGGATTGCGAAAAAAATGGGGACAGTTTCAGAAAGAAGCGAAACAAAAAACGGGCACCGTCTTACGTCAAAAAGATTCATGGGATGAATATGTACGAAAAGAAATTGAATCGATCGATAAAATCATTTGCGATGACGTCAATTATGCCAGATTCTTGAGAGAAAAGTTTCCAAACGTAAGCGAGCGTATCCAGTTTGATGAACGCTTTTACAGTCATCGGCCATTCACATTGACTCAATTAGGCGAAAGGTTTACCGCTAGAAAAATTAAGTTGGATAGTGGGGCGGAACTCGTGATTGATCGAACAGAAGCTATGACGATCATCGACGTTAATTCAGCTCGTTCACGGAGCCATCAAGTACGTGAACGGCTTTTTCATCATGTCAATAAAGAGGCAGCGACAAGAGCTTTAAAAGAAGTGCAATTCCGAAAAATTTCCGGGATTATTTTAATTGACTTTATCAACTTAGAACAAAAAGAGAACCGTAAGTCTATTGAGGAGCTGCTAAGAAAAACGATCCAACAAAGGAACTTACCGGTTCAAGTGGTCGGTATGACGAAGCTAGGACTGATGGAATTGACGGCAAAACGAACAAGTGAAAGCATTTATGATTTTTTCCAAATCGAGGATCCGACAATTCAGCATTCAAAAGAATTTTTGGTCCATCAGTTGGAAGATGAGTTGTTGGCCTATCAGAGTGAAAGAGTAGAGTGTGTAGAAGTTGCTGTTGAACCGAATAACCTAGTATATGTAAAAGAAGCTATTCAGAAATTGCATCGTCATCATCAATTTACATTTTCTTTAGTCATTCATGCAGATTCTTCTTTACAAAGTCCCTTCAAATTATATAAAATAGGGAATGTTGATTGGTTGCTAGAAAAACTTCAAACAGAAGGTACACCGATTGACAAATTGTTTTAATCTATGGTAATGTTTTATTGTTATGCAAATTGTCGCACCAATTTGCTGCAACCGCGCAGAAAAGGTTACTAAACTCATCACCGATGAGTACCTTTATGGCGAGTCTAAGTAAACGAGGAGGTGCAAGAATGTACGCAATTATCGAAACTGGTGGTAAACAGGTTAAAGTTGAAGAAGGCCAAGCAGTCTACTTGGAAAAAGTAGTCGGTGAAGCTGGAGACGAAGTGACTTTTGACAAAGTACTTTTCGTTGGTGGAGATGAAACAAAAGTGGGTGCTCCATTTGTAGATGGCGCTAGCGTTACTGGAACTGTTGAGAAACAGGGTAAAGGACGTAAAATCACTGTTTTCAAATATAAGCCAAAGAAAAACTACAAGCGTAAACAAGGTCATCGTCAACCTTACACAAAAGTTACCATCAACAAAATCAGTCTGTAAGGAAGAAATCGATGGTAAAAGTAATCGTTGAACGAAACGATCAAAATGAAATCATGTCTTTTGAATTATCCGGACACGCAAATAGTGGTCCATATGGCTACGATTTGGTCTGTGCAGCAGTCTCTGCTGTTTCATTCGGAGCAATCAATTCGATTATTTCATTATGTAATGTCGAACCTGAAATCGAGCAAGGTGCAGAAGGTGGCTATTTAAAAATGACGTTATCATCACAAATGGATGATGAATCATTTGCGAAAGCCCAAACATTGCTTGAAGGTATGGTTGTGTCTATTCAAACGATTGAAAACGATTATGGCGAATATATAAAGTTATCTAATCAGTAAGGAGGTGCTTTCACATGCTACGTTTAGATCTTCAGTTCTTCGCACAGAAAAAAGGTGCTGGTAGTACTAAAAACGGTCGTGATTCCGAATCCAAACGTCTTGGAGCGAAACGTGCAGACGGCCAATTTGTAACTGGCGGTTCCATTCTTTATCGTCAACGCGGTACAAAGATTTACCCAGGCGATAACGTTGGTCGCGGTGGTGACGACACACTTTTTGCTAAAATTGATGGTGTTGTTAAATTCGAACGTTATGGACGTGACCGTAAGAAAGTCAGCGTTCATCCAGAAGTTCAAGAAGCTTAATCATACACATAAAGAACTGGTTCAAAAGATAACCTTTTGGACCAGTTTTTTTGGTCTAAAAGAATTGTTGTTGTTACAGCCACTTGAATCAAATTCATTTTTGCGCTTTTTATTATTTAGGCTTTGTTAAAGTCCGTTGTTGATATTGTGATCCGCTATCGGTGGACGCTTTTACCCAAAGGGCATAAGGGCGACATTTGCGATAAATCGCAGTGTCTTCTTTACCGCAGGCACGGCTCGAGCTTATCCCGTGACGACCCGGATGGTCTAATGTCGACGTTGGTCACAGGACGTGACCGCTTTTAGTCGACCAGGAGTCGCCACCTTCGCTTCTCACAATTCAACAACTCCATGCTTTATGCTGTATCATAAGAAAATCAACACTAAGTTCTAACAAAGCCATTATTTAAAAGCTTTGGCGCTCTTGCGATTTGATGTATGAATTGATTCATTCATAGGTGAATAATTGTGACAAACGGTGGATTATCTGAAAATACTTCGACGAACGACAAGGTGAATGTCTTGGTTTATGGTAATATGGTAAAATAGAGAAAAATGGCACGTTAGGTGGTCTCTATGGATACGGAAACTTTTTTAAATACGATGAAGTTGTATCGGCACAAGCTACTAAATGAGCTCCAGGTGATTCATGGATATCAAAGTATGAATATGAAAGAGGAATCGATGGACAAGCTAAATCATTTTATTGATGAGCTAAATACTGAAAGAGCTTTACAATCTTTAGATGCTCCTGAATATGTCAGTCGAATTCTATTGTGGAAAATAGATCACCCAGAGGTCAGATTACATTTTAAAACGACTGGTGAGACGCAGCCTCTGCGGACTTATGACAAAGCTATGGAACAAGATGTTCAATCGGTTATAGACCAAGTTGAAGAAGTCGTCCAAGAAGATACTTCATTATGGATTCACTTGTCTTACCAACCAGAAATCCAAATTGATTATATTATTACTGATGTGGAAAAAGATAAACAGAATGATCCAGAAAACGAAACGGAAAATGATTTGCAAAAAATTGTTTTTCAATATCGTTATAAGTAGGTGAGAGAATGTTTGTAGATCAAGTGCAAGTTTTCGTCAAAGCAGGCGATGGTGGTAATGGAATCGTTGCTTTCCGACGAGAAAAATATGAACCAATGGGTGGTCCTGCTGGTGGTGACGGCGGCCGCGGCGGTGATGTCATTTTTGAAGTAGATGAAGGTTTGAATACGTTAATGGACTTTCGCTATCAAAAACATTTTAAAGCAACCCGCGGGGAAAATGGAATGAACAAAAGTATGCACGGTAAAAACGCTGCTCCACTCGTTGTTCCTGTGCCACCAGGAACGACCGTAAAAAATGCAGATACCGGCAAAGTCATTGCGGATTTAATCGAACATAAACAGCGAGCAGTCATTGCAAAAGCTGGACGTGGCGGACGTGGAAATATTCACTTTAGTAATGCGAGGAACCGTGCCCCCGAAATTGCTGAAAATGGCGAGCCAGGTGAAGAGTTGTATGTCCAACTCGAACTTAAAGTCTTAGCGGATGTTGGGTTAGTAGGCTTCCCAAGTGTCGGGAAATCGACACTACTATCTGTCGTCAGTGCTGCAAAACCTAAGATTGCCGATTATCATTTTACGACGCTTAACCCTAATTTAGGTATGGTCCGGACGGAAGATGATCGAAGCTTTGTGATAGCGGATTTACCAGGATTGATTGAAGGTGCTCATGAAGGTGTAGGACTAGGACATCAATTTTTACGTCATATTGAGCGCACACGCTTAATTGTTCATGTGGTCGATATGTCCGCAACTGAAGGAAGAGATCCTTATGAAGATTATCAAACGATTAATCAAGAGCTTGAGCAATATGATGAACGCTTGATGGAACGTACTCAATTAATTGTTGCAAACAAAATGGACATGCCTGGTGCTGAAGAACAGCTTGAACAATTTAAAGAGCATTTTGATGCATCACAGAAAATTTTTCCGATCTCAGCTTTGACGAAGTCAGGTTTAAGCAATCTGCTTTATTCAATTGCCGATACATTGGAAAAAATACCGAAAAATGCATTTGAAACGCAAGAAGAAGACCTTCAAGATGAACGCGTTATCTATCGACATGAAAAAGATGATGAAAGCTTCCGAATTACACGGGATCCTGACGGTGCTTATGTATTAACAGGTTCTCAAATTGAACGATTATTTAAAATGACTGATTTTAATCGGGATGAATCTGTTCGCCGATTTGCCAGACAAATGCGTCATTTAGGAATCGATGAAGCGCTCCGTAAAAGAGGAGCAGAGGACGGAGATATCGTTCGCTTATTAGATTTCGAATTTGAATTTGTTGAATAAGAATTGAAAACACTGCATGTTCCTCTTTGAAGGATGTGCAGTGTTTTTTAATGGCTGATCCAGACATATGAATTATAGGCTGCTGACTCAATTTTTTCGTCTTCTTGCATAAACTAAGTGTAGATTGAAATGAAAGGAGTCATTGAATTTGAGAATTCATATTGTTCGAAGAGGTGAAACAATCAAGTCCATTGCCGAGAAATATGGTCTTTCCTTTCAAGAAGTTGCTCGTATGAATAAACAAATCGCCGACCCATTTGAACTCATGCAAGGGATGAAATTGCGCGTACCCATTGAGCGCGAAAAACAAGTAGAAAAACAAGTGAGATCTAGTTCGGTAAACCAGAGTGATGACGTAGATCATACGAAGACTTCCATTACGCAAAAAGAGTTATCCAATGACCGATTGACTCGTATGGAACCACCTGAAAGAACGGCAGACTATCTTCCTGAAATTCAAGAGGATGAACGTGTGTGGCAGATCCCTTCCCCGTTAGTGAAAAACCAAAATTACCTATATTCCTATCCAGACGGATATGCACCTATGACACAACCACTGTACACAGACATGACTTTTGTTCAGGGATGGGGTTCACTTGAACAACAGCAGCAGCCATTTATTTACTACAATCCGTGTATGGGTTATGTCTATTCTTACTAACCAATTATTACAAATAAATTCAATCAAATAAATGTGTGGTTTTCCATCAATTTTCACCACGTTAAATGTATGGTTAGCACCTCCTTTCTCAAACTAATGAAAGGAGGTGATTTTATGATTAAAAAAACGATATTCCTTACACTTATAGCGATTATTATGACCGGATGCACTTGGGTCAACCCAGAAAAGGATAAACAAAGAACAGATGGTGGGCAAACGGCAGAGATGCAAAAGGACCAAAAGGTGACAGATGAGGAGTTAATCCGTTATAATTTATATTCGAACCCAACCGAATATTTTGAGCAAAAAAATTTAGAGCGATCCATGAATAATTCAAGTGAGAACACTAACGATGAAGAAGGGCCTGGAAACAAAACCGAACGGCATATTTATTATGAGTTGATGCAATTGGAAGAAGTACGGCAAGTTGGACTGGCTATCAGAGAAGACAAAATCTTTGTTGCGATTAATTTAGAAAGTCGCTCGGATCCGAAAGAAACCGTCCAACGCGTTAAGGAAATTGTTGAAGACATCACCGATCGCTCTGATATAATTGTGGATGTAAATCCTGATTTTGATTCACGGATAGAATAACCGATTTAACAACCAATTCAACATCATTCTTTTAAAATGAATACAAAAAGATTCAAAAAGGGAGGAGAAACCGAATGAAATACGCCATTGTTACAGGTGCTTCTAGGGGATTGGGAAAAGAAAGTGCTATGTTAGCGCTAAAAGAGGGATATCAGCTCATTACCCTTGCGAGAAAGGCTGAGTTACCTACATTACATGAAGAAGCTTCAGCACACCAACTAACGCATACGCATTTGCCAACGGATTTGAGTGATCCTGAATCCACAATTTCTGTTGGGAAAAAAATTAGCCAAATTCTTGAAACAGAGTCACCAGAAGAGGTCTTGCTGATCAATAATGCTGGTATGGTTTCGCCGATTGGTCCCGTCGGTAGTATAGATAGTGACGACATTTCGAAGCATGTCGCTTTGAATACAACAGCACCGATGATTCTTCTCAATGAGTTGAAGAAGAGTTCAATCGATGTACCGCTTACCGTTGTGAATATCACTTCGGGAGCTGCAGAACGAAGTACTTATGGATGGAGTGCTTACGGATCGACAAAGGCGGCGATCAACTTATTTACACAAACGGCGGCTATGGAAGCTAAGGAAATCGGACGAGATGAAGTACATGTTGCCTTTAGTCCGGGGATTATGGATACTGACATGCAATCTGAGATTCGTAAATCAACTAGTGAAAGCTTTAAAGACGTTGAAAAGTTCAAGCAATTCAAACAAGAAGGACAGCTACGGAGTCCAGGTGAAGTTGCTGAATTGTTGTTCCAATTAATTCATAAACGAGAGACCATCGAGAGTGGTCGTGTATACCGAGTATATGATTTAGTCGATTAATCAAGAAGGGAAGAGGAGTTTATGGCAGGACATTCAAAATGGCATAATATTAGACACAAAAAGAATGCCAAAGATGCAAAACGGGGAAAAATATTCATGAAATTGGCGAAGGAAATCTATGTCGCTGCAAAACAAGGCGGAACAGATATTGAAACAAATGCCGCTCTCCGTTTGGCAATTGATAAGGCACGTTCCAATAACATGCCAAAAGATAATATCGATCGCGCAGTACAGAAAGCAGCCGGAAACGTGGAAGGCGAAAATTATGAAGAGACGACATATGAGGGTTATGGCCCAGGTGGCGTTGCAGTCATGGTTGATGTGTTGACAGATAATAGAAACCGAACAGCTTCAGAAGTCAGACATGCCTTTTCAAAAAATGACGGCAACTTAGGGGAAAATGGCTGCGTCTCTTTTATGTTTCAACGAAAAGGGTACATCGTCATTGCGAAGGAAAATGTTTCTATGGATGAAGATGAGTTCATGCTTGAAGCCATCGAAGCTGGTTGTGAAGAGATTGAATCTAATGAAGAAGTGTTTGAGCTTTACACAACAGTGGAAGATTTCGAGTCTTGTAAGAAGATGCTGGAAGAGAATTATCCGTTGGAAGCAGCTGAATTGACGATGATTCCTGATACTGATGCGGAAGTGGCAGAGGATCATCAAGAGAAGATGAACAAACTGATTGATATGCTCGAAGATCTTGATGATGTTCAAGATGTTCATCACAATATGAAATAAAACAGTAACACCAGTTATGGTTCTGGGTAATCATGACTGGTTTTTCTATCGTTCAAATAAGACCACAAGGATTGGTTTCCATGTTAAACTAATGAGAGAACATTTGTTCAAGAATAGGAGAGAAGTTCATGTTTGCTTATGTTCGTGGAAAATTAGAGGAGATTGAAGACGATATATTGGTCGTTGAAACGGCAGGAATCGGCTATGAAATATATTGTGCCAATCCTTATCAGTTTCAAGAATCCTTAGGACAAGAAGTGAAAGTTTATACATATCAGTATGTTCGTGAAGACCTACACATGTTATATGGATTTAAAAGAGAAGAAGAGAAATCATTATTTAAAAAATTAATACAAGTATCCGGAATCGGACCTAAAAGCGCTAGTGCAATTATCGGCCAGGTACCTGTCAGAGATTTTGCCCAAGCAATTGAGCAAGAGGATGAAAAATTCTTGACCAAGTTTCCGGGTGTCGGAAAGAAGACAGCACGTCAAATGATCTTGGACTTAAAAGGGAAAGTGACAGAGTGGCTGACTTTCCAAGGCGAAGATTCCAAGACAACAGAAACAATTCATATGATCCACGCAACCAGTCCTTATGTTGATGAAGCGATTGAAGCATTAAGAGCTCTCGGTTATTCCAATCGGGAAATTAAATCGATTGAAGGCAAGCTAAAAGCTGAAAATCTTGAATCAACGGATGACGTAGTGAAAAAAGGGTTGCAACTATTAATACGGTAAGTGGGTGGAATGATGGATGATCGAATGATCTCTGGAGATCTTCAAGGAGAAGATCTTCAGGTGGAACAAAGTTTAAGACCTCAAATATTGAGGCAATATATAGGACAAGAGAAAACAAAGCGAAACTTGAGCATATTTATTGAAGCGGCAAAAATGCGCGAAGAACCATTGGATCACGTCTTGTTATATGGTCCTCCAGGTCTAGGGAAAACGACACTGGCATCGATTATTGCCAATGAAATGGGTGTACAGTTTCGAACGACATCCGGGCCAGCAATCGAAAGAGCTGGAGATCTCGCAGCGATTTTATCTTCCCTTGAAACAGGAGACGTCTTGTTTATTGATGAGATTCATCGCTTGCCTAGAGCGGTTGAGGAAATACTCTATCCAGCGATGGAAGATTTCTTTTTGGATATTGTAATCGGTCAAGGGGATAGCGCTCGATCCGTACGATTAGATTTGCCGCCATTTACACTTGTAGGTGCGACAACTCGTGCTGGGTTGCTTTCTGCTCCTCTTCGTGATCGATTTGGTGTATTAAGTCGACTGGAGTTTTATGAAGAGAAAGATCTAAGTCATATCATTAAACGTACAGCTGACATATTTGAAATGGAAATTGAAGAGGATGCAGCAAAGGAAATCGCCTCCCGTTCACGCGGTACACCTCGTATTGCCAATCGGTTGCTCAAACGCGTGCGAGACATTGCCCAAGTAAGTGAAATGGACACCATTACAGTGGATATCACAAAAGAAGCATTGAACATGTTACAGGTGGATGCGGCTGGATTAGATCATATCGACCATAAATATTTATTAGGGGTTATCGATAAGTTTCAAGGCGGACCAGTTGGATTGGAAACATTGGCAGCAACCATTGGCGAAGAATCTCAAACCATTGAAGACGTGTATGAACCTTTTTTATTGCAAAAGGGATATATTCAACGCACACCACGTGGAAGGATTGCCACGTATGAAGCGTATCGTCATTTCAATAGGGAGGTTAACGGGTGAATGGATGGACTAGGAAAAATTCTAATCCTTATTGGAATTGTGTTGGTGATCGTTGGGATCATTTGGACATTGATTGGAAAGCTTCCTGGTGACTTCGTTTTCAAGAAAGGGAATACAACGGTATATTTTCCGGTCATGACCTCTATTATCATTAGTATTATTTTATCGCTTGTATTTTATATTTTAGGGAAATTTAAGTAATCGGTAATCAATAGAAAGTAGGAACAGCATGGATATTAATGAGTTTGACTTTGACTTACCAGAACAATTAATTGCACAAACACCGCTTAAGGATCGGTCAGCATCACGATTGCTCACAATCGATCGAGCGAAAGATCAATTTTACCATCAGCAATTTACGGATATCATTGATTATTTGAATCCTGGTGATTGCCTTGTGTTAAACAATACAAAAGTGCTCCCAGCACGTTTGATGGGTTATAAGGCAGACACATATGGTAAGGTTGAATTATTGTTACTTCACCAAGTTAATGGAGATGATTGGGAAGTACTCGTAAAGCCTGCCAAGAAAGTAAAAGTGGGTACATGGATTCACTTTGGTGATGGCTTATTGAAAGCCGAATGCCTTGATGAAAAAGAACATGGCGGCCGAGTCGTTCGCTTTCATTATGAAGGCATCTTTATGGAAATTCTTGACCAGCTAGGTGAAATGCCATTACCGCCGTATATTAAAGAACAATTAGAAGACCAAGACCGTTATCAAACGGTTTATGCAAAAGAAGTCGGATCAGCAGCGGCACCAACTGCAGGGCTTCATTTTACTGAGGGTTTATTGGAACAAATTAAGCAAAAAGGAGTTCACATCGCTTATGTTACGTTGCATGTCGGTTTAGGTACCTTCCGACCTGTCCAGACGGATGATATTGAAAATCATGAAATGCACGCAGAATTCTACCGATTGGACGAACAAACTGCATCATCCCTTAATGAGATCAAAGCGAAAGGGAATCGAATCATTGCTGTCGGAACTACTTCCATCAGAACATTAGAAACAATTGCCCGCGATACAAATGGCACCTTTGAAGCCAGAAGCGGATGGACGGATATATTTATATATCCTCCGTACACATTCCAAGCGATTGACGCAATGATTACGAATTTTCACTTACCAAAGTCGACACTAATCATGTTAGTCAGCGCTTTCGCTGGTAAAGAACGAACATTGAGAGCGTATAAAGAAGCGGTAGAAAAATCTTATCGATTCTTTAGCTTCGGCGATGCAATGTTCATTTATTAACGAATTTGAAATTAAATATCAAGGAGAGAGTTCATGGCTATCACCTATGAGTTAAAAAAAGTTTGTAAGCAAACAGGCGCGCGTTTAGGAACCGTGCATACACCCCACGGTTCTTTTGATACGCCTGTTTTTATGCCCGTTGGTACATTGGCAACGGTTAAAACGATGAGTCCAGAAGAGTTGAATGAAATCGGGGCGAACATCATATTATCAAATACGTATCATTTATGGCTTCGACCAGGAGAAGATATTGTCAAAGAAGCGGGTGGCCTTCATCAGTTCATGAATTGGGACAAGCCAATTCTAACAGACTCTGGTGGATTCCAAGTGTTCAGTCTTTCGGACATGCGTGAAATTAAAGAAGAAGGTGTCCACTTCAGGAACCATATCAGTGGCGCAAAACTGTTTCTGTCTCCAGAAAAAGCGATGCATATTCAAAACGATCTCGGATCAGATATTATGATGGCTTTTGATGAATGCCCACCATATCCGGCAAGCTTTGAATATATGAAAAAATCGGTGGAAAGAACATCCCGTTGGGCGGAAAGATGTTTAGCAGCCCATCAGCGACCAACAGAACAAGGGCTTTTTGGTATCGTCCAAGGTGGCGAATATGAAGAGCTTCGTAAACAAAGTGCCCGTGATTTAGTGTCACTTGATTTTCCAGGGTATGCGATCGGTGGATTGTCTGTTGGTGAACCAAAAGATGTTATGAATCGAGCGTTGGAATTCACGACGCCTTTATTGCCGGATGAGAAACCAAGATACTTGATGGGGGTCGGCTCACCGGATTCATTAATTGACGGAGCGATCCGCGGCGTAGATATGTTCGATTGCGTTCTCCCGACACGAATAGCAAGAAACGGGACATGCATGACATCCAATGGGAGATTGGTCGTCCGGAATGCAAAATTTGCCCGCGATTTTACTCCGATTGATGAAAACTGTGATTGCTACACATGCCGAAATTACACAAAAGCGTACATTCGACATTTAATTAAGGCAAATGAAACATTCGGAATAAGGTTAACTACTTATCATAACCTCTACTTTTTGGTAAAATTGATGAAGCAAGTGCGAGAAGCAATTGCAGAAGATCGTTTAGGAGATTTTCGAGAAGAATTTTTCGAACAATATGGTTTTAACAAACCAAACGCAAAGAATTTCTAGGGAGGAGGAATATAGATGGAAGCATTGACAGGATTATTACCGATTGTATTGTTTATTGTGTTGTTTTGGTTTATCTTGATTCGTCCACAACAAAAGAGACAGAAGCAAGTGCGAGAAATGCAAAACAATCTTCAAAAAGGTGATGAAATCGTCACTATCGGTGGTATGCATGGACGCATTCATGCATTAGACGAAGGAACGATCGTACTTGAAGTGAATGATGGAAACAAGCTTACATACGATCGCACGTCGGTTCGTGAAGTGAAGAACAATAATCAATAACGTAGAAAACTGACCAACAGGCAATTTTTGCTGATTGGTCAGTTTTTTTGGTTAAAGAAGTTGTTCGGGTAATACACAACTTAGCGTGATTTTCGGTGATGAACGTTGGTGTTAGGCGATCCGCTTACGGGGGTGCTTGTACCCAAATGGCATAAGGTGACATCTGTGATCGATCACAAAGTGTTTTGGGGATCGTTTTTAGTGCTTGGTTTTAGAACT